>CACMJB010000021.1 GCA_902613915.1 uncultured Pelagibacteraceae bacterium | reverse complement strand
TATTAAACAGTAGAATGCTAGAATCAAGAAAAATACGGTGTTTTAGAACATTCCAAAAGCAGCAATAATCAATATTTCTATGAGCTTTGCGTACAATGAATATAGCGTTTAAACGGCCGTAGAGGGCGTTTTTTTTGCAATCATTGATTTTAAAGTACAACTGACTGGTGTATGGGAAAAAAATATAATGAAGTAGGGGCTAATAGACCCGATCGCCCGTCAAATAACAATTCTAGAGCGTTATACCCTCTTTTTTTAGCAATAATCTTTTGGTTTTAATGCCTCCTTTGCCAGAATAACCGCCTAAGGATCCATCTGATCTGATCACTCTATGGCAAGGAATTTGAGGAGCTAGAGGATTTTTTCCAATTGCATTTGCTACAGCACGCACAGCAAGCGGTTTTCCTATCGATTTAGCCACTTCAGAGTAGGTTTTTACCTTTCCACGAGGTATTTTCTTCAGATAATTCCATACTTTTAGCTGAAAATTAGTCCCTTTGAGCTTCATCAGTCTATTATTAAATAAATTGTTAATATTAGGCTTAATAACACAGCTGCTAGCAGTCCTAAAGCGATTTTTTTTCTTTCTTGGGCGCTTGAATTATTCCAGAAGTACGAAATCCCAAATACCACAGCGATGAATATAGCAATTGGAAGTATTAACTTTATCATTAGCTTCTAAATTATACCTGTTGACAGCAACTTTCACTTGATATATTACTAACGATAATTAATGGTTATCAATAGTAATAAAAAAAAATATGGGTGAAATAATTACAGACATCAAGAAGCTACAAGATGAAACATTAAAAAATTTGAAGAATTCTAAGTCTGTGAATACAGTAAGAGCTTATAAATCTGATTTTGAAGATTTTACATTATTCTGTATTAAAAGTGGATTTAAAAGCTTGCCGACAGAACCAAGAATCGTATCTTTATATTTGACTTATCTTTCTAGTAAAAATGTGAGAACAAGCACAATTAAAAGAAGACTTGTCTCCATAGGCGTAATACATAAGATAAAAGGTCATTACTTAGATACAAAACATCCAATAATTGTAGAAAATTTTATGGGCATCAAAAGACTTAAGGGTGTAAGTCAAAATGGAAAAAAACCATTATTAATCAATGACTTGAAAGAAATTATTGATGTAATAAATATACTGGAAGAACCAGATCTAAAAAAATTAAGAAATAAAGCACTCTTACTTATAGGATTTGCAGGTGGATTTAGGAGGAATGAGCTTGTTTCCTTAAATTTCGAAGATCTAGATTTTGTATTTGAAGGTGTTAAAATCAATATCAAGAGATCTAAAACAGATCAATTTGGCGAAGGTTTTACGAAAGGCATCCCCCACTTTGAAAATTATTTATACTGTCCAGTCAAAAACCTAAAAAATTGGTTAAATATATCGAAAATTAAAAAAGGTCCTATTTTTGTTAGATTTTCAAAAGGAGTTAATTTGACAAATATTAGGTTAACCGATCAATCTGTTGCATTGATTATAAAGGAATACCTAACAAAGGCTGGTGTTGATAATAAAAATTATTCAGGACATAGTTTAAGATCAGGATTTGCTACGTCAGCAGCTGAAGCTGGCGCAGAAGAAAGAAGTATCATGGCAATGACAGGACATAAATCCTCTGAAATGGTAAGAAGATATATTAAAGAAGCAAATTTATTCAAAAACAACGCCTTAAGTAAAATAAAAATATGATAAAAAAACTTAAAGAAATTTCTATAGTGCTAATTTCTTACAACAGCTCAACTAAACTCATTAGATTTATTAAAAAAATACCAAAACAATCACCAATTTTAATTATTGATAACTCGAAAGATTTTAAGCTGAAAAGAATTTTTAAAAAAAACAAAAATATAAGAATTTATTTTAAAAATAATATGGGTTATGGCTCATCAATTAATTATGCAGCAAAAAAGATTAATACGAAATATTTTTTTGTTGTTCAACCAGATGTAAAAGGTATTAACAAAAAAGCATTAATTATTTTTTACAATTATGCAGAAAATTTAAAAGAAAAATTTTCGGTTATAGGCCCACATTATATTAAAGCTCCAAAAACTGGACATTATCAAACAAGTTTAAGATACGATATAAAAAAAATACATAATGTGCATGGATCAACTATTTTTTTTAATAAAAAGATTTTTATTAAGAACAAAGGATTTGATCCAAATATATTTCTTTATTGGGAGGAAACAGATTACACGAAAAGGGCTAAAAAGAATGGTTTCAATGCATTTCAATTAAATAAAGTTAAAGTTTTTCATGAAAAAGGAAAAGCGGTTAATGTTTCAAGCTCAAATGAGGAAAAACAATTAAACTACTTATATGGTTGGCATTTTATTTGGTCAAAATATTATTTTTTTAAAAAGCATTATGGAAAAATATTAGCAACAATCTATTTTCTGCCAATA
>CACMJB010000020.1 GCA_902613915.1 uncultured Pelagibacteraceae bacterium | reverse complement strand
CTAAGATAAAATTTTCTTCGAAATATTGATTTGCTTCTGCCTTGTTAACACATTCATGATCACCGCATATAAATGCTATTTTTGGTTTGTTGCAATTTGAAAAAAAAAAAAATAAACTTAGAATAATTATTATTTTCATTCGAGACCTTGTTTTTCAGGAAAATTGTATAAAATATTCATATTTTGAATTGCTTGACCTGAGGCTCCTTTAACCAAGTTATCAATAGCAGAAAAAATTATGTATTTATTTTTTCTTCTTGTTTCACAAATAGAAATTTCACAATTATTTGTATTTAAAACGTTTCCTGAACCTAAAGGTGAGTTAAGTTTTAATATTTTGATAAATTTAGATTTTTTATAATAATTATGTAAATAATCTCTAATTTCTTTTGCTGACTTATTTTTTTTTGCACTAATATAAATCGTAGTTAAAATACCTCTAAATGTTGGAAGCAAGTAAGGATTAAATGAAAAGTTAATATTTCTTTTAGTTAACTTTAAAATTTGTTGATCAATTTCAAATATATGTCTATGATTTTTTGTACTATATGCGAAAATTGAAGAATATAAATTTTTATGATTGAATTTTTTTTCTAAATTTTTGCCTGCACCCGAATATCCAGATTTTGAGTCTATGATAATTTCATTTGGATTTATTAAATTTTTATTGATTAAAGGAACCAATGGAATTTGTATAGAAGTTGGATAACACCCCGGATTTGAAATAATTCTATATTTTTGAATTTCTTTTCCATTTAATTCTGGTATTGAGTATAATGATTTTTTTATTAAGGGTTCAGCCTTATGTTTTATATTATAGATTTTTTTATAAAATTTGGCATTTGAAATCCTAAAATCTGCAGATAAATCAATAAATCTTAAATTCTTATATCTATGATAAGTTTTTTTAATTATTTTTTGCGCCTGACCATTTGGCAATGATAAAATAACCAGATCTAGATTTGACCAATTAATTTTATTAATTGATGTTAAATAAGGTAGTTTTTTTTTAATTCTTTTATCAAAAAAACTTATTTTTTTTCCTAAATTTTTTGTTGCACATAAATATTTTATATTTATTTTTTTATGTTTAGAAAGTAAAAATATTAGATCTAATCCAGTGTACCCAGTTGCACCTATTACAGCTACGTTTATCTTATCTGATTTAGACATACTGTCTTATATCATTGTCTTTAAAAATAGTTAAATTTAAAAAATTATCTTTTAGAAAATTGAAAGCTTCGTCTAGCTTTTCTATGACCGTATTTTTTACGCTCTACCACTCTTGAGTCCCTCGTTGTAAGCTTATCTTTTTTTAAATTCTTTTTTAAATTATTATCATGAGAGATCAATGCTTTAGATATCCCTAAAATAATTGCACCTGCCTGACCAGATAATCCACCACCTCTGACAGAACATTTTACGTCATAGCTTGATGCAACTTGTGAAATTTCTAAAGGCCTTGTTACTATTATTTGATGAACTGGTCTTTTAAAATAATCACTCATTTTGAGACCATTTACATGAATGTTTCCGGTACCTTTTTTAACCCAAACTTTAGCTATTGATTTTTTTCTTCTTCCAGTAGCATATTTACTATCCTTAAAATCTAATTTTATTTTATTTATTTTAGGTGATGTGCTAATGGATTGACTCATTTTATTTTACAGTATTTAGTTTGTTCAATTTTTCAAAGTTAATTATTTTTGGTTTTTGAACGTCATGAGGATGTATTTCACCATTGTAAATTTTTAACTTAGTGAGTTGTTTTTTTGCCAAGGGTCCTCCAGGCAGCATTCTTTTCACAGCTAGTTTAAGTATTTCTGCTGTTTTGTTTTTTTGAAATAATCTAGCTGGATTAGTTTCTTTTATACCGCCAGGATGGCCAGTGTGTTTAAAATATTTTTTATTTTCGAATTTTTTACCTGTAAATTTAATTTTTTCAATGTTTGTTACAATAACAAAATCTCCATTATCTATATGTGGATTATATTTTGTTTTATTTTTGCCTCTTAAAACTTTTGATATGAACGCTGCGAGTCTACCAACAGCAACATTCTGAGCATTGATAATGTACCAATCATTCTTTATATCTTTTTTTTTTATAAACGGTGTCATGATAATGACGGATAAATACAAATATTGCCAAATAAAGTCAATTTATTTAGTGCTAAAATAATAAAGATTTATTGCACTAAAAACCAATAACACACCAGTAATCTGATGAGCAGATGCCAAATAAAGATTTAAACCGCTTAACAAAGTAAAAATTCCTAATATTACCTGCAATATTGTTATAAAAATTAAAATTTTTAAAGGTCGATATAAATTTGTTATTTTATTTTTTATAATATTAAACGATATAAAGAAAACATAAAAAAGTAAAAAATATGCTAAATTTCTATGATAAAATTGCACTAATGAATGATTATCAAGTTCAATAAGATTATTTAAATTTTCTAAATTGAGATCGTTAGGAAGATAAGAACCACCCATTGTAGGCCATGTTTGATAGATTTTTCCAGCATCAAGGCCCGAAACAAAGGCACCTAGAATTATTTGTAAAAAAATTATGATAATTAATAATAAAAATGAAAAATTATTTTTAGAGAATCTAAAAAAAATTTTATTTTTTTTTTCTATAAAGTTTATCCATGTCCAGAAAATCATAGAGATTATTAAAATTCCAATTGATAGATGTATTGAAAGTCTATAATGGCTAACAGTAACATTATTAACTAAGCCACTTTTAACCATATACCAACCAACTACACCCTGTAAAAGAATTAATAAAAATATTAAGGAGCAAACGTTAATATAATTTTTTTTAATTTTTTTTGAAAAATAAAAAAAAATTAATGGTATCAAAAAAAATAAACCAATAAATTTTGCTATAGCTCGATGAAAATATTCCCAATAAAAGATTATTTTAAACTCGTCTAAAGTCATTTTAAAATTTATTAATTTATATTGTGGAATTGTCTTGTATTTATCAAAATAAATATTCCAGGTTTCGGAGTTCATTGGGGGTAGAATACCAGTAAATAATTCCCATTCGATAATTGAAAGGCCAGAATTAGTTAATCTCGTTAAGCCGCCAATTATGATAAGCATAAAAACAAAAATTAAAGATAATAACAACCAATAACTGAATATATCATTTAGTTTATTTTCTTTTAAAATCATATTTGCAATATATA
>CACMJB010000019.1 GCA_902613915.1 uncultured Pelagibacteraceae bacterium | reverse complement strand
GGCAATAATTAATCCAGCGAGTAAAGTTTTAAGTGCAAATATCATTAAGCGATATCTAAACCATTATCAGTCTTTTGAGATGGATGCACCAGGACAACTTTTCCATCTTTCTCAATTGCTCCAAGCACTAATACTTCTGAGACTACTCCAGCAATATTTTTTGTTGGAAAGTTGCAAACGCCTATAACTTGTTTACCAACTAAATTTTCTGCGTTGTAGTAATGAGTTATCTGTGCAGAAGATTGTTTGATACCTATCTCACTTCCAAAATCAACTTTGACTACTAATGAAGGCTTTCTAGCTTTT
The DNA here is from genome assembly GCA_902613915.1 of uncultured Pelagibacteraceae bacterium. Classification (GTDB taxonomy): domain Bacteria; phylum Pseudomonadota; class Alphaproteobacteria; order Pelagibacterales; family Pelagibacteraceae; genus Pelagilacustribacter. Next base: position 2,967 of record CACMJB010000019.1, on the reverse strand, counting down.
TCATTCTTTTTAACCTCTAAAATAGTTCCAACTTTAATTTGAACCTTTTTAAAATCATCATATGTAATTTCCATAAATTCCTTTCTGTAAATAAAAAAGGGGGCCTAAGCCCCCTTTTAAATTAGTTAAGCAATAAAATTACAGCTCGCTGTATTTACCTTTGCTCCACTCATAAAATACATAACCTGGTAAGCTCACGTCACCTTTTCTGTCAAAGCTTAGTGAACCGATTACAGTATCAAACTTACCTTTTCTCATTACTTTTAGAACTTTAGCAGGATCGTTTGTTCCGGCTTGATTAGCAGCTTGTTCGAATACTTGTAATGCAGCATATGAATAAAGAACATAACCTTCTGGCTCAATACCAGCAGCTTTAAATTCTTTTACAACACTTGCAGCAGCAGGATTATTTCTTGGATCTGGAGAGAAAGTCATTAACGTACCTTCACCTGCATTTCCTGTTATATCCCAATACTCAGCTGTAACTAATGCGTCACCACTGATTAATTTAGTTTTCATACCTTGATCTCTCATTTGTCTTACGATCAAACCACCTTCTGTGTGGTAACCACCAAGATATACTGCATCAATGTTATTTGATTTTAGTTTTGAAACTAAAGCAGAATAGTCTTTTTCACCTGCTGTATAAGCTTCGTACATAGCGTCTTTAAGGCCAGCTTTCTTCATGTTTTTTCTAGTCGCGTCTGCTAAACCTTTTCCGTAAGCAGTTTTATCATGAAGGATAGCTACTTTTTTACCTTTGTAATTTTCAGCTAAGAATTTACCAGCAACTTCACCTTGCTGATCATCTCGACCACAAACTCTAAAAGTATATTTACCACCTTTATCCGTTAACGCTGGATTTGTTGAAGCTGGTGAAACTTGAATAATTCCTTCTTCATTGTAAACCGCAGAAGCTGGAATTGACGAACCAGAGCAGAAATGACCTGCAACATAAGCTACACCTTGACCAGCAAATTTGTTGGCTACAGCAACAGCTTGTTTAGGATCACAAGCATCGTCTCCGATTTCTAATTTAACTTTCTCACCATTAATTCCACCTTTTTTGTTAACGTGCTTTAACCACATTTCAGCACCAGCTTTTAACTGAGCACCAAATGAAGCGTACTGACCAGACATAGGTCCAGCAGAAGCAACAACGACGTCAGCTTTGACTGATACTGTTGCTAACATTAACGAAGCGGTAATCAATGAAAGAAATCTATTAAAAGTTCTAAACATTATATTTTCCTTTGTTTGTTAATTAATTAATTAATTTTAATATTGAACACGTAAATTTGAGACTTGTAAATATGAAAAAATGTTAATTTTTTGCCCCGCCCTCTAAGTAGGCAGCCTGAATATCTTTATTTTTAAGAAGTTCTTGACCAGAACCCTTAATGGTCACCTTGCCGTTAACCAATACATAAGCACGATCAGCAAGCTCCAAAGCTTTTTTAGCATTTTGTTCAACTAAAAAAATGGTAACATTTTTTTCTTTATTTATATTTTTTATTGAAACAAAAATTTGATTAACTAATTTTGGTGCAATTCCAAGTGAAGGTTCATCTAATAAAAGCACTTTGGGTTTACTCATTAACGCTCTACCGATTGCAAGCATTTGTTGTTCTCCGCCTGAAAGAGTTCCTCCTCTTTGTGTTTTTCTATCACTTAATACAGGAAATAAATCATAAACTTCCTTAATATCATTTTCAAAATACTTCCCTTTTTCGTTGGCATGAGCACCTAATCTTAAATTTTCTTCAACAGTTAGTCTTGAAAAAATTCTTCTTCCTTCTGGCACTTGGCAAATACCCATATCAACAATTTTGTGGGGTTGTTTATTTTCAATATTCTCACCGTTAAAAACAATATTACCTCTCTTGGCTTTGTTAACTCCACTTATAGTCATAAGCAAAGTTGATTTACCCGCTCCATTAGAGCCAATAAGTGAAACTATTTCTCCCAGATTTACATCAAGATCAACACCTCGAAGAGCTTGTATCTTTCCATAAAAAGTTTCAATGTTAGAAATTTTAAGCATTACTCATCTACTCCTAGGTAAGCTTCTATCACTTCTTTGCTATTTTTAGTTTGATCAGCTGTGCCTTCAAATATTTTTTTTCCGTAATTTAAAACTACAACATGATCTGAAATACCCATTACAACACTCATATCATGCTCAATTAAAAGAATTCCTGTTTGTTTTTCTATCTTAATAAACTTTAATAATTTATTTAATTCAGCAGACTCTTTAGGATTTAAGCCAGCAGCTGGTTCATCTAAACATAAAAGTTTAGGTTCGATACACATAGCTCTTACAATTTCTAGCTTTCTTTGATCTCCGTAAGGTAAATCACCTGCATTATCATCTGCTCTATTTGTAAGACCAATTATATCTAACCAATATTTTGCTTTATCGACCGCTAACTGTTCTTTATCTCTATAAGATTTTAGGTTTAATAAACCAAATAAAGAATAACCTGAAGCAACCATCAATTCATTATGCTGAGCTACTAATAGATTTTCTAACACTGACATTGCTGGAAATAATCTTATGTTTTGAAAAGTTCTTGCTACTTTTGCAACATAAGCAATTTTAAAGTCAGTATACTTTCTAAGAGAGATCTTACCTTCATCTTTATGTAAAAACATTTGACCATTAGTAGGTTTATAAAAACCAGTTAAACAATTAAATACAGTTGTTTTCCCAGCACCATTAGGTCCAATGATTGAGGTAATTTCATTATTTTTTGCATCAAAACTTAAATTATCAATCGCAGTTAAACCGCCAAATTGCATTGTTAAATTTTCTACTGAAAGAAGATTGCTCATTTCTTGTCTCCGTGCATAAGGATTGTTGGTTTACGATTTGCTAGAATTCCTTTTGGTTTAAACACCATGATTAAAACCATAGCTCCACCAAATGCTATCATTCTATATTGTTCTAAATCTCTAAACATTTCG
>CACMJB010000018.1 GCA_902613915.1 uncultured Pelagibacteraceae bacterium | reverse complement strand
ATTGAGATATTATGGTATAGGTGCGCAAATAATAAAGGACCTGAATATTAAAAATATGGTATTAATCTCAAGAAGTAAAAAGAAAATTATCGGACTTGATGGCTTTGGTTTAAAAATAAAAAAACAGATTATAATTAAATGAAAAAAATTTTAATAGTTAATGCAGATTATTATAAAGATATTTCCAAAAAACTTGTATTAAATTCCAAAAAAAAACTAATTAATAATCGAGTTAAAACAAGTATTATTAATGTACCTGGAATATATGAAATTCCTATTGCTATAAGGAAAAATATAAAAAAATTTGATGGTTTCATTGCTTTGGGTTGTGTTATCAAAGGTCAAACCCCACATTTTGATTTAATATGTTCATCGACATTCAATTCAATTTTAAATCTTTCAATTACATTCAACAAACCTATAAGTAATGGAATAATTACTGCTTACAATAAGAAACAAGCACTGCAAAGATGCAAAAATACAACCAGTAAAAAACCAAATAAAGCATCAGAAGCTGCAGATGCAGTAATATCTATTTTATTTAATGGACCTAAAAAAATCTAAAAACTCATCTCCTAGAATAAAAGTTATTCAAAAAATTTACAATTCATTAATGAATCCAGAAGCTTTAATTGACTACCCTAAGAGTCAATATAAAAAATTTATTAAAGATGTAGTAACTGGAACCCTAGAAAGATCTGATCTAATTGAAGATCGCATAAAATCTTATTTGTCAAACGATATTGATTTAACTAAAACTGATAAATTATTAAAAATAATACTATTTGCTGCAATTTTTGAACTTATGTTCAAACATAATATACCAAAAAAAGTAATTATTAATGAGTATTTATTAGCTTCTGAGCATTTTTTAGAAAAAATTCAAATTGGTTACTTAAACGCAATTCTAGATAAAATCTCTAAAGAATTAAGAAAAGATGACTAAAAAGTTGTTATTTTCATTGAAGTTTAGCTTGCGTTTTTTATATTAATTTGGCATTTATGCGCTTTATAACATGACTGATTTTTTAGAATTACTTTATTTAATATCATTTATAGGAGTTCTGGCTGTAGCTTATAGTTATTTACTATCGGGACAGATTATTTCATCAAGCCCAGGTAATTCAAAAATGCAAGAAATAGCTGAGGCTATTCAAATTGGAGCAAAGGCTTATTTAAATAGACAGTACAAAACTATTGCTATCGTTGGAATAATTGTTCTTGCAATTGTAACTTATTTTTTTAACTACCTTGTAGGAATTGGATATTTTATTGGAGCTTTTTTGTCAGGAGTAGCAGGATATGTAGGTATGTTAATTTCTGTAAAAGCAAATGTTCGAACGGCTGAAGCAGCAAGACAAAGTCTACAATCTGGTTTAACTATTGCATTTAAATCTGGTGCGATAACAGGTTTATTAGTTGCTGGTCTAGCATTATTATCTATTACTTTTTATTACATTATTTTGATTAACCTTGATGTTGATAATAGAGAGATTATTAACGCTTTGGTTGCTCTTGGATTTGGTGCTTCTCTTATCTCTATATTTGCTAGATTAGGTGGAGGAATATTTACAAAAGGTGCTGATGTTGGTGCTGACCTAGTTGGAAAAGTTGAAGCAGGAATTCCAGAAGACGACCCAAGAAATCCTGCAGTTATTGCTGATAACGTTGGAGATAATGTAGGTGATTGTGCAGGTATGGCAGCGGATTTATTTGAAACTTACGCTGTTACAATTGTAGCAACAATGGTTTTATCATCAATTTTCTTCCCATCAGATTATAATTTAATGATTTATCCTTTAGCTATTGGAGGAGCCTGTATAATTACATCAATTATAGGAACTTGGTTCGTTAAGTTAGGTAAAAGTAAAAATATAATGGGTGCTTTATATAAAGGTTTTATTGTCACCGCTATTACATCCTTATTAATTTTATATCCTGTTACTGACTCTATAGTTGGAATATCTGAGTCTTATTCAAATAGTGGAAAAAATTTTAATGGAATGGATTTGTATATTTGTGGAGTTGTAGGTTTTATAATAACAGGATTACTTATTTGGATTACCGAGTACTATACTGGCACAAACTATAGACCAGTTAAAACAGTTGCTCAGTCCTCAACTACTGGGCATGGCACTAATGTTATTCAAGGCTTAGCAATTTCAATGGAAGCTACTGCAGTACCAGCTTTAATCATTGTTTCAGGAATTTTATATACAAATGAACTTGCAGGATTATACGGAATAGCTATAGCTGTGACAGCAATGTTAGCTCTTACTGGAATGGTTGTTGCTTTAGATGCTTATGGGCCAGTTACTGATAACGCAGGTGGAATTGCTGAAATGTCTAAACTTCCTAAGAACGTAAGAAAAACTACTGATGCACTTGATGCAGTTGGAAATACAACTAAAGCAGTTACAAAAGGTTACGCTATTGGTTCAGCTGGACTAGGAGCTTTGGTTCTTTTCGCTGCTTATACAGAAGACATTAAGTATTTTTCAACAGTTAAAGGATCTGCTTTGGAAGGTGTAATCGTTACTTTCGATTTATCAAACCCGTTTGTAGTTGCAGGTTTATTAATAGGTGGAATGTTACCATACCTCTTTGGATCAATGGGTATGCAAGCAGTGGGAAGAGCTGGCGGATCTGTAGTAATTGAAGTTCGAAGGCAATTTAAAAAGATACCAGGTATTATGAGAGGTAAACGAAAACCAGACTATGGAAGACTAGTAGACTTATTAACTAAAGCAGCGATTAAAGAAATGATAATACCGTCATTGTTACCAGTTTTATCTCCTGTAGTGTTATATCTTTTAATTTTTCAAATTGGAGGCATGGAAGCAGCCTTAGCATCTTTAGGAGCTATGTTGCTCGGAGTAATAATTACAGGATTATTCGTTGCAGTTTCAATGACAGCCGGTGGAGGTGCCTGGGATAATGCTAAAAAATATATTGAAGACGGTAATTTTGGTGGTAAAGGGTCTGAGGCTCACAAGTCAGCAGTAACAGGTGACACAGTAGGTGATCCTTACAAAGATACTGCAGGACCTGCTGTAAACCCGATGATAAAAATTACTAATATAGTTGCTTTGCTACTACTGGCCGTAATAGCCCATTAAGGTAATAGAGATATTATTTATTTCCATACATTTTTTGTCTTATACTAGATAGAAAAGATGCGACAAAACTTTTTTTTGTTAACTCATTTGTAGTTGTATCTTCGGTAAATTTTATCTTATTTAAATCTTCTTTTTTAAGTAATTTTTTTTTATTTAAAACACCAAATTTATTGAATTCTAAAATTAGAACATTGTTTAGTTCAGTTGTGTGTTTTCCAAGTTTATATAATTTAGATTTTGATATTTTCCTCTCTAAATAAATCCAAACTTCATTTTCATCATTAGATTGAGTATGAGGATATCCAATAATTCTAATCACATCATTTTTATTTGAGCTATTTAATGTTAATTTATTTGATCTATTTTCTAGATATAATATACCATGGTTATTGGAAGGTTTTTGTAACTGACAACTAAATAATATAAGTGAGAATAAAACCAATATTAGTCTATGATTTTTAATATTAACAGTCATTATAATTACAATCTTTATAATACATTACTGAAACTTTCTAGAAATATTTTTTTTTACAAAGAATTAAAATTAAGTGATAATTTTGAGACGAGAATATATCTAATGTTTATTCACTTTTCTATTATAATGATTGTTACAAAAAATAAAAACAAAAAATTTGATCAAAAATCTTATGACAGTTTTTTTCATACAATTGAAAATAACCTCAGAGAAAATGGTTTAGGAGATGTAGCTGTAAATAAAAAAATGAAAGATTTAAATAAAATATTATACGATATTTTATTAAAACTCATTATTGAAAAATCACCAAACAAAAAGATTTTTATTAATTTTAATTTAATACAAAAATATTTTAAAGAATTTAAAGATCCAAATGACGAGAAATATAGACATTTTGAAAACTATTTATCAAAATTTTATATTTTTTGCTTTGATATTCCTGTTGATAATATGGTAAAAGAAACTAATAATTTTAAATTTTAATCATGGCTGTACCTAAAAGAAAAACATCTGTTTCAAAGAAAAAAATGAGAAGGTCTCATTTAAAAATTTCTTCTGTTAATATAGTGGAAGATAAGAAAAGTGGAGAGTATAAACTTTCACATCATATAGATCTTAAGTCTGGCTATTATAACGGAAAAAAAATTTTAGATATTTAAATCTTTAATTTATGTCAAAAAAAATTTGTATTGCCATTGATGCAATGGGTGGCGATAATTCACCTGATAAAGTATTACAAGGAATTAAATATTTTATAGAAAAAAATCCATCCATTACAGATTATGAATTAAATTTATTTGGAAACGAAGATGTCATTAAAAAAAAACTTAATGATTATAAAATTAATCAAAATTTTATTAACATTATAAATTCAAATACTGTTGTATCAAATGAAGACACACCCTTAACCGCAGTAAAAAATGCAAGAAACACAAGTATGTGGAATTGTATTAAGCATCAAATAGATGGTAAATCTGATATTAGTTTATCTGCAGGTAACACAGGTGTGTTACTAGTGATTTCAAGAATGATATTAAAAATGATTGATGGAGTTAGTAAACCTGCATTAGCAGGTTTATGGCCAAATGAAAATGGTATGAATGTTGTTTTAGATTTAGGTGCAAATATAGAATGTAGTGAAAATAACTTAACAGATTTTGCTCATTTAGGTTCAGCTCTTTATAAATCATTATTTAAGGATAGCACACCGAAGGTTGCATTATTAAACGTGGGTTCTGAAGAAATAAAAGGTACAGAGTTATTAAAAAATACATCAAAAAAATTAAAAATTTTATCTAATAAAAAAAATTTTATATATAACGGTTATATTGAAGGAAATGAAATCATGTCTGGAAAATCAAATGTAATCGTTACAGACGGTTTTACCGGAAACATCGCATTAAAGACTGCAGAAGGAACTGCGAAATTTATAATAAATAATTTAAAAAAAACATTAACTGAAAATATATTCACTAAAATTTCAATTCTATTTTCATATTTTTCATTAAAAAAATTCAAACATAAATTAGATCCTAGAAAATATAATGGAGCCATTTTTTTAGGTTTAAACGGACCAGTCGTTAAAAGTCATGGAGGTACTGATGCAACAGGATTTTATTATTCATTAGATTTATGTTATAAAATTATTAAAGGCAACTTAATGAATGAAATAAAAAATAATTTAAAAAATACTGAAATTGAAATATAAAACCTTTACGAAAAACGATATAGTAAAAAATTTAAGCCATTATACTGGTTTTTCTAAAAATCTTTCTAAAAAATTAATTGATGATTTAATTAATATAATTCTATTAAATTTAAGAAATGGCGAATTAATTCTTAAAAATTTAGGATCATTTAAAGTAATAAAAAAAAAGGAGAGAATTGGAAGAAACCCTAAAACAAAAAAAGAATATATAATTAAATCAAGAAAATCTGTTATTTTTACTTCCTCTAAAAATTTAGAACACAATTTGTATAAAAGCTAAATGAAGAAGTTTTCGAGTATCTCTGAGGTTTCAAAAATTCTTAACTTGATAGACCCTGTAACAAAAAAACCTCAAAATTATATTTTAAGATATTGGGAAAAGGAATTTAAAATTATTAAACCTAAAAAATTTAATAAAATTAGACACTATTCAACAAAACAAATTGAAATTTTAAAAATGATAAAATATTTGTTAAAAATGAAGGGTATGACTGTTTCTGGTGCAAAAAATCTTTTACAATATAAAATTAATAAACTTGACGATGTAGACCGTCATGGTTTAAATAACATCTATCTTAAAGATTATTTTAAAACAAAAAGTAAAAATATTTTAGATAAAATAAATAAAATAAAAAATTATGGCAAAAAAAACACATCTTAAAGTAAGAATGGTTCCAGAAAGCAATCCAGATAGTAAGTTTATTTACTATGCAAAAAAGCCCACAAAAGGTGAAA
>CACMJB010000017.1 GCA_902613915.1 uncultured Pelagibacteraceae bacterium | reverse complement strand
CCTTAATGCATGATATCCCAAACCAAAAAAATTCATTTTAGAATCCCCTGAAATTCTTTTTTCCCTATCAATAGTAATAAAATCAATATTTTTTATATTTTTTTCTAAAGTAGGTGGATATGCATTCCATAAATTTGAGTCACTGACAATTAAATTTACATCTTTATGATTTAAAAAACTGAAGTTACCAAACCTTATTTTTTTAAAAGACAAAATCTTAACTGCATTAAAGTAAATTTCATAAAAAACTCTAAACCATAAAACTTCTTTTCTTTGACCTCTTCCAGCTACAACTGAGTGATTAGGTTTTTTTGATATTTTTTTATACATTTCTAAAATACCAGAGGGGTTATCTTGGCCATCTGAGTCTATAATTAATATGTGATAATTTTTTTTATAAAAATTTCTCACATATTTAAGTCCTAAAGCAATCGCTCTTTGGCTTCCAAGATTTTTTGAAAGGGTAATTAATCTGATTTTATTAATCTTAGATAGTTTAAATCTATTCATTTTTACTTTTTGATTTGAAAAATCATCAATAATTATTAAATCAAAATTACTCTTGATTTCTTTTGCAAAAATTTTATTTATTTTTCTCAATAGTTTATCAAGATTATTCCAATCTTTATAAACAGGAGTAAGAATTAATATTTTATTTTTCATTGTAGATTTAATTAAATTATATGTTAGTAATAAATTTAAATAATGAATATTCACGAACATCAAGCAAAAAAAATTTTAAAAGAGTTTGGTGCACCGGTATCAAAAGGCGTTGTTATCCTATCAATTAATGAAATTGATGAGAAAGTGAAAGAACTTTCTGGAAACAAATTAGTTTTAAAAGCTCAAATACACGCAGGTGGAAGAGGAAAAGCTGGAGGTGTAAAATTAATAAGTAACCATGATGAACTAAAAACGGAGGCAAAAAAAATGATGGGAAAAATTCTAGTAACCCATCAAACAGGGCCTGAAGGCAAAGAGGTTAAAAGATTATATATTGAGGAAGCATCAAGTATACAAAAAGAATTTTATCTTTCCTGCTTGGTTGATAGAGAGTCATCAAAAATAGCTTTTATTTGTAGCACAGAAGGTGGAATTGACATCGAGGCTGTTGCAGAAAAAAACCCAGAAAAAATTTTTACAAAAAAAATAGATCTTAAAGATGAAGGACCAAACGATCACGAAATTGAAGCAATAATTTCAATATTTAAATTTAAAAAAAATCAAGTTGATAAAGCTAAAAAATTAATAAAATCATTATATAGAATAATTATTGAAAAAGATGCTAATTTAATTGAAATAAACCCTTTGATAATTTCAAAATCTGGTGAATTAATTTGCTTAGACGCAAAAATGAATTTTGATGATAATGCAATATTTAGAAGACCAGAAGTTTTAAAACTTAGAGATCTTAATGAAGAAGACCCTATTGAAATTGAAGCAAGTAAATATGATCTTGCTTACATAAAGTTAAACGGTTCAATAGGATGTATGGTTAATGGTGCAGGTTTAGCTATGGCTACTATGGATATCATAAAATTATATGGCAAGGAACCAGCAAATTTTTTAGACGTTGGAGGTGGTGCAAGTAAAGAAAAAGTTTCTGCAGCTTTTAAACTAATTCTCTCTGACAAAAATGTTAAAGGAATTTTGATAAATATTTTCGGTGGTATAATGCGCTGTGATGTTTTGGCTCAAGGAGTTGTTGATGCTGCTAAAGAAATAAATTTATCTCTTCCTCTTGTTGTGAGGTTAGCAGGTACGAATTTTAAAGAAGGAAAAGAAATATTAGATAAATCAAATTTAGAAATTCTGTCTGCTTTAGACTTAAACGATGCAGCAAAAAAAATTGTTGAAGCAATAAAATAATGTCAGTCTTAGTTAATAAAAATACAAAAGTTATTTGTCAAGGCTTTACAGGCACGCATGGAACCTTTCATTCAGAGCAAGCTTTAAAATATGGCACAAAACTTGTTGGGGGTGTAACACCCAAGAAAGGCGGTCAAACACATTTAAATTTACCAGTATTTAATTCTGTGCAAGAAGCTAAAGAAAAAACATTAGCAGATGCTACCATGATTTATGTCCCCCCCAAATTTGCAGGTGAAGCAATAATTGAAGCCATTAATGCAAAAATAAAATTAATTGTTTGCATTACTGAAGGAATACCAATTTTAGACATGCTTAAAGTTAAACAAATTTTAGACAAAAGTAATTCAAGGTTAATTGGACCTAATTGTCCTGGCATAATAACTCCAGATGAATGTAAAATTGGAATTATGCCTGGCAATATTCATAAAAAAGGTTCAGTGGGTATAGTTTCTAGATCTGGGACATTAACTTATGAGGCAGTAGCTCAAACCTCAGCTAATGGAATGGGTCAATCAACTTGTATTGGAATAGGAGGTGATCCAATTAATGGTACAAATTTCATAGATTGTTTAGAAATGTTTTTAAAAGATGATGAAACCAAATCGATAGTTATGATAGGAGAAATCGGAGGTTCAGCAGAAGAAGAAGCTGCGGAATTTCTCAAAAGAGAGAAAATTAAAAAGCCTATGGTAGGTTTCATAGCTGGTTTAACAGCTCCACCTGGAAGAAGAATGGGGCATGCAGGTGCAATAATATCAGGGGGAAAAGGAGGCGCTGAAGACAAAATAGAAACTATGAAATCTGCAGGAATCACTATTTCAAAATCACCAGCAGATATAGGTAAGACACTTTATCAAAAACTTAATGGTTGATTTTTCATAGTTTATGTTAAAATGAGTTTTAATGTCCTCATCAAACGATAACACAGTATATAAAAAAACTTCATTTCTTGCTGGTACAAATGCAGAATTTATTAATGATATTTATGCTGACTATATCGCTGACCCAGCTTCACTCCCGGCAAGCTGGAAAATTTTTTTTGATGGCTTAAGTGATGACCAAAAACTTGTTTTTGAAGATTTAAGGGGACCAACTTGGTCACCAGAAAAGAAATTTAAAAAACTTGAAGAAGTTTTAGAGGATAAAAAAGACTCAATAGAAGAAAACATCAATGCAGACTTTAAATCTGTGAAACAAGCGTCAAAAGATTCTGTTCGAGCGATTATGTTAATCAGAGCTTATAGAATAAGAGGCCATCTAATTGCAAATTTAGATCCACTCTCAATACAAAAAAAAGAACAACACCCTGAACTTAAACCTGAAACATATGGTTTCATAAAAAGTGATTATGATAGAAAAATTTTTTTAGACGGGGTTCTCGGACTTCAATATGCTGATCTCAATCAAATTTTAGATATTTTAAAAAGAACTTACTGTTCTACCATTGGATATGAATTTATGCATATGGGTGATCCTGATGAAAAAGCTTGGATAAGAGATAGAATAGAGGGACCAGAAAAAGACATCACATTCACAGAAAATGGAAAAAGAGCAATTTTAAATAAAATTGTTCAAGCCGAAGGATTTGAAAAATACTTACATGTTAAATTCGTGGGTACAAAAAGATTTGGTTTAGATGGGGGAGAAGCTCTAATACCAGCTTTAGAACAAATAATTAAAAGAGGGGGTAGTCTTGGAGCAAAAGAAATAAAAATTGGAATGCCTCACAGAGGAAGACTAAATGTATTGGCTAATGTAATGGGAAAATCCTATAGAGCTATATTTAGTGAATTTTTTGGCAAAACAGTTACCTCAAAGAAAGATTTTGAGGGGGATGTGAAATATCATTTGGGAGCTTCTTCAAATCGAGACTTTGATGGAAATATTGTCCATATAAGCTTAACAGATAACCCATCTCACTTAGAAGCCGTTAATCCTGTAGTACTTGGACAGGTAAGAGCAAAACAATTTTTTCATAAAGATAAAGAAAGAAAAAAAGTTATCCCTGTTTTAATGCATGGCGATGCAGCATTTGCCGGTCAAGGTATAGTAGCTGAATGTTTTGCTATGTCAGGTTTGCCAGGTCATAATATCGGAGGAACAATTCATATAATTGTTAATAATCAAATAGGTTTTACTACAGCTCCGAGATTCGCAAGATCTTCACCATATCCATCTGATGTTGCCAAAATTGCTCAAGCTCCAATTTTTCATGTAAACGGAGATGACCCTGAAGCAGTAGTCCATTGCGCTAAGATAGCCACAGAATATAGACAAAAATTTAATAGAGACGTTGTTATAGACATGGTTTGTTACAGGAGATTTGGGCATAATGAAGGAGACGAGCCATCATTTACGCAGCCTTTAATGTATAAAAAAATTAAGATACACCCAAGCACGCTTACAATTTATGGTCAAAAGTTAAGCAACGAAGGCCTCACCTCAGATAGTGAGTTACAAAAAAATAAATTGAACTTTAAAAAATGGTTAGAAGCAGAGTTTGAAAAATCTAAAAGTTACAAATCAGATCTAAAATGGTTCGATGGTGTATGGTCAAGATTTAAACCAGGCTTAGGAAAAGACAAAAGGGGGGCAAGCGGGGTCGATGACAAACTTTTAAAAGCTCTAGGAAAAAAGATTTCTACAATACCTTTAGGTTTTTCTGTTCATAGAACCATAAAAAAAATATTTGATTTAAGAAATCAATCAATCGAAAAGGAAGTTGGGATAGATTGGTCTACGGCTGAAAGTCTTGCATTCGGTTCATTGTTAAATGAAGGCTTTTCAGTAAGATTATCAGGTCAAGACTCAGGTAGGGGAACCTTTAGCCAAAGACACGCTGTTCTAAGAAATCAAGAAAATCATCAGAGATACATACCACTAAATAATATTAAAGTAGGTCAAAAAAATTTTGAAATAATAGATAGCTTGCTTTCAGAATTTGCAGTGTTGGGCTTTGAGTTTGGTTATTCTCTTTCTGAACCTGAGACCCTAGTTTTATGGGAAGCTCAATTTGGAGATTTTGCTAATGGTGCTCAAATAATTATTGATCAATTTATTTCTTCAGGTGAATCTAAATGGGGAAGAGCTAGTGGTTTAGTAATGCTTCTACCGCATGGTTACGAAGGACAAGGACCCGAGCATTCTTCTGCAAGACTAGAAAGATTTCTACAGTTATGCGCTGGTGAAAATATGCAAATTGTTAACTGCACCACCCCAGCAAACTATTTTCATGTTTTAAGGCGTCAAATGCATAGAGAATTTAGAAAACCATTAATAATTATGACTCCAAAATCTTTATTAAGACACAAAAGATGCGTTTCAAGTTTATCAGATTTTTCACAAAAAAGTACGTTCCACAGAGTTCTAGAAGATGACGCTTATTCAAAAGTAAATAATTTATTAGAGCTTAAAAAAAGAGATGAAAAAATTGCGAAAGTAGTAATGTGCTCTGGAAAAATTTATTACGATTTACTCGAAGCAAGAGAAAAAATAAAAAATGATAAAGTTACTTTTGTTAGAATAGAACAATTGTACCCTTTTCCTGTAAAAACTTTAGCTAACACTTTAAAAAGATACAGTAAGGCAGAATTTATTTGGTGTCAGGAAGAACCAAAAAATATGGGTGCTTGGAATACAGTAAGAAATTATATAGATAGAACTCTCGAAATGATTAATTTTGGCGATAAAACTGTTAAATATGTTGGTAGAAATGCTTCTTCTTCTACCGCGACCGGAAATCTTAACAAACATCTTGCACAACAAAAAGAAATATTAGAAAAGATACTTAAAGATTAATGTCAGAAAAAATAATAGTTCCAACCCTTGGTGAGTCAGTTACAGAAGCAACTGTATCAAAATGGCTTAAGTCAAAAGGCGAAAAGGTTACGTTAGATGAACCTGTAGTTGAGTTAGAAACTGATAAAGTAAATGTGGAAGTACCCGCGCCTAGCAATGGAGTATTAGGAGATATAAAAGTTAATGTAGGTGAGACAGTTAACGTTGGCTCTCTATTAGGAACAATTAGTGGAACTACAGATGTTGGAACTAAAGTTAAAGAAATAAAAAATTATAGTCCACCAAAACAAAAAAAAGCAATTCAAATAGAAACCAAGAAAGTTAATGAAAAGTCTAAAAAACCTTTGTTCGATAAAATATCACCTTCAGAAAAAATAAAAGTACAAAAAAACAAACCTCAACAAGAAGAAGAACCATTAATTCTTGATCAGATTCATGAAGAAATTCTTAAAAAAGATAAAACTGCTAATTTTTTAAAAGAAACAAGAGCAGCTCCTGCTGCAAGAAAAATGGCAGCAGAGTCAAATTTAGATTTATCTAAAATTCAAGGCACAGGAAGAAATGGAACAATTTTAAAAGAAGATATCATGAGTTTAATGGGGTCTAA
>CACMJB010000016.1 GCA_902613915.1 uncultured Pelagibacteraceae bacterium | reverse complement strand
TCGGATGCTTCTGTTTTTTACAAAAAATTTAGAGAGGGTATTTTTCAAAATATACTATATGTAAAAGGATCTGATTTTAAATCCTTAAAAGTTGAAGATATAAGAAATTTAAAATCTGTTATTCAACAATCATCAATAATCGATAACGATAGATTTATAGTTTTAGATGATATCGAACTATTCAATGCTAATAGCCTTAATGCGTTACTGAAAATTATTGAGGAACCAAGTAAAAAAAATTATTTCATCCTTATTAATAATAAAACTAAGCCAATATTAGATACAATTAAATCTAGATCTTTAGAAATCAAAATTATTCAAAACGAAAATGAAAGAGTTGAAATTATTAAAGAATTAATCAAATTTTATAATATTGATATTGTTTTAGACCCTGAACAATCTAAATTAACACCAGGCAATTTTATAAAATTTAACTATGCTTTTGATGAATATAATATATCTCCAACGGATAATTTCACAGATAATCTTTCAAAATTGTTAAATTTACACAAGAAAAATAAAGACATATTGTTTATAGATATAGTTTTTTATTTGTCAGATTTCTATTTTAAAAATTTAAAAGATCAACATGTTCTTAAAAACGATAAAGTTTATGAATTAAAAAGTTTTGTGTTAGATAATTTAAATAAATACTTGACTTTCAATGTTAATCAAAATTCGTTAATAAATGCTATTAACAACAAATTAAATTATGGCTAAAAATTTTTATATAACAACGCCTATATATTATCCCTCTGGAAAACCACACATGGGTCACGCTTATTCAAGCATAGTAGCCGATATTTTTGCTCGTTTTAAAAGACTTGAAGATTACAACGTTTTATTCTTAACAGGCACAGATGAACATGGTCAAAAAATTGAAAAAGAAGCTAAAAAAAATAATAAAGATCCAAAGATTTTTTGTGATGAATTATCTGAAACTTTTAGATCTCTTACGAAAACCTTAAATTTAACTAATGATGATTTCATTAGAACCACAGAAATTAGACATCACAAATCTGTTATTGATATTTGGAATAAGTTAGTTGATTCAGGAGATATTTATTTAGACAAATATAGCGGCTGGTATTCGGTTTCTGACGAAGCTTTTTATGAAGAGGATGAAATCGAAGAAAACGATGGAAAAAAAATATCAAAATCTTCAGGATCAACTGTTGAATGGGTAGAGGAAGAGTCTTATTTTTTTAAACTCTCTTCATGGCAGGATAAACTTATTAAATTCTACGAAAATAATAAAAAATTCATTTTGCCAGAGTCGAGACGAAATGAGGTTACCCAATTTGTAAAAAAAGGTTTAAAAGATCTTTCAATAAGTAGAACTTCTTTTTCTTGGGGCATACCTGTACCTAAAAATAATAAGCATGTAATCTATGTCTGGTTAGATGCTCTAACTAATTACATAAGTGCTTTAGATTACCCAGACACAGGAAGCGTCAAATATAAAAATTTTTGGCCAGCAG
Source organism: uncultured Pelagibacteraceae bacterium (assembly GCA_902613915.1). GTDB lineage: Bacteria > Pseudomonadota > Alphaproteobacteria > Pelagibacterales > Pelagibacteraceae > Pelagilacustribacter. The sequence goes on along the minus strand of CACMJB010000016.1, from coordinate 6,718 downwards.
ATGTTCATATAATTGGTAAAGATATATTAAGATTTCATGCTATTTTTTGGCCAGCATTTTTAATGGCTGCAAAACTTCCTTTGCCTAAAAGAGTTTTTGGGCATGGTTGGATTCTTTCTGATGATAAAAAAATGTCAAAATCGTTAGGTAATATATTAGATCCTATAGAAATCATAGATAAGTATGGAATTGATCAATTAAGATATTATTTGATTAAAGAGGTTTCTTTAGGAAATGATGGATCAATTTCTCTAGAGAATTTAAAAAACTGTATTAACAACGATTTAGCCAATAACTATGGAAATCTATGTCAGCGTGTTTTTTCATTCATTAAAAAAAATTGCAATAATAGGATTCCCCAGAAAAGTAAGCTTATTGAAAGCGATAAAAAATTAATTGATAATCTTAAAAACAATTTATCTAAAATAAAAGCTTTTATGAATAATCAAGATTTAAATGAATATATAAAAATGGTAGTAGGTTTTTCTTTTGACGCAAACAAATACTTTAATGACTCCGAGCCGTGGGCTGTTAAAAAAACAGATCCTGAGCGAATGAAAAATATATTATTTACAATAATGGAACAAATTAAAAATATTAGTATTTTATTAAATCCAATTATCCCTATTGCTACAAATAAAGTTCTTGGAGCGATGAACATATCTAGTCAAAATATAAAACTAGATATAATAAAAAATGAAAATATTTTTGATCACAATAAAGAGCTTAATAATCTAGAAATTCTATTTACTAAAATTGAAGATGATAATTGATTCACATTGCCACTTAAATTATGAACCTATGTCTTTTTCTTTAAAAGAGACAATAAAAAGAGCAAATAATGATGGCGTAAAATACTTATTAACTATTTCAACAGAGGACAAAAGCTTTAATAAAATTTTAAAGATAATCCAAGAATTTAAATGTGTGTATGGCACTTATGGTATTCATCCTCATGAAGCTAAAAATCATAATAAAATAAAAGCAGAAGATGTAATTAAAAAAGTTAAATCAGATAAAAAAATAATCGGAATTGGCGAGAGTGGTTTAGATTTTTATTACAACCATTCTGAGAAAAATGATCAAATTAAATGTTTTGAGGAGCATATTACTGCAGCCCAAGAGCTGCAGATTCCTTTAGTTGTTCACACTAGGAGTGCTGAAAAAGAAACTTTAGAAATAATAAAAAAAAAGAAGAAAGAAAGAGATTTCAAAGTATTAATTCATTGCTTTACTGGCTCTAAGGATTTTGCATTTAAATTAGTTGATCTTGGAGCTTATATATCTGCAAGTGGAGTAGTTACATTTAAAAAATCTGAAGATTTAGCAAATACATTTAAAGAAATACCTACTGATAGAATTTTAGTTGAAACTGATGCTCCATATCTAGCTCCTGTTCCTTTAAGAGGAAAGCCAAATGAGCCAAGTTATATAATCCACACCGTTAAATTTCTTTCAAAAATAAAAGAACTATCCTTTGAGGATTTATCTAATACAACATCCAAAAACTTTTTTGATTTATTTGGAAAATTAGAATAATGAATAAATTTACGATATTAGGTTGCGGTAGTTCTCTAGGCTCTCCATGGATTACAAACTACTCGGCGAAATTAAAAAAAAACTCAAAAAATATTAGAACAAGATGCTGTGCACATATACAAAAAGGCAATCTTTCAGTTTTAATAGACACTTCACCTGACATTAAGTCCCAATTTTTAAATAATAAGATTAGGTCCTTAGACGCAATAATTTACACACATGAACACGCAGACCAAACATCTGGAATTTTTGAGATGCGCCCTTTTTTTTGGAAAAATAAAAAAAAAATACCTATTTACGCTTCCAACAGAACAATTAAAGAATTAAAAGATAAATATACTTTTTGTTTTTCACAAAAGCATGGATACAAACCAATAATGAAAGCTAATACTATTAAAAAAAAATTTTTAATAAAAAAAGATAACACTCAATTATTTGTAGATGCCTTTGAGGTTGAACATGGTATGATCAAATCAACTGGTTATAGATTTGATGATATCGCTTATATTAGTGATTGTAATAAAGTAAACAACTCTGTTTCTAAAAAGCTTTTAAACTTAAAATATTTAATAATTGATTGTTTGCGTAAGGAAAAACACCCTTCACATTTTAATTTTGACGATGCATTAAGTTTTATAAAACTAGTGAAGCCTCAAAAAGCAATTTTAACTAATTTACATGTAGATATGGATTATTTTGATTTAAAAAGAAAATTACCAAAAAATATAATACCAGCTTTTGATGGTTTAAATTTTAACTTTTAATCTGTTCTTCTATAAAATTAATAAATCTTTTAGATGAAGGGTTAGTTATTGAAGTAAAAGTTTCTGCAACTTTACCATCTTTTCCAATTATTATTTTATGAAAATTCCACTTTGGTATAGCGCCTTTGCCATAATTATCTTTCGCCCATTTATAAAAGGGGTGTGCATTATTGCCAATTACATCAATTTTTTCCGTCATTGGAAAATCTATACCGAATGTAGTTTCACAAAAATCTTTAATTTCTTTGTTAGATCCTGGTTCTTGTTTAAAGTTATTAGTTGGAACACCTATCACAACTAAGTTTTGATTTTGGTAATTATACCATAATTTTTGTAAATCTTCATATTGGTTTGTAAATCCACATCTTGATGCAACATTTACAATTACAATTACTTTCTCTTTATAATCTTTTAAATTTATTGTGTTTCCTTCAATACTATTAAATGAAAATTCATGAGCTAACTGATCATAATTTGAATTTGCATTTGAAAAAAAACTAAACATTATTAATATTAAGGTAATTATTTTTTTCATTATTTTAAAGCTTTTAACACGGCATCTAAGGGTAAAAAAATACAATTTAGTCTATTAGTGTTAGTTTTCTTGAATAATGACTGAAACTTCTTAAATTTACTTGGAATTTGAAAAGATTTTAGATCCATAGAAAAAGATCTTAATTTATTTAAGTCTTTTTTTGCTCTGCTAATGCTTAACCCTCTTATTTGCTTCGCTATTAAACTTGCAGAAGCGTTACAGTAAATACATGACTCGGTTTCATATCTCATTGAGTTAATTTTTAATTTTTTTACTACTAATTCTATTTTTATTAAATCACCACACATTGAATTTTTTTTTGATGACTTATACGTATAATTGTTTTTAAGTCCAACATATGATGTGTTAGATGCAATTTTAATAATTTCATTATTAATCATTTTTTAGAAAATAATAATAACAGAAAGTAACCAAAAAGTGTTGAAAGCAACGAACCAGCTAAAACTCCAATTTTAACTCCATCCATATATTCCATATTATTAGCAAAAGCTAAGTTTCCGACAAATAAACTCATTGTAAACCCAATTCCAGTCAAAATTGAAACTGCATAAAAAGCTGGCCATGTTGAACCTGAAGGCTTGTCAGCTATTTTTAATTTTACCGATAAATAAGATAAAACAAATACTCCAATTTGTTTTCCAAAGAAAAGTCCTAGCACAATACCAAGTGGTACTGGATTTAATAAAGTTGCAAATGTTAAACCTTCTAAAGAAACACCAGCATTTGCAAATGCAAAAATTGGCATGATACCAAAAGCTACATAAGGCGCTAACCCGTGTTCAAGTTTTAATAGAAGTGAATTTTTATTTACTTTTGTATTATGAGGTATAGTTAGTGCTAATAATACTCCTGCTATTGTAGCATGAACACCAGACTGATGTGTAAAATCCCATAAGAATATACCTACTATTAAGTATGGTAAAAAAATATTTATTTTGAACTTGTTTAGTAAAATTAAAATTATGATCGCTGCTAACATTAATAATAAATAAATTATTTGAATGTTACCGGAATAAAAGAAAGCAATAATAACTATTGCACCTAGATCATCAATAATTGCTAAAGCTGTTAAAAAAACTTTAAGCGAAATTGGAACTCTTTTTCCAAGTAAGGAAAGCACACCTAATGAAAAAGCTATATCAGTGGCAGAAGGTATTGCCCATCCGTTAAGAGTTGTGCTATCTGAATAATTAACAATAATATAGAAAAGAGCAGGAACCGCCATTCCTCCAACCGCTCCAATTATAGGAAGTAAAGCCTGTTTTGGGTTTGATAATTCACCTTGTAAAAATTCTCTTTTGATTTCTAATGAAACAAAAAAGAAAAATATTGCCATCAAGACATCATTGATCCAATGCAAGACACTTAATTTCAAGCCAAAGCTTTCCGTACCTAAAGTTATGTATTTTTTTAGTATTGAAAAATATTCATCGCTATATGATCCATTACTTATGATTAATGCTAGTACCGCAGCTAAAAGAAGCATAATTCCTGAGGAAGCTTCTAATTTGAAAAACTCTTTAAATGGCTTTGTAATATATTGGATCATAAAAGCTTTTTACTTCTATAGCGATTATCTTTCAATTGCCAAATAGGTATAATTAACCTATAAAACATCCAATCGGGGCGTAGCGCAGCCTGGTAGCGCATCTGGTTTGGGACCAGAGGGTCGCAGGTTCAAATCCTGCCGCCCCGACCATTTAAGATGAAAAAAGCTAAAATTTACATACCAACAAAAACTGCGATGCAATCGGGTAGGGGGAAACTTAAAAAATGGGTTTTAGAGTTTGAAACAAAAGATCCCTCTATCAATCCATTAATGGGCTGGGAAACCTCAACAGATACTTTAGAAGAGGTAATATTAAAATTCCCTTCTAAAGAAAAAGCAATAGAATATGCAGAAAATAATAATATTTCATATACTGTCATAGAACCTAAGAAAAAAGAATTTGTAATTAAATCATACGCTGATAATTTTCTTAAGAATTAGATATGTGGCGTAGTTTTTTTAAAGATAAAAAATGGTATTTGTGGTCTTACGGCGGTGGTTTTTTTATAATTTCATTGCTTGTTTTACAAACTTATTTAGACGTTTTATTCAACAGTTGGTATAAAGATTTTTACGATATTCTACAAACAGCAGAAGATAGAGATATCTCTGAATTTTGGAGTTCAATTAAAAAATTTTTATATATCGCATTACCATACGTAACCATCTTTGCTTTCACTAACTGGTTTACTAGACTTTGGGCATTTAGATGGCGTGAAGCTATAACATTTTCATACATGCCTTATTGGCGAGCTACAGAAGCAAAAGTTGAAGGTTCTTCTCAACGTATTCAAGAGGACTGTATGAATTTTGCTAAAATTGTTGAGTCAATAGGTTTGCAGGTCGTTAAAGCTATAATGACATTGATTGCATTTATTCCAATTTTATGGGTTTTATCTTCAAATGTAACTGTTCCTTTTTTAAATGATGTTTCGGGTTCTTTAGTTTGGGTGGCACTTACATTAAGCTTAGGTGGTATTTTAATTAGTTGGTTAGTTGGTATTAAACTTCCGGGACTTGAGTACAACAATCAAAAAGTAGAGGCCGCTTTTAGAAAAGAGCTAGTTTATGGTGAAGATGATAGAAAAAATTATGTTCAGGCTCCAACAATTTTGCAGTTATTTACAGGTATAAAATTCAATTATCATAAACTTTTTCTTCATTATGGTTATTTTGATTTATGGGCCATCTGGTATAGACAATTATTTGTAATAGTGCCATTTTTAATTATGGCTCCTGGGCTATTTACAGCTACTTTTACACTAGGAGTAATGATGCAGGTAGTTAATGCTTTTGGTGAAGTAAAAGACGCTTTTTCTGTATTTTTATATAATTGGACCAGAATTACTGAATTAAGATCCATCCACAAAAGGTTAATGGAATTTGAACTTGCTATTAACTACAACACTAAAAAGTTGAGAAAACCTAGAAAATCTGATGTAAGAGCTTAATGGAGCTCTACTTAAAACTCATAGATGTAATTGCCCCTGTTTTCTTTGTAATTGGAATTGGATATTACTTAGGAAAAAAAAACCCAGAAATTAGCACTGATTTTATAACTACTTTCGCTGGAAACGTTGGTACACCTGCAATGATTTTCTACACAATAACAACTACCGGGGTAACTTTAAGTGTTTTTACTGAATACTTCATTTATGCATTAATTATAATCGGAGGATTTTCTCTTGTAGGTATTATATTTCTTTTGTTGCTTAAAAAAGATTTTATTAGTGAACTGCCACCATTAATTTTACCTAATACTGGAAATATGGGTATTCCTATTTGTTTATTTGCCTATGGAACAGCTGGGCTTGGAGTAGCATCTGCAATTGCATCAGTAATAATTCTTCTTCACTTTACACTTGGAGTTTTATTGGCCAAAAAAAGCTTTTCATTTGAAATATTAATTAAGAATATGCCAATTTACGGAATAATTGTTTCAGTTATATTTTTATATTTTGAATGGGATGTCCCCGGATATTTAGAAAACACTACGTTTTTACTTACATACGCTACTATATTTTTAGTTTTAATGTCTTTGGGTATTGCTTTATCAAGATTAAAAGTAGTATCTTGGACACATGCATCAATTCTAGGAGCGGTAAGGGTAATTATTGGACCTTTAATAGGATTTGGATTAATTAAATTTCTTAATTTAAACGGGTTTGCTGCTGGTGTTCTTCTCATTCAGTCATGTATGCCAAGTGCTGTTTTAACTTATTTGGTGGGTTCAATGTATTCAGAAAGAAAGGTTGTTGATAGCGTAGCAAGTGTTATTGTTACCTCTACTGTAATGTCTTTTATTACTAT
>CACMJB010000015.1 GCA_902613915.1 uncultured Pelagibacteraceae bacterium | reverse complement strand
AAGATTTTTTGAGATCACTTATTTTAAGTAAAATAGCAGTAGGATATATAAAAAAATTAAACTTTTTACATTTAGAATTAGTTTTAAGGACTGTATCTTTTACGACAGGTAAAATGCCCACTCTGTCATTACTTAATTTTTTAGACCTTAAAAATGGAACTAACGCACCACTTTTTTTTGCAATATTAGCGATTTTTTTACTATCCGTGGAAACAATTATTTGATCAAAAAGATTTGATTTTTTTGCTTTATTAATAACAATTTCTATTAGACTTTTGCCATTAATTTTTAATATATTTTTATTTTTAAGTCTTTTGCTATTTCCCCTAGCCGCAATAATACAATTTGGCTTATGTATATTTATTTTTTTCATTAATAAATTAATGCATTTTTAATATTTAATTTTTTTAAATATTTTTGAGAAAAAGCGGTACCAGCTGAAAATTTTTTAAAAGCTCTTTTGCCTAATATTTTTGTGTAATAAACTGTATTAACCCCACCACCTGGTCTAACTTTCTTCAAATTATCTATTGTAAATTTTTCGCCTTTCTTGATATTTTTTGAAATATAAATCGATCTTCTAAACTTTCTATTTTTTAGCTCTTCTTTTGATCTATAAAATATATTTTTACCCATCAGCTTATAAGCTAAATCTATGTCATTTCTAAATTTATGAATTTCTTTTCCCTTAATTGAAAAGTTATAATCTAGACTTTCTGGATGGCTTTTGAGTGCAATGTGTTTTTCAATGATATCAGCACCCGATGCTATTGCTAATTTTGCAATAATGTTGTCTTTGGAATGGTCAGACAAACCAACCCTGCATTTGAATTTTTTTTTAAGAATTTCAATGTTTTTTAAATTAAAATCAAATACCTTTGAAGGATAATTACTTACGCAGTAAAGTAATATTATTTCTTTTGCTCCATTTTTTTTAGCAATATTAAAACTTACCTCAATCTCTTTTAAATTAGCCATTCCTGTAGACATAATTATAGGCTTTTTCGTTTTAGCAATTCTTTTAATTAAAGGAATATCGGTCATTTCAAACGAAGAAATTTTATAAATTGGACAATTAAGCTTTTCTAAAAAATTAACTGCTGTCTCGTCAAAAGGTGTACTAAGACAAATAATTTTTTTCCTTTTAGAATAATTAAATAATTCTTTATGCCATTTCAGAGGGGTTTGTGCTTTTTCATAAATTTTCCACAAATTGTTTCCTTTCCATATACCTTCTTTGATCAAAAAATCTTTTTTATAACTATTAAGTGTCATTGTTTCAGGTGAAAATGTTTGAAACTTCACTGCATCTGCTCCATATTTTTTTGCATCATCAATTAATTTTTTTGCAATTTTAATTGAACCACAATGATTTGCAGAAACTTCAGCTATTAGAAAAGGTTTTTTATTTAGTGATACCATTTGAATTAAATTGTTAATGATTTTTTTTCTTATATTTTATAATGAGTTTTATAATTGAATTAGCAACCTTATTAATTTCATTTATTTTCAAATTTGGATAAATAGGAATACTTAATGAGTTTTCAAAATACTTTCTAGCTCCGGTAAGTTTAAATTTATTTTTGCTATATAAGGGCTGAATGTTATTTGGAATATAATGCACCTGTACTCCAATTTTTTTTTTGTGAAGTTTTTGAATGAATTCATCTTTAGATATTTTTAAAGATTTGAAATTAAAATTTATAATAAACAAGTGCCATGCTGATTTTAAATCATTATTGCTTTCACTTAATTGATTAATAAAATCATACATTTTAAATAAAGATTTGTATTTAATTGCAACATAATTTCTTTGTTTAATAAATTTATTTAATTTTTTTAATTGTGAAATACCTAGTGAGGCTTGAATTTCATTCATCCTATAATTAAATCCAATGCTTTTAATTTGATAAAACCAATTATTTTTTTGTTTTAAATTTTTTTTATACATTCCATGATTTCGGAGCAGTCTTGCTCTTTCGATCAAATTTTTTTTATTAGTTACAAGCATTCCACCTTCACCAGTAGTTATAGATTTCACTGGATGAAATGAAAATGTAGAAATATCTGCATATTTACAATTACCAACATACTCTTTTTTCTTTTTTGAATACATGCCGCCTAATGCGTGGCAACTATCTTCAATTAGATAACACTTTAATTTTTTTTTAATTTTGTAAAATTCTCTTGCATTATTAGGCATCCCACCATGATGCATAGTGCAAAAAGCTTTTATTTTCTTAATTTTGTTTTTTTTTAAACATTCAAGTAAGGTTTTAGGCGTCATTTGCCCGCTAATTTCATCAACATCAGCAAAAAAAATTTTCGCACCTATTAAATTACTCATATTTGCTGCGGCTATAAAATTAATTGCAGGTAAAATAACATTATCGTTTTTTTTTAATCCTATTGATAAAAAGGCTATGTGTAATGCTGCTGTTCCGTTGCTACAAGCTAAGGCATATTTTGAACCAGTGTATTTAGAAAAGTTTTTTTCAAATTTGATTATTTCTGGACCTGTAGTAAGAAAATTTGATGTTAAACATTTACTAACGGATTTTATATCACTTTTATCGATTGTCTGTGAGCCGTATCGGATGTAGTTCATAAATTTCTATATTGACTGAATAATATATATTATTTTGTTCAAAATATGAACATTTTACTGTACAATTTTTGAACAACCTGCTACAAATACTTTATGCAGCTAAATAAAGATGAATTTGAATTATTAAGGAAAATTGACAATAGAAAAAACCTTTCACAAAGAGAACTAGCAAAAAATCTTGGTTTTAGTCTAGGTAAACTAAATTATTGTCTTAGGGGACTAGTTGATAAGGGTTTAGTTAAACTAAATAATTTTAAAAATAACAATAATAAACTTAATTACGTTTATCTTCTCACGCCAAAAGGGTTTTCTCACAAAGTCGCTCAAACGATAAATTTTATGAACTTGAAGTTCAGAGAATACGATGAATTAAAAAAAGAAGCAGAATTACTTATGAAAGCAAAATCAAAAAAAAATTCAAAAAGAAAAAGTAAAAAAATTATCGAATAAATTGATTTTGATTAAATGCCAAATTTTACATTAATAAATTTAATTAACAAAAAAATTTTGAATAGTGAATTAAGAATAAATTTACTAGTTGCTCTCTTAATGATTGTAACTGCTTCAATTCTTGAGGTGGTTTCAATTGGAGCTTTTCTGCCATTTATTGAAATCCTACTAGGGGGGAAAAGAGGGATTATTAAATAACAAAATTATTTATGAAAACAATTTTCTTAGTAATTTTCTTAAAACATTACCAGAAAGTAAAATAATTATTTATGGAATTATTTTGTTTGGAGCGATAATAGTTTTTAAAAATATAATTGTATTTTATTTTCATTATTATAGAGAACATTTAAATTATAAAATCCAAACTAATTTGATAAACAGATTATTTAAAAATATAATATTTAAAAGCTTTGAAAATTTTCACAAAAAAAATTCATCTGTTTACTACAACTTATTGGTAAGAGAGTCTGGGCAGACATCTCATTCAATAAATATTTTTCTTTTGCTTTTTAATGAGATCATCGTATTAATTTTTGTGATCTTTTTTTTGCTAATGTTAAATGCAAAGGTTACATTTTTTTTAATTTCTATTTTTTTCTTATTATCTTTACCTGTTTATGTTTTTACAAAAGAAAAAATTAGAAGAATGTCTGTTGAAAGAATAAATAGAGATCAAAATATGATGAAAAATATTAACGAAGCATTTTTATTATTTAAATATTTAAAAGTAAATTTTTTAGAAAAGTTTTTTCTAAATTTATTTAACGATAATAATTTTAAATCCTACAATCTCCAAAAAAAAATGAGTGTTTTACAATTTTTCCCAAGATATTATTTAGAGGCAGTTACCGTAATTATTTTTTCTAGTATATTAATTTTAATAAATTTAAATAAAAGTTCACTCATAAATATCTTACCTTTAATTGCAGTTTTTAGTTTTGCAGGCTTAAGACTTTTACCGCTTATAAAGTCTTTAGTTATGGGTTTACAAGAAATCAAAAGAGGTTCTCCATCAATTAAAGCAGTTTGTGACGAACTTTCTAACGAAAATATTACTAAAGAAAATTTTGATAATAAAAAATTTAAAAAAATTAAAATTAAAAACTTAAATTTCAGCTACACAAAAAATATAAATTTAATAAATAATTTTAATTTTGAAATCAGTTCAGGCGATAAAATTTTAATTAACGGAGCATCTGGGTCTGGAAAGACTTCTTTAGTGGACATTTTAATTGGAATAAAGAAATATCAGTCAGGAGAAATTTCAATTGATGATAATTTAATTAATGAAAGCTTATTTAAAAAAGTTAAAATTTCTTATGTTCCTCAAGAAAGTTACTTAATTGATGACACTTTAAAAAACAATATTGTATTTCCAGTTCAAAACTTTGAAATTGACGATTTTAAAAAAATAGCTGAAGTTGTAGGTTTAAAAAATTTAATTAAAGATTCTCCAAATAAAGAAAATACAATGATAGGAGAAAAAGGTTTTAAAATTTCGGGAGGACAAAAACAAAGAATTATTATAGCTAGATCACTTATAATTCAGCCTGATATATTAATATTAGATGAGGCAACAAATGCTTTAGATACGAACTCAGAAGACCTAATTATACAAAATATAATTAAAAATTACGAAAAAATGACAGTGTTCATTATATCTCATAGAAAACTTGATCATAATCTATTTAACAAAACAATTAATCTAGGAGGAAATAATTAAATGTTTAATAATAAAACATTATTAGTGACCGGCGGGACAGGATCTTTTGGGGTAGCATTTATCCAAGGTATATACTCAAAATACAAACCAAAAAAATTGATTGTCTACTCTAGAGATGAATACAAGCAGCACATGTTATCTAAAATGTTTAAGAAACCCAAATATAAAGGTATCAGATTTTTTATTGGCGATATTAGAGATGCAAGAAGGCTATCTTCAGCTTTAAAAAATGTTGATTATGTAATACATGCAGCTGCTTTAAAACATGTTCCTATAGCTGAATATAATCCTCAGGAATGTATTAAAACAAATATTTTAGGTACTCAAAATTTAATTGATTGTTGTATTGAAAATAATGTAAAAAAAGTTATCGCTTTATCAACTGATAAAGCTGCTAATCCAATTAATTTATATGGGGCAACAAAATTAGTTGCAGATAAATTATTTGTTTCATCGAATTCTTTATCAGCCCATACAGATACGATTTTTTCTGTTGTACGATACGGAAATGTTTTGAATTCGAGAGGTTCAGTTATTCCATTTTTTAAAGATTTGGCTAAAAAAAAACAGCCTCTACCATTAACAGATGTCAAAATGACTAGATTCTTCATAAAAATAGAAGACGCAGTAAAATTTATTTTTAATTGTTTTTCAAAGATGCATGGCGGAGAAATTTTTATACCTAAGTTGCCTACAATCAAAATAGAGGATTTAGCAAATTGCATTAAAACAAATAAAAACAATAAAATTGTAGGACTAAGGCCAGGTGAAAAACTTCATGAAGATCTATGCACCAGTTATGACTCAAATTATACTTATGAAAATCAAAATTCGTATGTAATTGTGCCTGCTATTGAACTTCCAGACAGGAACATTAAACCAAGAAAATTGAAAGGTTTTAAAAAGGTAAGAAAGGGTTTTGCTTATAACTCTCTCACTAATTCTAATTATCTTGATATGAATCAGATAAAAAGGATCATTAAAAATATTTAATTTCAAAATTATATTTTAAATTATGATAAATAAGTTAGAAAAAAAACTAGTAATTTCAGGAAACAATCTGTCTATTTCTCCTGAAAAAAATCTGTATTTGAATTATTTATTTTATTTAAATTATGCAAATTTGAAAGATCAATTTAACGAAAAAGAAAATATTGTAAATCATTACTCTAATACTGCTGAAGAAATAGTTTATCATGAAGAAAATTGTGATAACATATTTAAGTCAATTCTTTCTGAAATGACTGAAGAATTTAATAGATTTCACAAACAAAATTTTAACAAAAAATCTACTTCTTTAATATTAGGCCATTGGTTAAAAAGATTTATTAAAATATGTTATGATAGATATCATTTATTAGTAAATGCCTTTAATCAATATAATCTAGAAAAAGTTGAAATATTAGATGTTGAAAATTTTAATTTTAGCACGAAAGAAAGTGGTGGAATTTATTATGCTTCAATAAATGAAAATTGGAATTATGCTCTTATTTCTAAATTAATAAATTTTTTCTCCTTAGGTGAACATGAAACTATTAAAGATAATAAAAATTATCAATTTTTAGATTTTGAATACGGAAAATTTCAAAAAAAAGAAAAAAAAAATTTAAAAATATTTTTAACAAAAAAGATATTAAATTCTTTTAACATCTTAAGGAGTCAAAAAGATTCTATTGTTCATTTATCTTATTTTCCTTTCTTAAAAGAAAAATCTCTCGAGTTAAAACTGGGTCAGATACCTTCATTTTGGAATTTTGTATATAATATAAACTCAAATTTTGATTTAAATGAAAGAAATAAAATAAAATTTGATATAAAAAAAAATGACAAAAACATTGAGAATTTTATCAAAGATATTTTACCTTATGCTTTACCTATATCTTTTGTTGAAGGTTTCAAAAATTTATTAAATTTGGAAAAAAATTTTCCTAAAAATCCTAAATTAATATTTTCTTGTAATGCTTTTGATATGAATGATTTATTCAAAGTTTATGCCGCTTCAAAACAAATGAACGGAACCCAAATAATATCTGGTCAACATGGAAGTGGTTCATTTTTACTACCTGACTCCAACTTTATACCTGAATTAAATTTTTCTGATTATTATTTAACATGGGGAAAAAATGATAATAAAAAGTATTTTCCTTTATTTAATTTTAAAACTCTTTCAAAATCGAGAGTTATTGGAGGAGGGAATTTTATTATCTACACAAGATCATTAGGCTATTCTTTGACTTTATTTGATAGACAAAAAGAAAATTTAAAAACAATAGAAACAATTAAAAAACTAAGTAAAAACTTGTCTCAAGAAATTTTAACTAAAACAAAAATAAAATTACATAATTTTTCACACAAAAAATTACACAATAACTTGCGACAAATATATAAAGAAATTCAATTTAAAAAAATATTAGGTAAGGATTTAATTCAAACTTCAAAAGACGCTAAAATTTCTCTATTTTTATATAATTCAACAGGAATACTAGAATGTCTTGCTTTAAACATTCCATTTATCTGCTTTTGGCCAGATACAAAAAAGCAGATAAATCCTATGCTTTTAAAAAAATTTGAAATATTAAAAAAAGCTAAAATTTACTTTGATAAAGAAGACGACCTTATAAATCATATTAACAACACTTGGGACAGAGTAGATAGTTGGTGGGATGATAAATTTACTCAACAAAGTATTGAATTGTTTAATAAGGATTTAAACCTAAAACCTAAAAATGGTTCATTTAAAAAATTATCCTCTCTATTAAAAAATATTAAAAATTTTAATGTAAAAACAAAAACGGACGATATCTATTCATTATGGTAAAAATATTTGATAAAAATAAAAAAGTATTAGATCTCGGTAGTGGAATTGAAAAAATTACAGGTGCTCTAAGAGTCGATAATAATAAAGAAGTTGAGCCAGATGTAATACATGATTTAAATGTTTTTCCTTATCCATTTGAAAATGAACAATTTGAAGAAGTACATTTAAATAATATTTTACTTCATTTAGACGATGTTTTTTCTGTAATGAAAGAGATACACAGAATAGTTAAAACTAATGGAAAAATTATTATTAAGTGTGCTTATTTCAGATCTAATTATGCCTATCATTTTCCTGGTAGCAAGAACCATTTTACAGTAAATACATTTAATTTTTTCGATCCTGGGCACATTTTTTTTCAAAAATTTAAATATACAAAAACAAAGTTTAAAATAGAAAAAATTATATTTAATGAAAATTTTAATTCTGGCTTCTTAAAAAAAATTTTGATTTTATTTGCTAATAGATTTCCACAAATTTATGAAAGTAAAATTAGCCAAATATTACCTTTAGATGAAATTAAGTACCAACTTAAAAAGGTTATTTAAATGAAAAAATACAAGACAATTATAATTTTAATTTTTTTGCTATCATACATTTTAATCCCGATTAGTTTATTTTGTTTATTAGAAGGAAAAATAATTACTCGTTTATTATATTCTTTGCTAATATTTTTAGCATTGGTTTTAGTTTCTGAATTTATTTTTAATATTTTAAATAACAAATTTTTTAATAAAAAATTGAAGTTTGATAAAAGCTTTAGGAAAGATGATATCTATTTTACCTCTCATCCTTATTTACCCTATGAAATGAAAAAAAATATGTCCTTTACAAATAAAGCAAAAGCAAATTATAAAAATCTTAAATTCGATTACTATTTTCCGAGTCTATCTACTAATAATTTAGGCTTCGCAAATGGCATTGATGGATCAAGAGAAGTTAAAATACAAAAAGAAAAAGATATATTTAGAATAAACTGCTTAGGCGGCTCCACCACTGGTAACTATTTAGAATATAAAGATGTAGTATATTCTTATCCTCTCTTATTAGAAAAATTAATTCATGATAACAATGGTGATAAAAAAGTTGAAGTTAATAATTTTGGTCAGGGTGGATATAATAGTGCTGAAGTTTTAATTAATTTTTTATTTAAAGTTTTACATACAAATCCTGATATGATTATACTATATATCGGGTATAATGATATCAGATCATATTTAACAAAAAATTTTAAAAACGATTATTCTCATTTTAGAAAAAATATAGACCTTTCAAATTTGGGTTTCTTTTTAAATAATCATTTACCTAATATTAATCTAAATTTTTATAAATACCTTCTTCAGAAACTTAGTGTAAGAAATTCACTCCTAGATGTAGTGTCTAAAGGTGAGCTGGATGTAAACCAAAATCCAAAAAAAGGTCTTCAAGTTTTTAAAAATAATTTGGAAAGTATTATAACTATCTGCAAAGCTAAAAATATAACTTTAATTTTAAGTTCGTTTTGTAAAAATGAAAATAAAGTAGATAATGAAAATTTTTTAGGCCAAAAGTTCTTAGAAATTGTAGATCAAGAAAATAAAATAATAAAAGAATTATCAAAAAAACATAACTGCGATTTTGTAGATAATGAAAATTTAATTGAAAAAAATGATGAAAATTTTGTTGATAGCATACATTTTTCACATCTAGGAATGGAAAAAATAGCAAAAAATTTTTTCAAAAAAGTAAAAATATATTTGGATCATTAAGTTATGGACTCTTTATCAATTTGTATACCAACCAATAGAGGTAAAGAAAACTTGGAAAAATGCCTTATATCTATTAAAAATGCAGACAAACCAAAAAATTTTAAATTTAATGTTTGCATTTCTGACAATAGTTTAGATTTTTCAAATATAAAATTAGTTAAAAAATTTAAAAAAAATTTTCAAATAAATTATAAATTTTCCCAAAAAAAAACTAATAGAGTTACTAATATGATTGAATCTGTTAATCTTTCAAATTATGATTTTATATGGTTACTTGGCGATGATGAGATTTTATTTAAAAAAAGCTTTATTAACCTTTATAAAATATTTACAAATAAAAAAAAAGAAATTGACTTTATTTTTTTAAATTCCTCATTCATTAAAGATAATCAAAAATTTTTATCAAAAAAAAAAATTCATAAATTTCATGAATTGATTGATCCTAAAATTAGCTATGATTTTATGGGTGCGATGTTCCTAGGTATTTTTAGAAGAAAAAAATGGGAAAAAAATAAACATTTTTTAAAAAACTTTAAGAAAGGAAAAATTGAATTTTCCAAATTAGAAAATACATTTCCTCACTTAATTATTTTTACAAAAGCTTTTATGTTTTCAAATGTTTTAATTTCAAGTAAAATTTATACAAATAATCTTGTTAAGAACAGAGAATGGTCATACCTTTGGCCATTGGTACAAAGTATTAGGATCCCCGAAGTTTTGAAAAACTACCGAGACCATGGATTACCTTTTTTGAATTATTTAAAATGTAGAAATCACTCCTTGAGGTTTTTTTTACCTAATGCTTTAAAAATTTTACTTTATAAGAAAATTTACCCAATTTCTTATTTCAAGCTTTTTAAACACACTTTATCTAATTTAATTTATCCAAATTTTTATTTATCACCTTTAATATTTTTATTTAGTAAATTTAAGAAAAACTTATAAATGATTAAAAAAATAAAATTTTGTGAAGTTTGTAACACAAGGCTAAAAGATTTTTTAAATCTTGGAGAACACCCAATGTGTGATGATTTGAAAAAAATAAATTCTAACAAAAAAAGTAAACTTTTTCCTGTATCTCTATCATTATGTAGTAAATGCTTGACTGTTACGCAAAGAGTACACATTTCTAAAAAAATTCTTTTTCCAAAGAAATACCACTATAGAGCTAAACTAACCAAAGATGTTTTACTAGGACAAAAAAATTTAGTTTTAAAAACGAAAAAAAATTATGGAAGTTTAAAAAACAAAGTTGTTTTGGATATTGGAGCTAACGATTGTTCTTTATTGAATGAATTTAAAAAAAATGGTGCTAAAACTATTGCTGTTGAGCCTACAAATGCAATCAAAGACGGACACAGTGACCACAAAAAATTTCAAAGTTATTTCAATAGAAAAATAGCTAAAAAAATCCTTAAAAATTTTGGTCAAATTGATTTTATTACATTTACAAATGTATTTGCTCATATTAACAATCTTCAAGAACTAATTAATAATTTGAAGATTTTAATTTCAAATAAAACAATAGTTATAATTGAAAATCATTATCTAGGATCAGTTCTTAAAAGAAAACAATTTGATACATTTTATTCAGAACACCTAAGAACTTACAGCTTGAGTTCATTTTTGTTTATAGCGAGAAATTTAAATATGAATTTAGAATTTGTTGAATTTCCCTCTCGTTACGGTGGTAATATAAGGGTCTTTTTAAACAAAAAAAATAATTTATTAAGTATTAGGAGAAATAAATATTATTCCAGAAAAGAAAAAAATTTCAAAAAAGAATTTAAAAGAATTAAATTTTATATAAAAAAATGGAAAACAAAAAAATTAAAAAAAATACTTAAACTTAATAAGAAGCACGGCCCCTTGCCAGCTAAGGCCTTTCCAGGAAGGGCAGCAATTATTTTAAAATTATTAAAATTAAATAGCAAAAATATCTCAGCAATTTATGAGAAACCAAATTCAAAAAAAATTGGATTTTATGCACCTGGCACCAACATAAAAATTCTTAGTGAGGATAAACTTAAACAAGTTGATAAAAAAATTCCAATAATTAATCTAGCTTGGCATATAGCCGAAGAAATAAAGAATTATCTGATTGGAAAAAAAATTAAAAATAAGATAATTAATATAATTGACGACCGAGACTTTTTATAATGATAAATTTTTATAATATTGGTAAGCAAAATCAAAAATTTGAAAAAAAGTTCATTGAGCAATTTAAAAAAGTAAATAAAGAAGGAAGATATATTTTAGGAAAAAACTCTGAAATTTTTGAGAGAAATTTTGCTAAACTTACAGGATCAAAGTATTGCATTGCAGTAGGAAACTGCCTCGATGCTATGAGATTAACATTTGAGGCTTATAAAAAGCTGAATTTAATAAAAGATGGTGATGAAGTAATTGTCCCTGCAAATACTTATATAGCGACCATATTAAGCATCTCTCAAGCAAATTTAAAACCAGTTCTTATCGATCCTGATCCTCTAACTTATAATATAAGTTTAAACCAAGTTACCAAAGCATATAATAAAAAAACTAAGGCCATACTAACAGTTGATCTATATGGTCATCCATCAGATTTAATTAATTTAAAAAAATTTGCTAAGAAGAGGAAAATTTTACTTTTAGAAGATGCTGCTCAAGCACACGGTGCTAAAGTTGGTAAAAAAAATATTGGTTCTATAAGTGATGCAACTTTTTTTAGCTTTTTTCCAGGTAAAATTCTTGGTGCTTTTGGGGACGCCGGAGCAGTAACTACTTCAAATCTAAAATTAAAAAATATTTTAGTTTCATTAAGAAATTATGGAGAAGAATTCTATTTTAAATCTACTGATAGAAAATATAAAAATAAATATATCGGATTTAACTCTAGGCTAGATGAGTTGCAAGCAATCGCTTTAAACTTAAAATTAAAATTATTTAATCAAGAACAGAACAAAAGAAATTATATAGCTAAATATTATCTTGAAAATATTAAAAATCAAAAGATCGTACTACCTTTTGTAAAGAAAGATACACTTCATGCCTGGCATTTATTTATTATAAGATGTAAAAAAAGAAATCAGCTAAAGAAATTCTTGTTCAAAAATCGTATTAAGACAATGATTCACTATCCAATTCCACCTCATAGACAAAAGGCATATAAAAAATTTAATAATTTGAAACTTCCATTAACTGATAAATTATCCAAGGAAGTTTTAAGTTTACCCATAAGCACTTCATTAAAAAAAAGTGAACTTAAGTATATTGTTAGTAAAATAAATAAATTTTAATTATGAAAGTAGTCATATTATGTGGCGGGAAAGGAACAAGACTTGGTTTTGAAACAAAAACTATTCCCAAACCAATGGCCAAAATTGATAATGATCCTATAATATTACATATAATTAATTATTATAAAAAATTTGGTTATAAGGACTTCATTTTGGCATTAGGTTATAAGGGATCAGTTATAAAAAATTATTTTAAAAATAAAAAAAAAAAATTATCAATTAATATAAAGTGTATAAATACTGGCAAAGATACTCTTACTGGAGGTAGACTACTTAAATTAAAAAAATATTTAGCAAAAGAAGAAAACTTTATGCTTACATATGGAGATGGTTTAACGAATCAGAATTTAAATAAATTAGAGCAGTTTCATAATAAAAATAAA
>CACMJB010000014.1 GCA_902613915.1 uncultured Pelagibacteraceae bacterium | reverse complement strand
TAATATGAAATTTTTTTTCTAGTATCAAAGAAAAAAATTGATAATGTGTTATTAAAGCAATATTTTCTTCATCATCTGAATTTATTATTTCTATAACTTCTTTTAATAAATTTATCTCTTCTTGTGGGTTTTTGCTAAAAGACGGTGTAATCCAATTTAAATTTTTGAATTTTTTACTTATTTGTTTGGCTTTTTCACTTTTTGTTAAATCTACATTCTGTAAATCCATAAACTTTCTTTTATCATTATATTCAAAATAATATTTGAATGACGCGAAAATTATTACGCAAACAAATAACAATTTAATTATAAAATTGTTAATTATATTTAATTTTTTAACTTGAATTATTGTTAGACCACATAGGAAAGGAATCAAAGAAAAAATAAAAGTTTGATTAGCAGTTATAATCTGATGGAAAATAAAAGATAAAGCTGAAAAAAATATTACTAGATCTAATATAATTCTTTTACTTAAAAAAATTTTTTTTTCCTCTATAAAAATTTTAATAATTACAAATAAATTTATAAAGATAAATAAATTTATAAACTTAAAATGTCCCAAAGTACCTCTTAAGGTTAATCTTTTAAAAAAATTTGCTGAAGCAAAAGCCTCTTCTGATCCTGATATTCTTCCTCCACCTATATCGAGAGGAAATAAAATTATCTGAGTTAGAAAATCATTAAAATTTATTTTTAAAATGTGAAAATAAAAAATTAAGATTGTTAAAGAAAAAAAAGTACCGTAGAGAAAATATATCAAGTTTTTTTTATCAATCTTTAAAAAATATAAAATAGAGAAGATAATCAAGATAATATTTATTAAACCTGCAGGAAGTTGCATGCTAAAAAAGGACATGAACATAAAAATTGGCAATAAAAACCATAGTTTTTTATTGTTATTATCAACAGCTAAATAAAAAATTAAAATTGAAGCTAAACTAAATATAAATGAGTGTTGATAAGGGAATGGAGTCCCTGCAACAGGATAACAAAGAAGTGCAAAACTAATGCCTAAAATTAAATTTATTAATAAATTCTTATTATAAATATTCATGAAATAGAAAAAAAATAAAGAAATAAAACTATTTAAAACAGACGAATGAATTATGTAAGAATTCCAATTTAAACCAAATATAAGAAAAAAAAGAGCTTGAAGATAATCTACTAAAATTCCAGATATAACCCAATAATCCTTTATTGGATGATAATTTTGTAAAATTAAATATCCTGAGTCAAAAAAAGTAAATGTATCAATTGGATAAAGGCCTATATTGGCAAAATAATAATTTATATAAAATGAAAAGACTGCTAATAATAAATAAGCTATTAATTTTGATTTAAAAAAAGTTAATTGCATTATTAATTATTATCATGAATTTAATTTAATAAAAATTTAAATGTTAAAAATTAAAAAAAGTGTAAAATTTTCTCATAAAGAAAATAGAATGAAAAAAGAAGGTGACGTGGTTTCTTCTAGAGGCAGTATTTATAATAATAAAAATCTTCTTGCCCTTTTAAAGAATCGATTTTATTGGATGAATAATTTTATTAATGAAGATTTTAAAGGTATTGAAGTAGGAGCTGCGGCAGGATTTTCTAAAAATTTTATTAAATGTAAAAATTTTAAAATTAGTGATTTTTCAAATGAAGAACATTTAGATTATAAAAATATAGATGCACAAAATACAGGTTTTAAAAACAATGAATTTGATTTTGTTATTGCTTCTAATATGATTCATCATCTTCCATACCCACTTAAATTTTTTAAAGAAATGAACAGGATACTAAAAAAAAAAGGCAAGTTGATAATTTTTGATGCACATTGTTCGATTCTTCTTCAATTTGTTCTAATCTTAATGAAACATGAAGGCTTTGACTTTACAAAAAATGTTTGGGATGAGGTAGAGCCTGCAGCTGACTCTGAAGATCTTTGGTCTGGAAATAGTGCTATTCCATACTTAATATTTAACAATCAAGATGAATTTAACAAAAATTTAGGATCAAAATTTACTATAAAGTATATAAAACGATGTGAATGTCTTCTTTTTTTAAATTCTGGAGGAGTTACTTCAAAAACGTTTTATATTCCTCTTAATAATTTTTTTTTAAAAATTTTTGCTAAAATAGATGAATTCCTTAGTCTTATAGCTCCTGGTTTTTTCTCATTAGCTTACAAAATTGTTTTAGAAAAAAACTAATTTAGGTTATTATCTATTTTTTTAGCATCTTTAAATAATTCTTTTACAGTTTCTATCGATTTTTTAAAATTATTTTTTTCTTCTTCGGAGAGGTTAATCTCTACAATTTTTTCGACTCCTCTAGAACCTATTATTACTGGGACGCCAGCATAAATATCTTTTGCTCCATATTCTCCGTTTAAATATACTGCGCAAGGGAGTTGTTTTTTAAGATCTTTTAAATAACTCTCCGCCATTTCTACACCTGAAGCTGCAGGCGCGTAAAATGCTGAGCCTTTTTCTAAATATTTTACAATTTCGGCACCCCCTTTTTTTGTTCTATCTACTATCTGATTTAATTTTTCTAAAGATATTTTTCTACTCTTTATAAGCTCGCTAATTTTTTTACCTTCTACTTCTGTAGAACCTAACATTGCAACCATACTATCGCCATGGCCACCTAGTACAAAAGATTTAATTTTTTGTACTGGCACTTTTAATTCTTGTGAAAGAAAATAAATGAACCTGGATGAGTCTAAAATTCCTGCCATACCAACCACTTTATTTTTTGGTAACCCAGAATATTTTTGTAAAGCCATCACTATAACATCTAAAGGATTCGTTATACATATTACAAATGCATTAGGTGATGTTTTTTTAATTCCTTCGGCTACCTGTTTTATGATCTTAAGATTTATGCCAAGCAAATCATCTCTAGTCATACCTGGTTTCCTTGGAACTCCCGCTGTTATAATAATAACATCTGAGTTTTTTGTATCTTCATAATTATCTGTGCCAGATAAATTGACATTAAATCCATTTACAGGTGATGATTGTGCAATATCTAGTGCTTTACCTTTTGCAATTCCAGCTGCCACATCAAATAAAACTACATCTGCTAATTCTTTTAATGCAATTAAATGTGCTAAAGTTCCTCCAATTTGCCCTGCACCTATCAGAGTAATTTTTTTTCTCATAAATCTCCTTTTTATTTCATTGTTGGCATTACAAATTCTGGGTCAGATCTAAGACCTGATGGCCATCTCGATGTTATTGTTTTTAATTTAGTGTAAAATCTAACACCTTCAGGACCATGCATGTGTTGATCGCCAAATAGAGATCTTTTCCAACCACCAAAACTATGAAATGCCATTGGAACAGGAATGGGAATGTTAATTCCCACCATACCTATTTTTGCTTTATTTGAGAAAGTTCTTCCGGAGTCACCGTCTCTAGTGAAGATACTTACACCATTACCGAACTCGTGGTCGTTAACTAATTTTAAGGCTTCATCAAAATCTTTGGCTCTTACCACAGATAAAACTGGGCCAAATATTTCCTCTTTATAAATTCTCATATCTTTCGTTACATGATCAAATAAGCATCCCCCAATGTAATATCCATTTTCATATCCTTGAATTTTAAAATTTCTTCCATCTACAATTAGTTTTGCACCTTCTTTTTCACCAATGTCTACGTATCCTTTAACTTTAGCTAAATGTTCTTTTGTTACTAAAGGTCCCATTTCAGATTGTTTGTCCATACCTGGGCCAACTTTTAATGCTTCAACTTTTTTTGCTAGAGAAGAAACTAATTTGTCGCCTATTCCTCCAACTGCAACAGCAACTGATTGAGCCATACATCTTTCACCTGCGGAACCATAAGCGGCGCCCATTAAACCATTAACTGCTTGATCTAGATCACAATCTGGCATTACAACACAGTGATTTTTAGCCCCTCCTAAAGCTTGAACTCTTTTTTCATTTTTAGCACAATTTTCATAAATATATTTTGCAATAGGTGTTGAACCAACAAAACTCATCGCTACAACATCTTTACTATCAATTAATGCATCAACAGCCTCTTTATCTCCGTTAACAACATTAAAAACTCCATCAGGTAAACCTGCTTCTTTTAAAAGTTCAGCTAATCTAATAGAACAAGATGGATCTTTTTCTGATGGTTTTAATACAAATGTATTTCCACATGCTATTGCCATTGGAAACATCCACATTGGTACCATGGCAGGAAAATTAAAAGGTGTTATTCCAGCACAAACTCCTAATGGTTGTCTAATAGACCAACTATCTACGTTGGTTCCTACATTTTCTGTAAACTCACCTTTCAGCATTTGCGGAATACCGCAAGCGTATTCAACAACTTCTAAACCTCTTGTTAAAGATCCTTTTGCATCTTCATAAACTTTTCCGTGTTCTGAAACTATAATTTTTGTAAGTTCATCAGAGTTTTTTTCGATCAACTCTTTAAATTTAAACATTATTCTAGCTCTCTGAAGTGGAGGTTTGTTTGACCAAGACTCAAAAGCATTTTTTGCATTGGCAATTGCTTCATTAACATCTTTAACGCTCGCTAACCTTACTTCTGCGCTTTGTTCACCTGTTGCTGGATTGAATACTTTTCCTACTTTTTTTGAACTGCCAGTAAAAGACTTACCGTTTACAAAATGATTAATCATTTTCATGATGATATTGAATAAATAAGGTTTTAACCTGTTGCAAGCATTTTCTTTATAGAGCCAATTGCTTTAGCAGGATTTAATCCTTTAGGACAAGAATTAGTGCAATTCATGATGGTATGACACCTATATAATTTTAGCTCGTCCGCTACCTTTTTTAACCTCTCATTTTTATCTTCATCTCTACTATCGTTGATCCACCTATAAGCTTGCAACAGAACAGCTGGACCTAAATACTTATCACCATTCCACCAATAACTTGGGCAAGATGTTGAACAACAAGCACAAAGTATGCACTCGTAATATCCATCTAATTTTTCTCTATCTTTTTGAGATTGTTTTAATTCAATTTTTTCTTCACCCGTTTGTTGTGTTTGAAGCCAAGGTTTAATTGACTCGTATTGTTTATAAAGAGTTGTCAAATCACCTATTAAATCTTTTACTACTTTTAGATGCGGAAGTGGATAAACATTTAAATCTCCATTAATATCTGTATGAGATTTAATACAAGCAAGAGTATTTACGCCATCAATATTCATTGCACACGAACCACAAACCCCATGTGCGCACGATCTTCTAAAAGTAAGTGATGGATCTATTTCATTTTTAATTTTAAATAAAATGTCGAGTACTTTTGGACCACAATTATCCATGTCCACTTCAAAAGTATCTACTCTAGGATTTTTACCTGTAGATGGATCCCATCTGTAAACGTTTACTTTTTTTAAGTTTTTGGAATTTGTTTTATCTTTGTAATATTCACCAACTTCAATTTTTGAATTTTGAGGAAGGTTGAATTGAGCCATTTTTAATAAACTCTTTCCTTTGGTGGAAAGTACTGTACATCATTAGTTAAAGTTCTAGAATGTACATCTCTATACTTTATCTCTACCTTTTTATCACTTTGCCAAGCTAAAGTGTGTTTCATAAAGTTTTTATCGTCCCTTTTACTATAGTCTTCTCTCGCATGAGCACCTCGGCTTTCTTTTCTATTATATGCAGAGTCCATTGTAGTTAAAGCTTGTCTAATTAAATTATCAAATTCCAAAGTTTCAACTAAATCAGTATTAAATAGTAATGACTTATCTTTAACTGATATATCTTGAAGACCTTCATAAGGTTTTCTAATTTGTTCAACGCCTTCTTTTAAAGTCTTTTCTGTTCTGAAGACTGCACATTTTGATTGCATTGTTTTTTGCATCTTTAATCTTAGTTCTGAGGTTTTCGTTGAACCATTAGAATTTCTAATTTTGTCAAATCTATCTAAACACTTGTCGGTTTCAGATTTTGAAACTTCTTCATGTGGCATTCCAGGTTTAACAAGTTCTGATGCTCTTTTTGCGGCTGCTCTTCCAAATACTACAAGGTCAATTAATGAGTTAGAACCAAGTCTATTCGCACCATGCACTGAAACGCATGCAGCTTCTCCAATTGCCATTAATCCTGGAACTGTTTTTTCTGATCCATTTAATGTTAAAACTTCCGCTTTATAATTTGTTGGTATACCTCCCATGTTATAATGCACAGTAGGCACAACTGGTATTGGTTCTTTATTGACGTTAACATTAGCAAATGTTTTTGCTGCTTCTGTAATTCCAGGAAGTCTTTCTTCTAATACTTCTTTATCTAAATGATCTAAGTGTAAGTTAATGTGATCTTTATCCTTTCCAGCTCCTCTTCCTTCGTTAATTTCCATTTCCATTGATCTACTTACAACATCTCTTGAAGCTAAATCTTTTGCGTTAGGAGCATATCGTTCCATAAATCTCTCACCTTTTCCATTAACTAAAAATCCGCCTTCACCTCTTGCTCCTTCAGTGATTAAGCAACCAACACCATAAATTCCTGTTGGGTGAAACTGAACGAACTCCATATCCTGTAACGGCAAACCTGCTCTTAAAACCATCGCGTTTCCATCTCCGGTACAAGTGTGAGCTGATGTTGCAGAATAATAAACTTTTCCATAACCACCTGTGGCTATAATTGTTATATGTGATCTGAATCTGTGAATAGTTCCATCAGTTAAGTTCCAAGCAATCACTCCTTTGCACTCTCCGTTTTTCATAATTAAATCTAATGCAAAGTATTCAATAAAAAATTCTGTATTATGCTTCAATGCTTGGCCGTAAAGTGTGTGTAGAATTGCATGACCTGTTCTGTCAGCAGCTGCGCAAGTTCTTTGTGCTGTTCCATTTCCATAATTTTTTGTCATTCCACCAAAAGGCCGCTGATATATTTTTCCATCGTCTGTTCTGCTAAATGGTACGCCGTATCTTTCAAGCTCTACAACTGCTCTAGGTGCTTCTTTACACAAATATTCTATTGCATCTTGATCTCCTAACCAGTCTGATCCTTTAACAGTATCGTACATATGCCATCTCCAATCATCTTCACCCATATTTCCAAGGGCTGCGGAGATACCTCCTTGAGCTGCAGAAGTGTGACTTCTAGTTGGAAAGACTTTTGAAATACAAGCAGTTTTTAATCCTGCTTCAGATAAACCCACAGCTGCTCTTAAACCTGAGCCGCCAGCCCCAAGTACAACAACATCATATTCGTGATCAATAATTTTGTATGCAGTCATTTATAAATTAAATATTCCAATAATAGTAATTAATGGCATTAATATAGCAAATATATTAAGTAGTTTATTTGCGACATTTTTGATTTTTTCATCCTGTACATAGTCTTCAAATATCTCACTTATTGTTAATGCTGAAAAAAAGAAGGCTATAGTTATAAAAATTGAAAACAAAATTTGAGAAGGCTGTTCTGAAAAGAATAAAGCTACCTCTGTATAATTATTTTTGTAAATGGAGATAAAGTTTAAAATAAACCAAACCATAAAAGGCAAAAGCACAAATGAGCTTAATTTAGTGAATAACCATTTTTTTGTCGAAACGTGCATATTAAAAAAAATTAGTCCCTATTAAATAAAATATAATAGTTAATATAAAAGAACCAACTAAAGCTAATACTCCAGTTATTTTTGATATTTTTAAATCAAATCCATAGCCGAGATCCCAAAATAAATGTCTTAGCTCATTTAGAATATGAAAACTAAAAGTCCAACAAAGTCCAATCGCTATAAATTTTCCAAAAAAACTGTTAAAAAATGCATACATGATTTCATAGCTTTCTACTCCTAGTAATAAAGATAAACTCCAAAAACAAATTAGTGTAATTGCAAAAAAGTTTACTACTCCAACTATTCTATGAGTTATTGAAAGCAAAGATGAAATTTGCCATTTATAAATTTGAAGATGTGGACTTAAGGGACTTTTATTTTCTTGCATAAAGAATTTATAAACTAAAGTTGTAATTTTTTCACTAAACACTCTGCTATTTGCACAGTATTTAAAGCTGCTCCTTTTAATAAATTATCAGATACAACCCACATATTGATAGCTTTCACATTTGAATTGTCTTTTCTAATCCTAGAAATGTAAGTGGTATAATCTCCTTCTGCTTCTAGAGGTGTTATATACCCACCATCACTACGATCATCGACCACTTTACAACCTGGAGCTTTTTTTAAAATTCTTATTACATTTTCTAAATCAAATAAATTATCGAATTCAATATTAATTGACTCTGAGTGTCCGGTTCTCACAGGAACACGTACACAAGTAGCAGTGACATCAATGTCTTCATCTAATATTTTTTTCGTCTCATTGGTCATCTTAAGCTCTTCTTTTGTATAACCATCAGCACCAAAAGTGTCTATATGAGGTATCAAGTTAAAGGCAATTTGTTTTGTAAAATTTTTTGAGTTTATTTTTTTTTCATCTAAAAAATCTTTTGTCTGAGAAAAAAGTTCATCCATTGCAGCTTTTCCAGCACCGGATACTGCTTGGTACGTTGATACAACGACTCTATTTATTTTATACTCATCATGTAAAGGTTTTAATGCAAGAACCATTTGCATAGTTGAACAATTGGGATTAGCAATTATATTTTTATGTTTATCTAAAGCTTCTGGGTTAACTTCAGGTACAACTAAAGGAATTTCTTTCTCCATTCTGAAGTAACTAGAGTTATCAATAACAATAGTTTTTTTTGCTGCTTTATGAGCCCACTCTTTTGCAATCTGACTTCCTGCTGCAAAAAATGTTATTTTTGCTTTAGAAAAATCATATTTTTCTAAATCAATTATTTCGATCTCTTTGTCTCTAAATTTAATTTTTTTTCCGGCACTTTTTGCTGATGCTACTAAAAAAAGTTCTTTAAATGGAATTTTAGATTTTTCTAGAATTTCTATGGTTTTTCTTCCCACATTTCCAGACGCTCCGATTATTGCAAAATTCATAATAACTATATTATTTCAATTTTGCTATGATTGCATCACCCATGTCAGATGTAGAAACTTCTTTCATATTTTTAGACATGATATCTTTGGTTCTTAGACCATCATCTAAAACACTTTGAACGGCTTTATCTAATTGATCAGCTTCTTTATCTAGATCAAGAGAATACTTTAATGCCATTGATAAACTTAATATTGTTGCAATAGGATTAGCTATATTTTTTCCAGCTATATCTGGCGCCGATCCATGAACGGGCTCATACATAGATCTAATTTTTCCATTCTTATCTTTTGCCCCGAGTGAAGCTGATGGTAATAAGCCTAGTGAGCCGGTTAACATAGCTGCTTCATCAGATAAAATATCTCCAAATAAATTATCTGTAACAATCACGTCAAATTGTTTTGGATTTCTTAAAAGTTGCATTGCACAATTGTCAGCTAACATATGGTCTAATTCAACTTTTTTGTATTCTTTCTCTTTAAGTGCTTGGACTTCTTCTCTCCATAAAATTCCAGCTTCCATTACATTTGATTTTTCACATGACGTAACTTTATTTTTTCTTTTCTTAGCTAAATCAAAAGCAACTCTTGCAACTCTCTGAATTTCACTTGTCGTATAAGTATGAGTATTAATTCCCTTTCGCTCACCATTTTCAATAGGTTCTATGCCTCTAGGTTCACCAAAATAAATTCCACCGGTTAATTCTCTAACAATCATTATATCTAAACCTGAAATTATTTCTGATTTAAGAGATGAGGCTTCCACTAATTGTTTAAAACAAATAGCCGGACGTAAATTAGCAAAAAGTTTTAATTCTTTTCTTAGTTTTAAAAGTGCTCTTTCAGGTCTTTTTGAGAACTCTAAGTTATCATATTTAGGTCCTCCTACAGCCCCAAGAATTACAGCTTCGCTTTCAAGTGCTTTGTAAAAAACTTCGTCTGTAATAGGTATCTTATGTTTTTCATAAGAGGCTCCGCCAACTAAACCCTCTTCAATTTTAAAATCTAAAGATTTGTTTTTGTTAAACCATTCTATGATTTTTTTTACCTCTCTTACTACTTCAGGACCAATACCGTCCCCTGGAAGAAGTAAAAGCTTTCTATCTTTTACTTTAATCATTCTTTAATAGCCAAGGTGAATTTTCTTTTATATTTTTTTCAAAATTATCTATTTGTGATGTTTTTTCTAATGATAGGGCAATATCATCTAATCCTTCTATCAGACATTTTTTTTTAAAAGAATCAACTTCAAATTTTTTAACTTTATTTCCATATTTAATTTCTTGTTTTTCTAAATCAATTTCGATTTCTTCTTTTCTTTTTGAATACTCTGATAACTCCACAACAGTTTGGTCTTCGATTTTTATTGGTAAAATTCCATTTTTAAAACAGTTATTATAAAATATATCAGCAAAGCTAGAACTTATTACACATTTAATACCAAAATCTGAAAGTGCCCATGGAGCATGTTCTCTAGATGAACCGCATCCAAAGTTTTTTCCTGCTAATAAAATTCTAGATTTATTATAAGGTTCTTTGTTTAAGATGAAATCCTCAATAACTTTTCCATTTTCATCATATCGCATTTCGTAAAATAAGCTTTTGCCTAAACCGGTTCTTTTAATAGTCTTTAAAAACTGCTTAGGAATTATCATATCCGTATCAATGTTCTGTAAAGACAGATAAGAAGGAATTGATTTTAAATTTGTAAATTTTTCCATTTAAATTTTTCTCACATCAGCTAAATGCCCATTAATTGCAGCTGCAATTGCCATACCTGGGCTTACTAAATGCGTTCTTCCTCCACGTCCTTGTCTTCCTTCGAAGTTTCTATTTGATGTTGAAGCACATCTTTCTTTTGGTTTTAATTGATCTGGATTCATTCCTAAGCACATGGAGCAACCTGGTTCTCTCCATTCAAATCCAGCTTCCTTAAAAATTTTATCTAATCCCTCTTTTTCAGCTTGTTCCTTTACTAATCCTGATCCAGGAACGACCATTGCACTCACATTTGAAGAAATTTTTTTACCTTTTAAAAGATCGGCAGCCAATCTTAAATCTTCAATTCTACCGTTGGTGCAACTGCCTATAAAAATTTTATCAATTTTGATATCAGAAATTTTTGTATTGGCTTTAAGACCCATATATTCAAGTGATCTTTCCATAGCCATTTTCCTATCTTCATTTTTTTCATTAGCTGGATCTGGCACTACTCCTGTTATTGGAGAGACATCTTGAGGAGAAGTACCCCAAGTAACAAGAGGTTCGATATCTTTTCCTTTGATGTTTACTTCTTTATCAAATTTACAATCTTTGTCAGAATACAAAGTTTTCCAAAATTCCAATGCCTTTTTCCAATTTTCTCCTTTAGGAGACATTGTTTTTCCTTCTAAGTATTTAAATGTCTTCTCATCTGGTGCAATTAAACCTGCCCTTGCTCCTGCTTCTATTGTCATATTACAAACAGTCATTCTCTCTTCCATACTTAATTTTTTGATTACATCACCGGCGAATTCAACTACATATCCGGTACCGCCAGCAGTTCCGATTGTCCCTATTATTTTTAAAATTACGTCTTTAGCTGTTACACCTTTAGGTAATTCTCCATTGACATTTATTCTTAAATTCTTGGATTTTTTTTGTATCAAAGTCTGAGTGGCAAGAACGTGTTCCACTTCTGAGGTTCCTATTCCAAAAGCTAATGAACCAAATGCTCCATGGGTTGCTGTATGACTATCTCCACAAACAATAACTGTTCCAGGTTGAGTAAATCCTTGTTCTGGTCCAATGATATGAACTATTCCTTGTCTTTTATCGTTTACATCAAAAAGTTCTACTCCAAATTCTTTACAATTTTTTCTTAGTGTTTCGACTTGAATGCGAGACTCCTCATCATCGATTCCTTTTGATCTATCAGTTGTAGGAACATTATGATCAGGTACAGCTAAGGTAAGTTCTGGTCTTCTTACTTTTCTTTTTTGTAATCTTAAACCTTCAAAAGCCTGCGGGCTAGTTACTTCATGAACTAGATGTCGATCAACATAAATTAGACACGTTCCATCTTCTTGTTTATGAACAAGATGGTTTTCCCATATCTTATCGTATAGAGTTTTAGACATTAAATCTTATTTTTTTTCGCTAACTGGCTTTTCAGATTTAGTTTCAACTTTTGGAGTTTCTTTTTTTTCCTCCGTAGCTTTAACTTCTTCAGTTTGTGAATCTATTGGAGTTACTTTTGGTTCTTCTGGTTTTACTGAAACATCAACACCAATTTTCTTTTTAATTTTTTCAGCAATTCTTGCAGATTTTCCTTTTCTTTCTCTTAAGTAATAAAGCTTTGCTCTTCTTACTTTTCCTGATCTTATAACCTTAATTGACGCAACGTTTGGACTGTAAAGTGCAAAAGTTCTTTCAACTCCTTCTCCAAATGATATTTTTCTAACTGTAAAAGAAGAATTTAAATCTCTATTTTTTTTGGCAATACATACGCCTTCAAAATACTGAATTCTTTCTCTTTTTCCTTCAACGATTTTAACACCTACTTTTATTGTATCTCCTGGAGAAAACTCAGTGATTTTTTTGTTGGCAGTTAATTTTTGTATCGCTGCTTTATTTATGTCTTCAATATTTTTCATTTTTTTTCTATGTATTTTTTCCAAAGATCAGGTCTCTGGCGACGTGTTATAGCCTCAGATTGGGATAAACGCCACCCCTTTATTTTAGCGTGATCACCTGAAAATAGCACTTCTGGCACTTTTTTTCCCTCCCATTCTCTAGGTTTAGTGTATTGAGGATATTCCAAAAGATTATTTTCAAAACTTTCCTCCAAAGTTGAATTCTTATTGCCAAGAACACCTGGCAAAAGTCTAATTAAAGCATCAATTAAAACAAAAGAAGCACTCTCGCCGCCTGATAAAATAAAATCACCAATGCTATATTCCTCGATATTCCTTGTCTCGAGAAGTCTTTGGTCTACACCTTCAAAATGACCACATAAAATATTTATATTTTTTAAATTGGTAAAAGATTTAATTGTATGTTGATCAAGTTTTTTACCTTTAGGAGAAAGATAAATAATCTTATCTTTTGGATTAACATTCTTATCTATTGCAGCCGCAACAACATCTGGCTTAAGAAGCATTCCACTACCACCACCAAATGGAGTATCATCAACCGTACGATTACTATCAAAAGCGTATTCTCTTATATTTATTACTTCGAGACTCCATTTTTTATTTTCGCTTGCTTTTTTGTATATTCCAACATCAAGCAAACCCGGGAATAAATCTGGGTACAAAGTAAATAATTTTA
>CACMJB010000013.1 GCA_902613915.1 uncultured Pelagibacteraceae bacterium | reverse complement strand
GCAACTAGAGGACTAAAAGCCCAATTTATAATAATAATTGATAGAGTATCTATGGAATGAATAAGTACATTTTTTTTTAGTAAAAAATTACTTAATAAACTTAATAAAATTAAAGCTAGTAAAAAATCTTGGCTAATAGGATTAATATTTACATTTAAAATTTTGAATATTTCAAATGTTTCCTCTTGAGAAAAATATAATGGTGCTAGAACTATAATCGATCCTTTAAAAAAAAATAACACATTTGTGAAATGGTTGTATTTGATTTTTCCAAAAACAGAGTCCTCTTTTCCAAAATGATAAGACGCCACTATTAAAAAAATAATTAAAGTAATTATTGGAGCAATGGTCCACAAAAAAATTATTAACAGTGATAAAGATACATAAGCTAAGTAAAATAATTCAATTTTTTTTAACTTAAAAAATTTTATAATTCTTTTTCCTTTTTCATGATCTAGTGATCCATGTGAAATACCAATAGTTGAAATAAGAAAAAAACAAATTATAGAAATATATTCTAAGTTTAAGTTAAAATTAACAAAAGCAAAAATGACGCTCAGAGCAAAAAAAATAAAAGTATGATATTTATTAAAGGAAAAGTTATTCATCTTAAAATAAAGCTTTAAGAAAAGTAAATTTTGGCATTTTTAATATGACAGACAAGTCATCAACCAAGTTACTTTTGTTAGACATAAATTTGATAAATGTATCTGCTTTAACTTTAAACAAATTAAAGAAAATACTTGGCATTTGCTCTGGATTATTTTTAACTACTTTTAAGAATATCTTATCTAAAAAAATATATTTATTATTTAATTTAAATCTTTCTTTATTGCTAATGTTATCAAAATTTTCTCTGATATATTTACTATGTTCCTGAATATTTAAAAATGTGTAACCGGTGCTTAGCCTAGTCATTTCTCCAACTGTGCCTATATTTATAAAATTATTATTTGTATTAGGATAATATAAAGGTATTGCACCTTTTTCAGTGTAATTAATTTTATACTCTTTAATTCTTAAATTATTTTTGATGTAGTTTTCCAATTGAATATCATAATCTTTATAGGAATCACTTTCTAAGTTTGAAAGCCAAGTAGTTTCTACTAGAGCTTTATTCTTTGAGAAGGGTAGAGTATAAAAAAAATGAACTGCATCCTTTTGGTCACAATTAAAATCCATTAAATTAAATATTTCTTCATCAAAAATGTTTTTTTTCGTTTCAATTTCTATTCCTTGAAAATGTTGCCATAACTTTGATTTATTAGGTGGTGACTCATTTACACTATTGAAAATAACTGAATTGGAAGAATCAATTTCATCTAAAGATTTAAAAAAATTAATATTTTCATTAGATTTTAATTCTGTATTTACTTTGTTGTAAAATTTACCGCTATCAATACTTTGATATGGAAACTTTTCACTCTTTAATTCACGAGAAGCATCACGCGTATTTATTGTGAAGTTATTCCAACTTTTAATTACACAATCTTGAAAGTTGTGATCAAAAACTTTCCAAAATGACCAGGTTTTGTCACGTTCATATTTTTCTCTATTTTCAATAATAGCTAAACTTTTATCCTTCAACTTATTATTTATTTCTAGTTCATACGCTAAGGACAAACCTGCACAACCTCCACCAATTATTACGTAGTCAAATTCTTTCATTTAAATTTATTTCTTTGCTTAATAGCTCATGTTTTTCATTATTGTACTTTTTATTTTGAGGAAACAATAATGTAAAAAAATCAATAATAGACAAAAAAGACTCAATAATTTTTCCATAAGCTGGCACGAAAATTTTTCCTGATTTGTTATAATTTTCGATACTTTCTCTCTTAATTATTTGATGTCCAATCTTCCTATAAATTCTTCTAGCAACAATGACAGAAAATCTAGATCTAATCGGGATGCTTTTAATTGCTTTGAAAGAGATATTATAAAAATTCTCTGCCTCTAAAATTGTTTGCTTAATAGAGGAAAAATCGTGATTAATGTATTCTCTGTTGCGTTTTTTATCTTCAACTACATCTCTAGCGATATTGGTTAACTGCATTGCTATTCCAAGATCTATAGCGCCAAGTAAAGCTTCATCATTTTTTACATTTAAAATTTTAGACATCATTAAACCCACTGTGCCAGCTACTCGATAAGAATAAACTAGAAGATCCTTTTTAGAAATAATTTTTAAACTTTTCTTTAGATCAGTTTCAACACCATCAAATAAATCAAGAATAACAATTTTAGAGATGTTTTGAGAATTTATTAAATCCCACATTTCTTTTATAATTTGATTATTCAAGTTTTTATTTAAAAAATCATTTTTGAAATTTGAGAATTCTTTTTTTCTTATTTCTAATTGTTTTTCACTATCTACTATATCATCCAAAGTTCTACAAAAATTATAAAGCACTGAACACTGATAGAAAATTTTTTTTGAAAGAAAAAAACTTGCCCAATAAAATGATTTTGCATGAATTTTTAGTAAGTTTTTATTCATTAAAAAAGTTTATCTAAAACTTTAGCTGAAGATAGGACACCAGGCATTCCAGCACCAGGATGTGTCCCTGCACCAACAAAATATAAATTTTTAAAAATTTCAGATTGATTATGAAATCTAAAATATGCCGATTGAGAAAATTTAGGTTGTATCGAGAAACCCGAGCCATATCTAGTAGCTAAGTCAATTTCAAAGTAATCTGGTGTTAAATAAAAATCACTCAATACATTTTGCTTTATACCAGGTAAGACCGTTTGGTTCATTTTATCTAAAACAAGATTTTTAAATTTTTTCCCCTCTTTAACCCAATTTATTTTTGACAAATTATTAGGAACAGGAACTAGAACGTAAAATGCATCTTGACCATCTGGAGACATATTGGGGTCAGTGGCAGAAGGTCTGTGAAGGTAGTAACTTATATCTTCTGACAATTCCTTTTTTTCAAATATTTTATTTAAATGTTCCTTATATGAATTTCCAAAATAAATAGTATGATGGGCTACATTTTCATATTTCTTTTTTGACCCAAAATAATAAACAAATAATCCCATAGAATAATCCATTCTTTTCATTTTTTGTTTAAATAAAAAATCATAATGTTCTTTTGATTTTATTAGGTCATTATAAACATTTGGTGGATCCGAATTACAAATTACATAATCTGAATTAATTACTTTTGAATTATTCACTTTTATACCTTTAACTTTTTTATTCTCAGTCAATATCTCAGTTACTTCTGCATTTTTTATAATTTTAATATTTTCTTCAATCATTAGCTTTTCAAGCGCTTTTACTACACTACCTGTTCCACCCATTGAGTAGTGTATTCCCCATTTTTTTTCTAAAAAAAGTATCAAAGTATAAATAGAAGTTGTGCTAAAAGGATTTCCGCCTACTAGCAATGGATGCATACTAAATACTCTTCTTAACTTTTCATTAGAGATGTAATTTGAAACAAGACTATAAACAGATTTGTAGCTTTTTAATTTTAGTAATGAAGGAATCTGCTTCATCATAAAAATTAAATTGTTGAAAGGTTTATCTGATAAATCAGTAAAACCTTTATCAAAAATTTTTTCAGTAAAATCTACTAGTTTAAGGTATCCCGCGTAATCTTCAGGACAAAACTTTTTAACTTGTTCCTCCATTGACTTAGTATCGCCATTGTAATCAAATGTTTCACCATTATTGAATACAAAGCGATACCATAAATTTAAAGGGACAATTTTTACATAATCAGAAATATTTTTATTAAATAATTTAAATAGTTCTTCAAAAAGATAAGGGGCCGTAATTACTGTTGGTCCGCCATCATAAATAAATTCTCCTTTTTTGAAAACTCTTGCACGACCTCCTAGATCAGCATGCTTTTCAACTAAAGTAACCTTATATCCTTTAGCTTTTAATCTTAATGCAGCAGCTAATCCCCCAAAACCAGAGCCTATAACTATAATTTTTTTTGCCATTATGAATATGGCCTATTCTAACTGGATTTTTTCTTAAGTGCTAATTTTGTTTCTTCAATACTAGATATATAAATTTTGTCTAATTTGCTTTTATCTAGAGAATTTTTTAGTAATTTCTCTACCGCCTCTATTGCTATTATAACTGAGGTATTTTTTATATCTTTTAGAGCTTGATTTTTTAGTTGTTTAATCCTTTCTTCTGCATTTCGCTTTCTATTTTCCATTAAGTTATGAAAATTTTCATTAGTCTTAATCATATTTTTTTCAGCATCCTCAGCTGCTTTAGAAATCATAGATTTAACCTCAGTTTTTGAATTACTTATTTTTTTTTCGTGTTCTATTAAAATATTTTTTGCATCTTCCTTAAGTTTATTAGCTTCATCAATTTGATTTTTAATACTTGAGATATTTTCTTCTAAAGTATTTTTGATTTTTTGAGGTATCTGAAAATAGATTAGCAATCCTATAAATAAGAAAAAGGATACCATTACCCAAAAAGTTGCATCTATTGTCATAAATATTTACCTACATTTTTTTTAGAAATTTCTTCTACAGCAGCCTTGATACTACTCTCATTTAACTTATCTCCAGATATATTCTCAATAATATTCGTAGCAATCTCTTTTGAAATATTATGTATGTCGGAAATAGAATTTTTCTTGAGTTCAGTAATTTCTTTTTGCGCTTGAATTAATTCTTTCTCAATTTCTTTTTCAATTTTTTCTTTTTTCTCGTGAATGTCTTTATCTAACTTAGCTTTAGACTCTATTTGTATTTTAATAACTTCTTTTTTAGCATCTTCTAAAATTTTTTCATACTCTTTTAATTTACTTTCTGAAAGTTCTTTAGATTTATTAGCATCTTCAATATCATCATTTATTTTATTTTCTCTATCATCTAAATTGTTTTTAATTTTTGGAAGATAAAATTTTGATATTGAAAAATACAAAACTGTAAAAACTAATATTAGCCAAAAAGCTTGCGATGCCCAATACTTTGGATCCAGCTGAGGCATACCAGCCTCAGCTGCATACAAATCTCCTTGTATAGCAATTAATGCTATAAAAAAATTAAGGTATCGCTTCATATTTTACTTAAAAAGCAAATAAAATAATTAAAGCCACTACTAGTCCAAATAATCCTGTTGCTTCAGCCAATGCAAATCCTAAAAGCAAATTAGGAAATTGTTTTTGTGCTGCAGATGGATTTCTCATAGCACCTGATAAGTAGTTACCGAAAATAATTCCGATACCAACACCAGCTCCTGCTAATGCGATTGCAGCAAGACCTGCTCCAATCATTTTTGCCGCTTCTAACTCCATTTTTCCTCCTTTAATTAATGGTGTAAATTTAATGCATCATTTAAATAGATACAGGTTAATATTGCAAAAACATATGCTTGCAGAAAAGCTACAAGTATTTCCAAGCCTGTTAATGCTACTGAAAAACTAAGTGGTAACCACCCACCTAATAATCCTAAACTTATTACAAATCCTCCAAAAACTTTTAACATTGTATGACCTGCCATCATATTTGCAAACAATCTAACGGATAAACTTACAGGCCTACTTAAATATGAAATAATCTCAATTACTGTAATTAAAGGTAAAAGCACTGCTGGAACTCCGCTTGGAACAAATATAGTTAAATATTTAAACCCATGTTTAGCAAATCCAATTATAGTTACAGCAATAAAAATAAATAAAGCCATTATTAAAGTTACAATGATATGACTTGTTACTGTGAATGAGTAGGGCAGCATTCCCACCATGTTACAAAATAAAACGAACATAAATAGACTAAAGATAAAAGGAAAGTAAGGTTTTGCTTTTGATCCAGCAGTATCACTAATCATTTTTGCTACAAAGGTGTAAAACATTTCGGCAATTAGTTGAACTTTTCCTGGAATAATTTTTTTCTCTTTAGTTCCCACAAATAAAAATATTAAAATTATTGCTGCACTGATAACCATGAAAAGGCTGGCATTAGTAAACGATAAATCAACACCACCAATATTAATTTCAGGTCCAATTTTGTGGACGCTGAATTGTTGCATAGGGTTGCCTGCCATAAAAATCTTATATTATTTGTTATTCTTCTTTTTGCATTCTGTTGGCAGTTCTAATTACATTTAAAATGCCAGCAGCCGTACCTAAAAAAAAGAAAATTATTATTAACCAAGGTTTAGTATCAAACCAACTATCTAAAATAAACCCAATTATTGTCCCAACTGCAACAGCAGACACCAACTCTGTGCCTAATTTAAAAGCGCTGCCCATAAATGAGCCTCTTTTTTCGCTATCTAATTGAGATTGTTTTTTTATTTTTGATTTTGCAATTTTTAGGCGAGTTTTAAAGTCTTCAGGAATTGTCATTCGGTTCACGCAACTAATTCTTCAGCTTTTTGTAAATCAACAGAAACAAGCTGGCTCACACCTTGTTCAGCCATCGTTACTCCAAATAGTCTGTGCATTCTAGACATTGTAAGAGCATGGTGAGTAATAATAATAAATCTAGTTTTTGTTATTTTTGTTAATTCATCAAGTAGCGCGCAAAATCTTGTTACATTTGCATCATCTAAAGGCGCATCCACTTCATCTAATACACAAATTGGCGAAGGGTTAACTAAGAAAACTGCAAAAACTAATGACAAAGCAGTTAAAGCTTGCTCACCACCAGATAATAAAGTGATTGATTGTAATCGTTTTCCTGGAGGAGAAACAAACATTTCTAAACCAGCCTCTAAAGGATCATCAGAGTCCACAAGTTCAATTTTAGCTGATCCCCCATTAAATAATTTTGTGTAAACTTCATTGAATTTTCTATTTACTTTTGTAAAAGCTTCTAAAAGTCTTTCTCTTCCTTTTTGATTTAATTCTTCGATACTAGATTTTAGTTTTACAATTGCAGAATACAGGTCAGCTCTATCATCTTCCATTTTTTTTATTTCAGTTTCATATTTTTTAGTTTCTTCATCTGCTCTTAAATTAACTGAACCAAGAGAATCTCTTTGTTTTTTTATTTTTTCCGTTTTTTGGGTTTGATCTTCTAAAGAGGGTAGATTTTCTGGAGAAACATTGTTTAAATCAGATTGGGACAAGATAGAATTTTCATCATGAATGTTTAGTTCACTTTTTACTGAGTATAACAAATCTCTCTTTCTGTTTTCTATTCCCTCTATTGTTGCTTCATTTCTTGCCTTGTTTTCTTTTAAATCAGAAAGTTTGGATTGAATTTCTTTAATATTTTGATTGATCAAGTTATATTTTTTTTCTGCTTCTATTAATTCATTTTCTATTTCTTCATTTCTTTTTTTAGTATTTTCCAGATTTTGAAGATTTTGTCCTTTTGAGGTTGCTATCCTTTCTGGATTTTTTTGATTTTCATTAATTTCAGTAATTAACTTATTTTTTCTATCAGTTAATTCAGATATCATTTTTTCTGAATTTGATTTTAGATTTCTCCAATTTTCTAATTCTAGATCTATATTCTTAATTCTTTCTTTTCTTTTAATGGAGTCACTTTGTATAGATTTATCCTTTCCAAACTTTTCTGCATAGTCTTCTTGAGATGATGTAATGCTTTTGACTAATTGCCTTAAGTCTTGAAATCTTTCTTTAGATAATTTTTTATCTTCATCAATATCTTTTTCTATTTGATCAAGCATAGCATCAAGCTGCCCTTGGAGAGCATCAAGCTGCCCTTTTGACTCTCTTAATTCTTTTGACGAACTTGCTTCTACCTGAAGTAAACTATTTTCTGTGTTTAAAAGTTCTTCTTTCTCTTTTGAAATTCTTTTTTCATTTAAATCTGCATCTAAAGAAATACTTTTTTCTCGTTCTAGATCTGACTCAATCGTTTTAATAGATTTTTCTAATTTCTCTTGAAGTGATTTCACCCTAGACTCTTCTTCTTCAAGATTAGTCATGTCCAAGTTTAGTTTTTGTAAGCTAGCAGCACTTTCCATTTTTTTATCTCTTAGAGGAGCAAGTTTTTTATTTTCTTCATCTAATAAAGAATTGTTATGGTTAAAGTCGATGTTTACTGCACTTATATCGTCCTCTAACTCACCTAGTTTTTCTTGAATTTGTTTTTTATTTTGCTCGATTTCTCTTAATTTTAAATAATATAAACCTGCTTCAGCTTTTTTAATTTCTCTTGAGATTTCTTTATATCTAGTTGCTTCTTCAGCTTGCTTTTTTAAATTGTCTAATTGTTTTTGTTGCTGTCTTTTTAATTCGTCAGCACGTTTTAAATTATTTTCAGCTGCATTCAATCTTGTTTCTGCTTCTTGTCTTCTAGCGTGAATACCAGAAATTCCTGCCGCTTCCTCTAAAATAGATTTACGTTCAATTGGTTTAGCAGTAACAAGTTGGCCAATTTTTCCCTGACTTATCAAGGAAGGTGAGTGCGCTCCGGTTGATAAATCTGCAAAGAGTGTTTGAACATCACGCGCTCTTACCTCTTTATCATTTATGTAATATTTTGAACCTTTATCCTTTTCAATTTTTCTTCTTACAGACACCTCTTCAAAATCTTTAAACTGTGGCGGGCCTTCTTTATTTTGATTATCTAATAATAAAGTTACCTCAGAAATATTCTTCGAAGGTCTATTAGAAGTTCCTGAAAAAATTACATCTTCCATTCCGGAACCTCTCATGCTTTTTGCAGAGTTTTCTCCCATGCACCATCTTAAAGACTCTACAATATTGGATTTTCCACATCCATTGGGACCAACAATACCAGTTAAACCATTCTCAATTAAAAAAGTTGTTTTATCTGAGAATGATTTAAATCCTGTAATATCTAGCTTTTTAAATTTCATCTATAAATTTTTTTCAATAATTTTTTTAAATTTTTCGTAGTCCACTTTGCCAGTGTACTCTTTTTCATTCACTACAATTGTAGGTGTGGACTTGATTTTATATTTCTTTTGGGCTTCTATTCTTTGATTAAGTATATTATCTTGAACATCACTACTTTTTAAACAACTATTCATATTATCTTCAGATAAATTTAAGTCAGAACCAATTTTTTTGATTGAGACATTAATTTTATTGATATCTGAACCAACAGCCCAAAATCTTTGCTGATTATACATTTGATCAAGTAATTGAAATTTTTTTTCATCACTTGATGCACATCTTACAATTACCTCAGCATTTAGTGCAGCGAGATCTAAAGGGAATGCATGATGTTCAAATTTTACTAAACCTTGATCAATGTAGTCTTTCTTTAGTTTATCAAAAACAGAAATGTGGAAATCAGCACAGTGAGGACATGTTAAAGAAGAAAAAACTTTTACTGTTACTTTTGCATCAGAACTTCCTAAGCTTAATATTTTGGCTTTAGCTTCTACTGTTAAAGTAATCAAAAATAAAAAAATCGATGTACAAAAAATTTTAATTATTTCTTTCATTAAATGCCTTTAAAAAATTATTTAGTGAGCTTTTTAAGTTATCATCATTAACTTTACTCATTTTATCTTCAATTTTTGAAAAATGTTTAATCTTTGGAAAATTCTTTTTTGGTTTAATTGTATCTTGCACAATTTTTAGTACGACGTTACTGATACATTTATATCCAAAAAAACTATTTATTTTATCCATGATTTCATTTTTTTCGTACTCAACTTCCAGCTCTTTGCCATGTATAACATTTAATACTAAAGTTCCTTCTCTCATTTCTTTTCCCATTTTCACAGTAATTGGGTAACAAGCATCAGCAATTTTTTTACTTACCATTTTTGTCCAATTATCTACTATGTTCGAATAATTGTATCCACCTTTTTTAAGATGTTTTTTCAAAGTCTTAGGTATAGAGCTCGAAAAAGGCCTCAGCCCTTGAATGAAAGTTTGTGATTTATTATTATTTTTACTATGCATTTAAATCGGACTTTATCAAAAAAAATTCTAGCATGGTACGATAATAGCAAACGCGATCTACCATGGCGTGTGAGCAAAAAATCGCCAAAAAAGCTATATTACAGGTTATTGAGTGAATTTATGTTGCAGCAAACGCAAGTAAAAACCGTATTACCTTACTTTAAAAAATTTACTAAAAAATTTCCAACGCTTGAGTCACTCTCAAAAAGTAATGAAAAAAAAATTTTAAAAATGTGGGAAGGGCTAGGTTATTACAGACGAGCTAGAAATCTTTATGCATGTTCAAACCAACTAATAAATCTTTATAAAGGAAAACTGCCAAAAACTTTAGATGAAATAAAAAAACTTCCAGGTATTGGCGATTATACCGGAAGCGCTTTGCTAGGTTTAGTATACGATCAGCCTAGAATAGCTGTAGATGGAAATGTAAAAAGAGTATTTGCAAGAAATTTAAATAAGAAAGAAGATAAAATTGACTTTAAAAAATTAATTAATTTTAACTCCAAGACGCTTTTCAATAATAAAAGAAATGCGGATTTTGTTGAAGCACTTATGGAATTCGGAGCATTAATCTGTAGGCCAAAAGACCCAAAATGTGTCATTTGCTGTTTGAACAAAACCTGTAAGTATTTAAAATCATCTAAAAAAATTAGAACTACACCCAAAAAAATGTTTAAAAATAAAAATTATGATATTTTTTGTTTTATAAATAAAAAGAAACAAATTGCTTTAACTAAAAAAAATGATTTTGGATTTTTAAAAAATTTTAATTTACCTATGATTAAAGAGTCAAAAAAAATTAATACTAGAAGCTGGAAGTTATTAAATAATTATAACAACTCCATATCAAATTTAAAATTGAATATTAATTTATATTACAAGTTCTCCAATAAGATCCCATCAGAATATAATTGGCATTCTTTAGATGATAAAAAAGAATTTATACCTTCCTTCACAAAGAAAATATTTAAACAAATTTCAAATTTATTTTAATGAAAAAAAAAATAGCAATCATTGGTGCCGGTATAGCAGGATTAACTCTTGCGAACTTATTAAAAAAACACACTGATCATGAATTTATGGTTTATGAGAGAGAGGAAAGTTTATCCCTAGAAGAGGGTTACGGTATTCAATTAGCAACCAATAGCATAAAAATTTTGAATCAAATTAATTTCGATAAAATAAATAATGAAAAAATATTTCACCCAAAAACAATAGATTTTTACAATATTCAAAATAAAAAAATATGTGATTTAAACTTATTTAAGTTTAATACCCCTGAAGCAAAATACACAACACTTCAAAGATCTACCTTAATCGAATTTTTGAAAGAAGATATTTACACTCAACATTTAAGATTTGGAAAAAAAATGAAAGAAGTCTCTGAGCTTAAAGACAAAGTTCTTATTAAATTTGATGATAACACAAATGATCTAGTAGATTTTGTTATTGCTGCTGATGGAATATTTTCTAACACTAGATCATTCTTTGAAACGAAAAAAAATGAGCCAAGATTTAAAAAAGCTATTGCAGCGAGAGTAATTCTAAAATCGAAATCTGAATTTGATATAAATGAAGAGAATATAAGTTTAATACTTGGAAGTAATAGTCATATTGTTCTTTATCCAATAAATAAAAAAAAAGAACTTAATATGGTTTGTATAATGAGATGTAAAAAATATGAACCTGACAACGTAAAACAGTTAGTTCAAGAAATAGTTTTAAAACAAAATCCTGAATTTAAAAATA
Source organism: uncultured Pelagibacteraceae bacterium (assembly GCA_902613915.1). Classification (GTDB taxonomy): domain Bacteria; phylum Pseudomonadota; class Alphaproteobacteria; order Pelagibacterales; family Pelagibacteraceae; genus Pelagilacustribacter. The sequence continues at coordinate 2,074 of CACMJB010000013.1, read as the reverse complement.
TATTTGAGAATGAAATAAAAACGTGGCCTTTATATTTTACACCAAAAATTATTCCTTCCTCTAATAAAAAGGTATTTTATATTGGAGACGCTTTTAATGGGTTTTTGCCAACGCTCGCACAAGGTGCTGGACAGTCTATAGAAAGTGCTTTTGAAATATTTAATTTACTGACTAAAGATAAGCTTGATAAAGAAAATAATTATTTTGAAATTAGATCAAAAAGGGCAAAAATTATTAGAAGCAGATCAAATTTTAATTTCTTTGTATTTCACTTTTCAAGTAAAATTATGCAAAATTTAAGAAATCTATTCTTGAAGTTTTTGGTAAAACGTAAATTTTTTGTTAAAACATACTTAGGAAAAGTTTACAAAAATTAAGCTTTTGTTTCAGTAATGAATTTTTGTCTTAAGCTATCGATTACAACAGTAGATCCGTTTATATTACAGTGCCAATAAGTCCATCCGTTATAGCTTTCAGCACCCATTATTCTTGCTGCCACTTTATGAATAGAACCTTCTGACTCTTTATACTTTATACTTCCATCAGCCATAATTTTAGCATTAATCCTCTTTTTAAGATCAAATAGGGTAGTACCTGGCTTCAATATTCCTAGTTCTACAAGAGAACCAAAAGGTACTCTTGGTTTTGATTTATTGTTTTTAATAGTATCTAAATATTCATCCTCAATTACCTTAGCTTTTTTTATTCGTTCAACAGCAGCTTTAAAATAATTTTTATCTCTTTCTACTCCAAAATATTTTCTACCCAATTTTTTAGCCACCACTGCTGTTGTTCCAGTACCTAAAAATGGATCAAAGATGGCATCACCTTTGTTTGTAGTAGCTAAAATAATTCTATGTAAAAGCGTCTCTGGTTTCTGTGTAGAGTGAATTTTTTTTCCGTTTTTCTTTAGTCTTTCTTTTCCGTTGCAAATAGGCAGTTTCCAGTCTGATCTCATCTGCAAGTCATCATTTAAGCATTTTAACGATTGATAATTAAACGTATATTTTGATTTTTTATTTTTTGAAGCCCAGATAAGAGTTTCATGTGCATTAGTAAATCTAGTTCCTTTAAAATTTGGCATAGGATTATTTTTTCTCCAGATAACATCGTTAAGCAACCAGTAATCTAAATTTTGCAAGTGGTAACCTAACCTAAAAATATTATGGTACGATCCTATTACCCAAATACATCCATTATCTTTTAGAATTCTTTTACATTCATTAAGCCAAGTAATACAGAATTCATCGTAATGTTTGAAACTATTAAACTGATCCCACTCATCATTTACACCATTCACTTTACTTGCATCAGGTCGAGTTAGTTTTTCACCAATTTGCATATTGTAAGGTGGATCAGCAAAAACTAAATCAAAAGACTTATCAGGAATTTTTTTTATTTCCTTTAAACAATCTCCATTAACTATTTGATTTGAAAACTTTAGCATTTACTGGATTCAACCCGAAATTGAATCCAGGGTCAAACCTTTTTGATAAAAAAAATGAGTCTTCTTGTGTTAGAGATTCTTAGTTCGACAATATCTTGTGTATGGGTTTGAAACCTTTTCTATGATGTAAGGTTACACCATATTTCTTTAATCCCTCTAAATGAGCTCTAGTCCCATAACCAAAATTACTTTCCCAAGCATAATTTGAGAACTTTTCAGAGAGTTTAATCATTAAGTTGTCTCTATAAACTTTTGCAATGATTGAAGCTGCACTAATTACTTTAACTTTTTCGTCACCATTAATTATCGTTTTATAATTTTTTAAGCCACTAGGTGCAAAGTTACCATCTATCAAGGTCAAATCTGGTTTAACAGTTAATTGTTCTAAAGCCCTCTTCATCGATAATAATGAAGCTTGTAAAATATTTAGTTCTAGAATTTCATCTACGGATGCTAGTCCAATAGCGTAATAAGAATAAGATTTTATATGCTCTGAAATTTCTATTCTTTTTTTAAAAGTAATTTTCTTAGAGTCCTTTAAAAAATCTAAATTAATTCCTTTTTTAAGTATTACAGCAGCAGAAACCACTGGGCCAGCAAGACACCCTCTTCCAACCTCATCAACTC
>CACMJB010000012.1 GCA_902613915.1 uncultured Pelagibacteraceae bacterium | reverse complement strand
ATGAAACGGGTTTATTGCCCTTCGATATGAGCATATAAACATAAAAATACATTTTTTATATTGAAAAACTTTTATTCGTAAGAAATACCAAAATGAGTGTATTTAATATTTAAATAATCTTTGATAGCCATCGAACCACCTTCTCTACCATAACCAGTTTGTTTAATACCACCAAACGGGGCCTCTGCAACAGCTACAGCTGGAGTGTTTACAGCGACACATCCTGTTTCTAATATTTCTGAGGCTTTATTAGCTTTCTTGAGATCTGTTGTATAAACATAACTACATAAACCGAGGTCATTATCATTTGCTCTTTTCATAACTTCATCAAAACTTTTAAATGTTAAGATGGGAACTATCGGACCAAAAGGTTCCTCTTTCATAACTGTAAAGTTGTCTTTAATATTATCAAATATTGTTGGCTCGTAATAATAACCTTTGTTAAAATTTGCAGCTCTTTTGCCACCTAGCAGAACTTTACCACCTTCTTTTTTAGTAGTTTCAACTAATTTTTCTACACCTTCTAGTCTTTGTTTTGTGCATAAAGGACCAAGTAAAGTATCTTTGTCCATTCCGTTTCCAATTTTTAATTTTTTTGTTTTTTCTACCATTAAATCAGCAAATTCATCTTTTTTCTTTTCGTGAATATAAAATCTGTTTGGTGATATACAAACTTGACCATTATTTCTAAATTTTGCCGTGATTGCCATATCTGTTACTTTGTTTAAATCAACGTCATCAAACACGATAAAAGGAGAATGACCACTTAATTCCATTGTAACTCTCTGAACTTTATCAGCAGCTTGTTTTAAAATAAGTTTTCCAACTCTTGTTGATCCTGTTATTGAAATCTTTTTTACAATATCAGATTTTATAAGTTCTTCAGAAATACCCGCAGGGTCACCAGATAATAAATTTACTACCCCTGGAGGAACACCAGCTTCTCTGCATATATCTACGATTTCCATCACACTTCCAGGTGTAATTACATCAGGTTTGACAATAACAGAACAACCCGCAGCCAATGCAGTAGAAATTTTTCTAGAGGCTAAGATTACTGGAAAATTCCAAGGTACTAAAGCTGCAACAACTCCAACAGGCTGATATATTACGTGTATTCGTGTGTTAGGAAAACGACTTTGGTTTATTTCTCCAAATATTCTTTTCGTTTCTTCAGAATTCCATTCAAAAATATCTGCTGCACCTCCTACTTCTCCTGGTCCTTCAGTTAAAGGCTTACCTACTTCTAAAGTCAGCCATTTTGAAAGAACGTCTACTTTTTTTCTCATTAAATCAGAAATTTTTCTAATAATTTTTGATCTTTCCCATGGAGATGTATTTCTCCAAATATCTAAACCTTTTTCCGCAGATTTAAGAGCTCTTTGGACATCATTGCTATTTGCCTTTGAAGCTTTTCCAATAACTTCTTCTGTAGCAGGATTAATTACATCGTAGGTTTCACCGCTAGATGATTGTTGCCATTTACCATCAATAAATTGTCCGAATTTTGTATACATAGATTATATATAATTATTGAATATAAAAAAAAATTAAACTACCTTATATAATATATGAATAATATTCAACTTACTTGTGCTCACGCTCTAGTGAAGTTTCTCATTGCTCAAAAAACACTTATTGATGGAAAAAAAGTCCCTTTGTTTCCCGGTGTGTTCGGAATATTTGGACATGGTAATGTTGCGTGTTTAGGTCAAGCTCTTCAAGAAAACCAAAAAGATCTTCCTACTTGGAGGGGTCATCACGAGCAAAATATGGCTCTAACAGGTATTGCATATTCAAGAGCTAAAAGAAGAAAACAAATTTTTGTTGCAACATCTTCAGTCGGACCAGGATCGACGAATATGATTACTGCTGCTGCAGTTGCCATGAGCAATAGATTGCCCATTTTATTTTTACCAGGAGATACATTTGCAAATAGAATGCCAGATCCTGTATTACAACAAGTTGAACATTTTAATAATCCAGGGATTACTCAAAATGATGGTTTTAAACCAGTCGTAAGATACTTTGATAGAATAACAAGACCTGAGCAAATAATATCCAGTTTACAACAAGCAATTCAAGTAATGCTTGATCCTGCCGATTGTGGCCCTGCATGCATTTCTTTAAGTCAAGATGTTCAAGGTGAAGTATATGATTACCCTGAAGAATTTTTTAAAGAAAGAATTCATACAATTAGAAGACCAAAACCAGATGATTTTCAAATTAAAGAGGCAGCTGAATTAATAAAAAAATCTAAAAAACCAATTATTATTGCTGGTGGTGGAGTCTTATATTCTGATGCAACAGATGAATTAAGTGATTTTGCAAAAAAACACAATATACCAGTTACCCAGACAGTTATGGGTTATTCTTCTTTAAAAAAAGATCATTCACATTACTTAGGTGCTATAGGTGGATTAGGAAGTAAAGCTGCCAACAATTTGAGCAAAGAAACTGATACAGCTATAGCTATAGGAACTAAATTAGCAGATTTTACTACTGGCTCGTGGGCAAATTTTGAAAATCCTAATTTTAAATTAGTTTCTATAAATGCAGCTAGATTTGATGCAAACAAACATATGGCCCAGGCTGTTGTTGGTGATGCTAAAGTTTCATTAATTGAATTGTCCCAAGTTCTAGGGAGCTGGAAAGCAGATGATAGTTGGTACAAAAAATCTAGAGTAGAGCTTAAAGATTGGGATTCGTATGTAGATAAACATAGCGGTCCTACTAATCAAAAACTGCCTAGTTATGCTCAAGTCATAGGAGCTTGCTATAGAAACTCAGATCCATCCGATATAGCCGTAACAGCAGCAGGAGGGCTTGTTGGAGAAGTAATACAAGTATGGAAACCTAGAGAACTTAACACTCATGAAACTGAATGGGGTTTTAGTTGTATGAGTTATGAAATTTCAGGTGCACTTGGAATTAAAATGGCAAATTCAGATAAAGAAGTTGTATCATTTGTTGGAGATGGATCTTATCTTTTATACAATTCTGATATTTATAGTTCTGTTATAACTAATAACAAACTAATAATAATTGTGTGTGATAACGGAGGTCATGCTGTCATAAATAGACTTCAATTATACAAAGGCGGAAAAGAATTTAATTGTTTATTAAAAAGTTCAAAAACTCCTAATTTAGTTCCAGTTGATTTTGCAGCACATGCTAAAAGCATGGGTGCTGATGGCGAACAAGTTAATTCTATATCTGAACTTGAGGAAGCTTTTAAAAGAGCAAAGAAATCAAAAAATACTTATGTAATTTCAATACAGACAGATGGATATCAATGGCTGGAGGGTTCTGCTTATTGGGAAAGTCCAACTTTAGGTATTCCATCAACTGCAGAAAACAAAAAATCACTTAAAGAACATCTAGAAGGTAAAAAGAAACAAAGAAAAGGCGTTTAAATTATATGGCCAAAGTATTTAATATTGGCTTAATTGGTTGTGGTCATATAGCAGAAACTTACTTTAGAGCACATAAATACTTTAATAATTTTAAAATTATAAAATGTGCTGACATAAATAAAAAAGCAGCAGATAATTGTGCTAAAATTTATAAAATCAAATCAGTTTCAGTAAATGAATTACTTAAAGATAAAGATATAAAAGTTATACTAAATCTTACTATTCCTAAAGCCCATTATATTATTGCAAAAAAATCTTTACTTAATAATAAACATGTTTATTCAGAAAAGCCTTTAGCAATAAATTTAAAAGATGGAAAAGAACTTATAAAATTAGCAAAAAGAAAAAAACTATACATTGGAAATGCACCTGATACTTTTTTGGGCGGTGGTAATCAAAAAGCTAAAGAACTCTTAGATAAAAAGTTAATTGGCAAAGTTAAATTTGGAAATGCTACCTTTGCTTTTCCGGGTGTTCAATCTTATCATCCAAATCCTGAACCTTGGTTTGCTAAAAAAGAAGGTGGTCCTGTTATTGATATGGGCCCTTATTACTTAACGGCGTTAGTAAATCTATTAGGACCTGCTGAAGAAGTTAGAAGTATTTCTGCTAAAGGTGTAGATAAAAGAGTTATAGGCATAGGACCAAAAAAAGGAAAAAGTTTTAAAGTTCAATGCCCTACTACCTATTTTTCAACGATTAAATTTAAAAATGGCTCAATAATAAGAGTTACATTATCTTTTGACGTAATTTCACATCTTAGAAATCATATAGAGTTATATGGTGAAAAAGGATCAATGATAGTACCGGACCCTAATATGTTTGGAGGATCAGTTCTAGTAAATAATAAATTAGGTAGTTCTTGGAAAACTTATAAAACTAATAATATGAAATTAGGAAAAATTAATATTAGGTCTCAAAGCTCAAGAGCTAATGAGTCGCCAACTAACGCAAATTATAGAGGAGTCGGACTTTCTGAAATGATATTTTCTATACAAAATAAGAAAATTAACAAATGTAATGGTAGTTTATCACTTCATGTTCTTAACATTATTGAAGCAATTCATGTTTCTGCAAAGAAAAATAAAGCTGAAAAAATTACAACTAAGTGTGAAAAACCAAAATTTTTTACTAATAAAGAAATCAATTCAATTATGAAATAATTAATTAGTTGAAAGTCTATTCATTTCTTTTAATTCAACTTCTAACTTATCTAATTCTTCACCACCTGCCATCATACTTAAAAGTTTTTCTCTAGTAATATTCTTTTTTTCGTATGTGCCTAAGCTTTTACCTCTATTTAAAACTGTAAAACTGTTACCCACAGGATATGCATGATGAACGTTATGAGTAATTAAGATAACCGCTAATCCTTGCGAAGCTGCTTTAACAATATATTTTAAAACTACAGATGCTTGATGTACTCCTAACGCAGAAGTAGGTTCATCTAACACTAATACTTTAGCACCAAAATAAATTGCTCTACTTATTGCCAAACATTGTCTTTCACCTCCAGACATAGTTCCCACTGCTTGAGACGGATCTCTAACATCAATCCCTATTTGACCCATTCTTTCTGCTGCAATTTTATTTGCTTTTTCTACATCAAATGTTTTAAAAAAAGGAGGACCCTTTAAAGGCTCCCTACCCATAAAAAAATTCCTAGTGACACTCATTAATGAGACTAAAGCCAAGTCTTGATACACTGTAGCTATACCCATATCTAAAGCATCTTTAGGACTGTCAAAAATTGTTTTTTTACCTTCAATTATAATTTCTCCTTCGTCAGGTTTGTGCACACCAGCTAATGTTTTGATAAGAGTAGATTTCCCAGCACCATTATCACCTAATAAACACATGATCTCACCTTTTCTGAGCTTCATTGTTACATCCTTCAAAGCTATTACTTTTCCAAAAAATTTACTGATGTTATTAAATTGAACTAAGTAATCTGACATTATTTACTTTCTGTTACTTTTCTTCTTATGTAATTATTAAATATTACAGCAACTAGCATCATCGCTCCTAAAAACACTTTAAACCAATCGGTATCTACGTCTGTGTAGAAAATACCCATGGAAACTGTTCCAAATATTATTGCCCCAAAAGCTGCACCGATAGCAGAACCATAACCGCCAGTTAACAGACATCCGCCCACTACGGCAGCCGCAATAGCTTCTAATTCTTTTAAAGTTCCTCTCATTGTATCTGCTGAACCAGCATCTAGTACTTGTATAGTCGCAAAAATAGTAGCTGCTACAGCAGTTCCAATAAATAAACTTATTTTAACTCTTCCAACAGGCACCCCAACATTATTAGCTCCATTTTTATCTCCACCTGATGCAAAGATCCAATTTCCATATCTAGTCTTCATCAAAATCCAAGTTGTTATAATTGCTAAAACTATAAACCATATAACTGATGGAGGAATTCCAGTAGCTAAAGGCGTTCCATCAGTTCTTAAAGCAATTAAATTCATTGAACCTAACCAAGTAAATACCCATTTAAATGTATCTGTGGCAAATATCCAAGCTATAGGATCATTTTCAATTAAAACTCTTAAACCTGGTACTTGTGTTCTTCCAGTAATTAATCTTGTTAGTGCTAAAGTAGCTCCTCTAAGAATAAAAAGCATCGCAAGTGTCACGATAAAAGATGGCAATCCTGTTTTAACGACGAGTATCCCGTTAAAATATCCAACTAGTACAGCCATAGAAAAAGCAAAAATAATACTCATCCATAAAGGCCAACCCCAATAAATCGCAGGTATAGCTATACAAATTCCTGCAAAACCAATCATTGATCCAATTGATAAATCAAATTCACCACCAATCATTAACATTGCAGCGGCAATTGCTATTATTCCAAGATTAGCAGAAACATCTAAAAAATTTAAGATACCATAAGCGCTGAACATTCCAGTGTCACCTGCAACAATACCAAAAAAAATAAATACTAATATTGCACCACCAAGTGCGCCTAACTCTGGTCTGTTTAATAAAATTTTTAATTTTGAAACTTTTTGGAGTCTTTCATCCTGATTAAAATCAGTTTTACTTGTTATACTTTTAGATTTTATAGACATATAAAATAAAACTTTAAAAAAAAAGGCCTAGTGAAAATTCACTAGGCCTTTTTAATATATTTTTTATCTATAACCTTGAGCAGCCCATTTAATTACACTCTTAGCATTCTGAGGTGTAACAAAACCAGGTCCTGTCATAACTACACCAGCTGGCATAGTTCCATATCTCATATATTGAGCGAAGATAGATATAGGTAAATAACCTTGTAAATACTGTTGTTGGTCAATTAAGAACTCAACTTTTCCAGCAGCAGCAGCTTTAAGCATTCCTGGAGACATATCAAATGTTCCAAGTTTAACGCTTCCAACTTTTCCAGCTGACTCTAATGCTTTAAGAGCAGCTTCACCTGCTAGACCAGCTCCTAATGTAAGGATAGTGTCATATCCACCACCTAATTTAGCAGCTACAGCTTTTTGAATTTCAGTTGGGTCATTTGATGTTCCTAATATTTCTACAGAACCACCAAAACCTTTTTTGAAACCAGCACATCTTCTATCTAAAGCAACGTTACCAACTTCGTGGTTAACACATAATGCTTTTTTTCCACCAGCAGCTTTCATTTTTTGTCCGCCACCTACTCCTGCTTCAAATTCAGTTTGACCTACGTGAGCACTAATTCCTAGTTTCATATAGTCATCTGAACCAGAGTTCATAGAAATTACTGGGATACCTGCAGATATCGCAGCTTTAACAGATTTACCTAAAGCGGCAGCATCTGGTAAAGTAATTACGATACCTTTCGGTTTTTGAGAAACAGCGTTATCAATTAATTTTGCCATTTCAACCATATCAAAAGTTGCTGGAGCAGTGTATTTGCATGATACTTTCATATCTTTACAAGCTTTATCTACACCGTTTTTAGCAACTGACCAGAAAGGGTCATTAGCTTGCCCATGTGACACAACAATAATATCAACCGCTAAAGCAGCAACTGATGTCATCGCCCATGTTAAAAGAGCAGCAATTGTTAAGTATACTTTTTTCATAATTATTTCCCTCAATTGTTATTTTAAGTTGGGATATTAAATTAAAAAAAAAGATTAATATCAATAAAAAATATTTTAATACAACCCTCAGTATACAGAAAAAGCATTGTATATATTATACTTTTATTATTTTTTTTAATTTCAAGGATTTATAAGCAGCATTAGCTAATTTCAGAGCGATGTAGCCATCTTCAAAAGTTGATCTAGATTTAATCTTATTCTTATGAAGAGAGATTAATTCTTTAAGCTGAATATTGTATGCATCGTTGTAACGCTCAATGAAAAAATTTAAAAAAGGTTTTTGAGAATTAGTTCGGCTAGAATTAAATAACTCTGTTGAGTTTTCTTTCTTGTTCCCAGAAATTAGCATTCCTTTCTTTCCAAATAATTCGACTCTCTGATCATAACCAAAAGAACAATGCCTTGAATTAGTGATAACACATATTACTCCCTTTTTAGACTTCATAGTAACTACTGCTAATTCATGATCATTTATTTTTTTATAAAAAGGCGTAAATGATGAAGAAAATGCATGAATGTCAGTTATTTCATCCTTATTTAAATACATTCTACACAAATCAAAATCATGAATCATCATATCTCTAAAAATTCCGCCCGAGGATTTAAGATAAGATACTGCTGGTGGAGCAGGATCTCTACTTGTAATAATAATTTTTTCTAATTTACCTATTTTATTTTTGTCTAAATCTTTTTTTAATGAAAAATGCCCAGGATCATATCTTCTATTAAATCCCAATTGAATTTTAGGTTTAATTTTTTTTACTTTTCTTAAGGTTTTAATAATTTTATTAATATTAAGATCTAAAGGTTTTTCACAAAAAATTGTTTTTTTTCTTTTCATTCCTTCTTCGATAAATTTAATGTGAGTATTTGTAGGGCTAGAGATAAAAATTATATCAACTTTTTTATCATTAAAAATTTTGTTATAATTTTTTTCAATTTTACAACCATAAAGTTTTTTTGCTTTGCTAGATAATTGATCAATTTTATCGTAAACATAAAGTAATTTTATTTCTTTATTTTTAGTGAGATTTTCAGCATGCATTTGACCTATACGTCCAAATCCAAATAAAGCTACATTGATCATAATTTTTGTATAAAGTTGATATTTGTAATATAAACTTAGTACTTTATTGAAATTATGTCTATAAAATTAGGTGTAGCCCCCATAGCATGGAGCAATGATGATATGCCAGAATTAGGAGGTGAAACTACGTTAGAGCAATGTTTATCTGAAGCAAGCAAAGCTGGTTTTACCGGAATAGAATCTGGTGGTAAATTTCCTAAAAATTCGAAAGAATTAATACCAAAATTAGAAAAAGAAAATTTACAACTTTGTTCTGGGTGGTATGGAGCAACACTTTTAAAGAATACTCCAAAAAAAGAATTTGAATTAATGCGCGAACAGATGGATTTGTTCAAAGATTGTAAATCTCCATGCATGGTATTTGCAGAAGTAACAAATTCTGTGCAAGGTGATCCAAAAACTCCATTGTCCAAAAAACCTAAACTTTCAGAAGATGACTGGAAGTTACTTATATCTAGAATTAATGAAATAAGCAAAATGATGATAGATGAAAATATGCCTCTCGCTTATCATCATCATATGGGAACAGTCATTGAAACAGAGGATGAAACTAGGAGATTAATAGAAAGCACAAGTGATAGCGTAAAATTATTAATTGATACTGGTCACATGTTATTTGCAGGGGGAAACTCAATTAAACTGACCGAAGATTTCATGGAAAGAATAATCCATGTTCATTGTAAAGATATTCGTAAAAACGTTTTAGAAAAATCATTAAAAAATGATAGTACATTCCGACAAGCTTTTCTTGATGGAGCCTTCACAGTCCCAGGTGATGGATGTATTGATTACAAGCCTTTCTTAACAGTTTTAAAAAATAGAAATTATGAAGGTTGGCTTGTAGTCGAGGCAGAACAAGATCCCGCAAAAGCTAATCCATTTGAATATGCGAAAATTGGTTATAATTATTTAAGTAAAACTGCCAAAGAATGTGGGTTTAATATAATTAATTAACGATAAGCTGACACAAGTTCGTTATTTCCAGCAGCTACACACGGTGATTTAATACATGTGCCTATCACCCATTCAGATCCTGCTTCTGATTCAAAATTGCTTTCTGAAACAAAGATAATCCCTTTATCTGTGGATTGGCCGGCTTTGCCTTCTGCTTGAATTCTAGGATCTTGAGATGTTTGTATTAAAGGCTTATCAATATTGTAAGGATTTTTAAGTTTTATGTTATTTAAAATATGATTTACAATTTTTGAAGACGTCCAAGCTGAATTACAGTTGTCACCCCATAAAGTAGTACCTTCTTCATTTGAACTACATTCATTAACTTGATTATTTATAAACTCTACAACTAGTTTATGATTAGCTTTTATGTCATTAGCTTTTTGGACAACTGCGGATCGTGTAGATGCAGTCCAAATTAACATTATAACAACATAAGCAAGCGAACTTAAAACTAAAGCTTCAAGAGGACCAAAATTTTTTAGCTTTCTACTTAGTTCAATCATATTTTTACAATCATTGATTTATCTATTTTATTTTCAAAAAAATCAATAATATTTTTAGTTGTTTCTAAAGACATTCTTGATTTACACTCATTGGTAAAAGTTGCAGAATGTGGGCTCAACAACACCTTTTTATTTTTTAATAATGGATTGTTTTGATCGACTGGTTCTTTTTCAAAAACATCTAATCCTGCACCAAAAATAATTTTTTCATTTATTGCTTTATCTAAATCAGTCTCATTAATTATCCCACCACGAGATGTATTAATTATGATTGCGGTATTTTTCATTGTTTTAAGCTTAGAATAATCAAGCATATTTTTAGTTTTATCTGTTAAAGGAACATGTAAAGATAAATAATCACATGATTTTAGTCCATCATCTATGTTTTCAACTTTTGATCCACCAAATTTTTTAATTATATCTTCTGAAACAAATGGATCAAAAATTTTTACTTTCATATCAAAACCTAGGCATCTTTTAATTAAACTTTTTCCTATTCTTCCAAAACCTAATATTAGTATTTCTTTATTAAATAATTCTAAGGTTTCTATTTTAGATGCATTTTTTTTAAAGTTTCCAGATCTTACTTCATTGTCGTATTGATTTATACTTTTTGAGATAGACAACATCATGTAAATAACATGCTCAGCCACTGCCACTGCGTTTGCTGTTGCTGTTATTAGAAGAGAAATATTTTTCTTTTTAATATAATTTAGATCCACATTATCATAACCTACACCATGTCTTGAGATAACTTTGAGTTTTGGACAATGTTTTAAAATATTTTCATTAAGTTTTGAAACTCTTAATGTACATGCATCAAATTCTGGAAGCTTTTTTATTAAATTATCTTCTGAAACATCTGTAATTAATTCATATTCATAGTCTTGGTTCTTTTTAAATAGTTCTAAACCATCACTATGTATTTTTTCTATAATGGCGATTTTTTTCATAGAATTTTGGCGGTCCCAAGGGGAATCGAACCCCTCTTTGTTGGATGAAAACCAACTGTCCTAACCGATAGACGATGGGACCTTATTTTTTGAAAGACTTAATAACAGAAATATCATCTATAATAAACTCTACATTTGATTGCCCTTTCCATTCATTTAGGGATAATTTTCCTGCAATATTAAATAATTTATTATTCTTTTTAAGAAGATATTCACCTAAATCACCCCCAATAGCGTTAAATGCTATAGTTTTTATGGATGATCCATCTTTTCCAACAAGAATTGATTTAATGTGCTTTTCTCCAACAATTTTTCCATTTATTGTTTTTACATTTTCTATAACAAATCTAGGCTCAGGGTTGCCAGATCCAAATGGAGACAATAAAGATACTTTATTAAAAAATTCTAAATTAACCGCTGATGGAGAAATTATACTATCTAAAAAAAGAGGTTTCTCTTTTGATAAATCTTCATTAATAGTTGTGAACTTCTTGAATACAAATTTTTTAAATTCATCTATTTTTTGAACTTTTATAGAAAATCCTCCAGCCATTTTGTGCCCTCCACCTTTTAATAAAATATTATCTTGAGTTGCAGAAATTATTATTGATCCAATATCAAATCCCACAATAGACCGAGCAGAAGCTTTACCAGTATCTCCTTCTATAGATATTAATATTACAGGCTTATTAAATTTATCTTTTAATCTTGCTGCTACAATACCAATGATGCCTTCATGCCAATTATTTCCACTTAGTATCAAAACAGGATCTTTAGAGTAATCTTTCGTTTCGTTAAGAATTTTTTGCAAAAGATCTTTTTCAAGAATTTGTCTTTCTTTATTATATTGATCAAGTTCTGTTGCTAATTTAAAAGAATTTTTGGGATTTTTACCTAAAAGTAGATTTGCTCCATGAGAACACTTTCCAACTCTTCCACCAGCATTAATTCTTGGACCAAGCATAAATCCTAAGTGATAAATAGTTGGATTTGTTTCTATTTTACAAATGTCTAATAAAGTTTTTATTCCAAGATTTTTTTTTGATTTTATTATTTTTAAACCTTGTTTGACAAAAGCTCTATTCAAACCTTTTAAAGGGACAACGTCACAAATTGTTCCTAATGTAACTAAATCAAGATAATTTATTAAATTAGGTTCCTTTATATCATTTTTTAAAAACCAGTCTTTTTTTTTAAGTTCCCTATTTAATGAAACTAAAAAAATAAAAGCAACTCCTGCAGCACAAAGATATTTTAAATCAGAATTATCATCAAAACGATTTGGATTTATTATCGAGAAAGCCTCTGGCAATTTAATTTCAGATTGATGATGATCTAAAACAATTACATCTATATTATTATCTTTGGCAAAATTGATAGCTTCAAAAGAAAGTGTTCCACAATCAACAGTAAATATTAACTTAACACCTTTCTCTATTAATTCTTTAAAACTTTTAATAGATGGACCATATCCCTCTTTTTTTCGATCGGGTATGTATATTTCATAGTTTAAATTTAATTCAGATAGATAATTTCCAAGTAATGCGGTTGAGGTTGCTCCATCAACATCATAATCACCAAAAATACCTATTTTGTCTCCGTTTAATATTGTTTGAAAAGTTCTTGAAGTTGCTTTTTCCATATCAACAAGAATGTTTGGATTAGGAAGAAAATTTTTAATTAAAGGATTTAAAAAAGAATTTATTTCTTCTTTTTTTATTTTTCTAATAGATAAAAGTTTAGAAGTAATTTCATCTAATGAGTAATTATCTTTTATAAAATTTAAGTCTTCTTGATTAAATTGTTTTAAAATCCAGGATTTTCCACTTAGTGAAAGTGAATTCATTTATTATAAATATTTTTTATATTTTTGATCGTATTTTCGCTTTTATGTAATACGAAACTGTTAACCTCATATTCATTACCTAAGTCTTTTACCCCGTTTGCTAAATCACCAGAAGTAACTCCTGTTGCACAAAAAATAACATCTCCTTTAACCATATCATCAATATTATATTTTTTTTTGAAATCAGTAATTCCCAATTTTTTTGCCCTAATTTTTTCCTCATCATTTAAAACTAATCTACCTTGAATTTGACCGCCATAACATGATAAGGCTGCAGCAACTATTACACCTTCTGGTCCGCCACCTGTGCTATAGTAAATATCATTTTTTGGCTTATCTCCAATTACACTTAAGGCACCAGCGATATCCCCATCAGTTATAAAATTAATCTTTACTTTTAAATCATTTAATATTTTAACGATATGATCGTGTCTTGGTCTTTTTAAAACACAAGCTTGAATATCTGAAATTTTTTTATTTTTTGCTTCTGCCAATAATCTTATGTTATTTTCAACTCCGTTATCTAAATCCATTAAATTTTTTGGCAAGCCATTACCAATTACTATTTTCTCCATATATGTATCTGGTGCGGATAATAAACAGTTTTTTTCAGATATCGCTAAAACAGAGAAAGCATTCGGTTGACCATTGGCTGTAAATTTTGTTCCTTCTAAAGGATCAACCGCAATATCAAATTCAGGACCATTAAGCGTGCCTAATCTTTCACCTATATACAACATAGGTGCTTCATCCATTTCTCCTTCACCTATAACGACAGTTCCTTGCATGTTTATTTTATTTAGTTCTCTTCTCATTGGATCAACTGCACCTTTATCAGCTGCTATTTTATCTTTTTTTCCAATAAATTTAGAAGCACCAATTGCCGCTTTTTCTGTAGCTTTAATAAACAGATTTAAAAACTTTTTATCAATTGCCATTAGTCATCTATTCTTATTAATTTAGGCTTTTTTTTTATAAATTTTTTTTTTGAAATCTCTTTTAAAATTTTATTTAAATATTTATCTTTTGAAGCATGTGTAATAACAATTATAGATGATATTTTTTTATTTTTATCAGGATTTTGAATTAATCTCTTTATAGAAGTTTTATTTTTTGAAAAAACATTTGTAATATTAGATAAGACACCAGATTTATCATCTACTTCAAATCTAAAATAAGCCGAAAAAAATCTGTTGATAATATTGTCGTATTTAAGTTTTTTTCTTTCTTTATCAGACAAGGAAAAAGGAAACTTTATATTCCCTCTTAGGATAGATGAAATATCAGAAATTAAAGCTGATGTCGTTGCAGCTGCACCAGCCCCTTCGCCTTGGATGATACTTTGTCCAACTGGTTTTCCATTTACAATTACTGCGTTTAAAACACCATCAATACTTGCGACATACGAATTCTTTTTTATTAATGTTGGGTGAACTCTTTGATAAATCTTATTATTATGAAATTCAGCAAAACCTAATAATTTTATCTTATATCCAAGATTATTAGCGTTATCGATATCTACTTTGTCTATATCTTTTATACCCTCAACATAAATATTATTATTTAAAAAAGAATTAAAACATAATGAAGATAAAATTTTCAATTTAGAGGATACGTCCTCACCATTTAAATCTGCCGAAGGGTTTGATTCTGCATAACCTAATTTTTTTGCATTAGATAAAACTTCATTAAAAGTTTTATTTTCATTATCCATAGTTGACAATATATAATTTGATGTTCCATTAAAAATTCCATAAATTTTTGAAATTTTATTTGCTATTAATCCCTCTTTTAAAAGTCTAATTATTGGTATGCCTCCACAGACTGAAGCTTCAAATTCTAGATTAACTTTATTTTTTTCAGCAATTTTTGATAATTGATTTCCATATTTTGCAATTAATGCTTTATTTGCTGTCACAACATGCTTTTTATTTTTTAAAGCATTAAAAACTAATTTTTTTGCTGGACCTTCTGAACCTCCAATTAATTCTACAATCAAATCAACTTCTTTTATTTTAGTTGCATCAAGATAATTATTTAACCACTTAATATTTTTAATGTTTAAATTTCTTTTTTTATTTTTATTTTTTGCTGAAATATACTTGATTACAGGTAAGCAATTATTTTTTTCTGTTAAAATCTTTTTATTTTCATTTAAATATTTAAATAAATAACTACCAATATTACCTAATCCAACTATTGCTATATTCAATCTTCTCATATTTTTACTGTCTTTCAGT
>CACMJB010000011.1 GCA_902613915.1 uncultured Pelagibacteraceae bacterium | reverse complement strand
AATAGCAAGAAGGAAACAACTTATTGGGTATAAACATTTAGGCTTCTGGCAATGTATGGATACTCCTAGAGAAAAGGAATACTTAAAAAAACTTTTAAAAGAAAAAAAGGCTCCATGGAAAAATTAACATCTTTTTATAAAAATAGGAAAGTTTTCGTAACTGGACACACAGGTTTTAAAGGGTCTTGGTTGGTAAGCGCATTATTATCTTTTGGAGCTAAAGTTTATGGTTATTCTATCATTGATCACAACAAAAAAAATTATCAAACATTTTGTGACTATAAAAAAGTTAAAAATTTTTATGGAAATATTCTTGATGATAAAAAATTGTATTTAGCTATAAACAAATCAAAACCAGATATGATATTTCATTTAGCAGCTCAACCTTTAGTATCCGAGTCATTTATTAAGCCAAAACTTACAATAAATACAAATGTAAATGGAACTTTAAACATTATAGAGTGCGTCAGAAAGATAAAAAAAATAAAATCTTTAGTTATTATCACTTCCGACAAATGCTATAAAAACAATGAAATACGCAGGGGATATAAAGAAACTGATAGATTAGGTGGTGATGATCCTTATAGCGCGTCTAAAGCAGCAGCAGAAATAATATTTAACGCCTATTTAAAATCTAAACTAATTAACTTGAAAAATTTAGGAGTAGCCACAGCTAGGGCAGGAAATGTAATTGGTGGAGGTGATTGGTCTAAAAATAGAATTATCCCAGACTGTGCTAAAAGTATTTTAAAAAATAAAAAACTTGTAGTAAGAAATCCAAATTCAACTAGACCATGGCAACATGTTTTGGAACCAATTTCTGGGTATTTAATTTTGGGCAAAAAATTAAGAAATAAACCAAAACTTTATTCTTCCTCTTACAACTTTGGACCATCAGCCTCACAAACTTTATCAGTAAAAAAAGTTGTCGATATATTTTTTCAAGAATTGGGTATAAGAAAAAAAATGTTAAGAAGTAAGAGTAAATTTAAAGAGTCAAAGCTACTTAAGCTAAATTCAAATAAATCTAATAAAAAATTACTTTGGAAAAACACTTGGGGAATGAGGAAGTCAATTCAAGAAACAGCCAAGTGGTACAAGCAATATATTTTTAGCAAAAAAAAACTAAGAGAATTTACTTTAAGTCAAATAAAACAGTACTTTTATGATTGATGGAGTTCAAATAACACCACTTAAAAAAATAGACGATAAGAGAGGTAGCGTGTTACATATGATGCGAAATGATGTAAAAATTTTTAGATCTTTCGGTGAAATTTATTTTTCAATAGCATATCCTCTAGCAATTAAGGCTTGGCATCTCCATAAAGAAACTTATCTTAATTATGCTTGTATAAGCGGAACAATTAAACTTGTTTTATTTGATGATAGAGCTGAAAGTAAGACCAAAAATAAAATTCAAGAAATAATTCTTTCAACTAAAAATTATTTTCTAGTCACTGTTCCACCTCTAATTTGGAATGGATTTACAAATATAGGAAAAGATAATGCTATACTTGCTAATTGCTCTACCGTGCCCTATAGCGACGAAGAGATAATAAGAAAATCTCCTTACGATAAATTTATACCTTATAAATGGAGTTAATTCATTGAAAGTCCTAATTACAGGTTCAAGTGGATTATTGGGAGGCAGAATATTTAAGTTTCTTAGAGAAAAAAATTTTAAGGTTATCTCTCTAAATAGAAAAAAAAATACACCGATTAATTTTAAATCAAAAAAAAAAATTGAAAAATCTTGTAGAGGAGTAGATGTCATAATTAATTGTATTGGGAAAGATATTTATACTTCGAAAAATAGAAAAAAAACGATATTTGCAAATGCAGAAATACCAAGCATAATTTATAATGCAGGTAGTAATTCTGGAGTAAAGTATTTCATATATATTTCAACTTATCATGTGTATGATTTTAATAAAAAAAAAATAAACGAAAATTCGCAGCTGATTAAAAAGAATCTCTATACCGAAAGCAAGATTCTTGGTGAGGAAAAAATTATTAAAAATAAAAACAAAACTAAAATAATTATTTTAAGACTTTGCAATCTTTTTGGATATCCAATTTTTAAAAACAAAAATTGTGAAAAATTGTTATTAAACTATGTTATTAAAAGTATTGCGAAGAAAAAACCAATTACAATTAACTCTCAATACGATGAGTTCCGGTATTACAGCAGTATAAAAATGTTTAATTTTTTTTTGATAAAAATTTTAAAAAATTTAAATAAAAATAAATTTACAAAGAATATTAAAATTTTAAATTACTTTACAGATAAATGTTACAAAATTTCAGATTTAATAGAATTAATAGATCGCAAGAAAAAATTTAAAATAACCAAAATTAAATACAAATATAAAAAATTGAAAAAGAAAAAAAAATTTAAGCTATTAAGCTTAGATACGAACTTCTTACCAAAAAAAGATAAGTATTTTTTTAATGAATTTTTGAAAACATATAACTATTATAAAAACATTTAAATGAATCCTTTTTTTTCAGTAATTATCCCAACATATAACCAGTGTGATCTTTTGAAAAAAGCTATCCAGTCTGTAGAAAAACAAACTTTTACTAATTATGAAGTAATCGTAGTTGACAATAATTCTAGTGACGGAACTGGAGAATTTTTAGAAAAAAATAAAAATGTAATTTATAAAAAAATTAACAACAACGGGGTAATTGCAAAATCACGAAATTTAGGAATTAAGTTAGCCAAAGGTCAATGGATATCTTTTCTAGACTCTGATGATACTTGGTTTGAAAATAAACTAGCAAAAACCTTTGATAAAATTAAAGAGGGAAATTTTGATGTAATTTGTAATGATGAGTGGATAATTGATTCTTCTAGTAAAGAAAAAAAAATCTGGAGTTATGGACCGTACGAAAAAAATTTTTATAAAAAGTTAATTTTATTTGGAAATAGAAACAGTACTTCAGCTACTTCCGTAAAAAAGGTTTTTCTTTTAAATAACAATGTTAAATTTAATGAAAAAAATGAATTTGTCACTGCAGAAGACTATGAATTCTTTCTTAATATCGCTTTGAATAACGGTATTTTCCACTATATAAATATTCCTTTAGGCAAACATTTATTTCATAATAAAAGTGAGTCAGCAAAACTTGACAGTCCATTTGAAGTTCAAAAAAAAGTGATAAAATATCATGTCTATAATTATCAAAAATTTTCAAAAAAAGAAAAATTATGGAAAAAAATTAAAATTTTATATGAAATAAAATCTTCTTTTTTAATTTTTAAAAAATATGGAAAAATAAGTAAAATATTCAATATTTTTTATTTAACACTAAATATTCCGATAATCTCTTTTTTTTTTTTAATTTTTCTAATAAAGAAATTAATTAGACAATATAAATTACAAAGAAAATACAAATTTATATTGTAGCAATTTATTTGGGCGTGTAGTTCAGTGGTAGAACGCTTCGTTGACATCGAAGAGGCCATAAGTTCAATTCTTATCACGCCCACCAAAATTAAAATCGTGAAATAGATTTTTTAAACTAAATCTGTTAAGAAATTTTACATATATGGTCAAAAAATTATCTTTTTATCTATTTTCATTAATTATACTAATTTCATTAATAGAAATATTTTTATATTTTTTTCTCAATTATCAATGGAATTCAAAACCAAGACCACTAGGTGAAAATAATGAAATAACAAAATATTATAAAAATTTTCATCCATTATTTAAAAATAATAACAATTTATATAAACCTATTATTATTAAAAATGAGTACTTGCCTTATTCTCTTGGTCCCGAATCTTACTTGTATAGGGATTATGGAAATGGGAAAGAAACTTTAATCGAAACAGATAAATTAAAGTTTGTACATAATGGTGATCAAAATTACAATTTAAAGTTTTTAGAAGAAAAAAAAAATAATGAAAAAAGAATAATATTTGTAGGAGGTTCGACTACTTTTGGCACGGGTGCTAGTAAAAATGAAAATACTTACCCAGCACAGGTTGGTAAAATTATTAATTCAAAATTTAAAAACAGGCACAATTTCATATTTTTAAATGCCGGCGTGTTAGGATTTAACACTCAAGCAGAGCATATTTATTTAAAAAAATATTTATTAGATTTACAACCAGATTTAATTTTATTTCTTGATGGTTCAAATGACGCCCACTTATCTCTTATGCAAAAAGAGTTTGATAAAAATTTTCACAAAATGGAGATATCTGAAACAAAAAAAAATATTTTTTCTTTTCCTCAAAAACTTTTATTACTTAACCTTTGCAATAGAGTTTACAATAAAATTCAAGAGATAATAAATTCCTATGATTTTAAAAATAAAATTTTGAAATCTCATTATCACAAAAAAGCTGGAGATATCATGAAGAAAAATCTTCAAAATACGATTGATTTATTAAAAAAAAATAATATTAAAGGTATTTTTTATTTACAACCTAATTTGTTTACAAAAAAAAATATAAATTCAAGTGATAAAATTTTATTAGAAAAATTGGAAATAAAAAGACCGGACTTTAAAAAAAATTTCTTACTTCATTATGATGATTTTAAAAAGGTTTACAATCACTTAAAAAATGAAAACAGAAATAACTCTAGTATTGTAATTAGAGATATTTCAAATTTAATTGAAACTGAAAATAATCTAAAATTTAATTATATATCTTGGGCTCACTTTGATGATATTGGCTATAATTCTTTGGCAAAGATGATTTCTTTAGATATCGAGAAAATACTTAACTTAAATTCTAATTAGTAAAACATTATATTTACCTCATACTAATTTAATCAACTTAGCTTCAGCCCGTAATTAAAGCGAATAATCAACTATTTACATAGTAATTTAAACATACTATAAAGCGTTGCCTGGTGATTATTGCGAAGGGGCCACACCCGATCCCATCCCGAACTCGGAAGTTAAGTCCTTCAGCGCCGATGGTACTTTGTCTTAAGATATGGGAGAGTAGGACGTTGCCAGGCTTTAAAAATTATGAAAATAGCTAGCTCACTAAAATCACTAAAAAAAAGAGATCTTAACTCAAAATTAGTAAAGCGCAGAGGTAAACTTTACGTGATAAATAAAAAAAATCCAAAATTTAAAGCTCGTCAAGGTTAAAGATGAGTGAAAATGATTACAAAAAAACTTATAATGGTTTCACAAAGTTTGTTTTGTGGGGAACAGTTGCAGTTATTATTTTGCTAGTAATTCTTGCAATCACACTACTTTAAAATCAAATAAATTATTAAGATGATAGTTGGCTCAATAAAAGAAAATTCATCATTTGAAAAAAGAGTTTCTTTAACCCCTGAATCTGCAAAAAATATAATTGGACTAGGGTTAAAAGTGTGTATTGAAAAAGGATATGCGCTTCATCTCGGTATTGATGACAGTGAGTATAGAAATACAGGAGTTGAAATAAAATCATCATCAAAAGAGGTATTAAATTCAAGTGATTTGATTATGAAAGTTAATTGCCCTTCAGATGACGAAATTAATATTTTAAAAGATAATACAATTTTAATTGGAATGCTTAATCCATCAAAAAATAAAAACCAAATTGATAAAATTATTAATAAAAAGATTAAGCCTTTTTCACTAGAGTTATTACCCAGAATTACAAGAGCTCAATCTATGGATGTTTTATCTTCTCAATCTAACTTGGCTGGATATAGAGCAGTTATTGATTGTGTTGCAGAATTTGAAAAAGCTGTGCCTATGATGATGACAGCGGCAGGAACCGTTCCAGCAGCTAAAGTTTTGGTTATTGGAGCAGGTGTAGCAGGTTTACAAGCTATTGCTACAGCTAAAAGATTAGGTGCGATTGTTTCAGCAACAGATGTAAGGGCAGCATCAAAAGAGCAGGTAGAAAGTTTAGGTGGAAAATTTTTAACAGTTGAACAAAATGAAGATATGGAAACTGCCGGCGGATACGCAAAAGAAGCATCTGATGAATATAAAAAAAAACAAGGAGAAATGATGAAAGAAGCGCTTAAAAAAAATGACATAGTAATTTGTACAGCATTAATTCCGGGAAAACCTGCTCCAAGAATTTTAACAGAGGATCTAGTTAAACTTATGAAACCTGGTTCAATCATTTATGATTTAGCAGCAGAACAAGGAGGAAACTCTGCATTTTCAGAATCAGGTAAAATTAATAATGTTAATGGAGTAAAAGTGATTGGTGTCAAAAGTCTGATGAACAGCTTGCCACTTACTGCTTCAAGTTTGTATGCTAAAAATTTATTTAGTTTTATACGTAATTTGTATAGTAAAGAAAAGAAAGATTTTAATATTAATTTAGAAGATGAAATAATAGAAAAATCGTTAATCAAAAAAAATTAATTATGGAAACAGATCCTTTTATATTTAGATTAAGTATTTTTATTTTATCTATTTTTATTGGTTATTATGTAGTGTGGAGTGTTACACCTTCACTACATACTCCACTAATGTCAGTCACTAATGCCATCTCGTCAGTTATTATAGTTGGCGCTATTATTGCAGCTTTAGCAGGAACTTCCGAAAGTATTTTTAATACATCGAGTATCTTTGGATTTATAGCTATCATTTTAGCAGCAATAAATATTTTCGGGGGCTTCTTGGTGACACAAAGAATGCTTCAAATGTACAAAAAAAAGAAAGATAAAAAGAAATGATCTCAGCTAATCTAGCCGCAGTTTTTTATTTAGTATCTGGAATACTATTTATTCTTGCGCTTAGAGGATTATCATCACCAGATACATCTAGACAAGGAAACTACTTCGGAATTGCTGGAATGATAATTGCAATCGTAGTGACATTCCTATCAATTGGAAATTTTTCAACATCTCTAGTCTATGTAGTTATATTCTTAGTTATCGGTGGAGCAATCGGTGCATTTATAGCTTTTAAAATTCCGATGACTGCAATGCCAGAATTAGTGGCTGGTTTTCACAGTTTAGTAGGTTTAGCAGCAGTTTTTGTTGCGATCGCAGCTTTTTTAAATCCCGCAGCTTTTAATCTAGGAAATGTCGGTAATATAAAATTAGCGAGTCTTATTGAAATGTCTATTGGAGCGGCGGTAGGTGCGATAACTTTTTCAGGTTCTATAATAGCTTTTTTAAAGTTAAGAGGAATAATGTCTGGCGCTCCAATTACATTTAGTGGTCAGCATATTTTAAATTTGATACTTGGAATAGGTATATTTGTTTTAATTTTTTATCTATGTAAAACTCAATCTACAAATATTTTTTGGACTGTAATTATAATCTCATTTCTTGTCGGAGTTTTATTAATTATTCCAATAGGGGGAGCAGATATGCCTGTAGTAATTTCAATGCTTAATTCCTATTCCGGATGGGCTGCAGCTGGAATAGGTTTTACATTGGAAAATACTGCTTTGATTATAACAGGTGCACTTGTTGGATCCTCAGGAGCAATACTTTCATATATAATGTGTAAAGCCATGAACAGATCTTTTGTAAGTGTAATTCTAGGTGGTTTTGGAGCAGACAATTCTACTGATTCTAAAAAAGAAAAGAAAGATCAAAAGCCAGTTAAAAGTGGTAACGCAGAAGATGCAGCTTTTTTAATGAAAAATGCCTCGTCTGTAATTATAGTTCCAGGTTACGGTATGGCCGTAGCCCAAGCTCAGCACGCTCTTCGAGAGATGGTAGATAAATTAAAAAAAAATGATATTAAAGTTACTTACGCTATACACCCTGTAGCTGGAAGAATGCCTGGCCATATGAATGTCTTATTAGCTGAAGCAAATGTTCCTTATGATGAAGTTTTTGAGTTAGAAGATATAAATAACGATTTTGCTAATTCCGATGTTGCATTTGTAATTGGAGCAAATGATGTAACAAATCCTGTAGCAAAAACAGATCCAAAAAGTCCAATATTTGGAATGCCAGTGCTTGATGTTGAAAAATGTAAATCTGTTTTGTTTGTTAAAAGAAGTTTATCACCAGGGTATGCCGGTATAGATAATGAACTATTTTATAAGGATAATACTTTAATGTTGTTTGCAGATGCAAAAAAGATGACAGAAGACATAGTTAAAAATTTAGATTAATGAAAACAAAAATCTTTTGTGACATTGCTGACTATAAGACAATTAAATTTTTTAATAATAAGTCTTTAGTTGATGGTTTTACAACTAACCCAAGTTTAATGCGATTAGCTGGAGCAAAAAATTACAAAAAATATTCTCTTAAAATTTTAAAGGTTTGCAAAAAAAAACCAATTTCTTTTGAAGTATTTGCAGATAATTTTAAAGATATGTTGAAACAAGCTTATGAAATTAATTCTTGGGGTAAAAATGTTTACGTAAAAATTCCAGTTGTAAATTCTAAAGGAATATTTACAGGACCGGTCATTAAAGAATTAAGTGATAAGGGAATTAAACTCAACATAACTGCAGTTTATACATTCGAACAAACTGAAAAGATTTTTAAAAAATTAAATAAAAAAACAAAATCAATAATTTCAATATTTGCAGGCAGAATGGCTGATAAAGGCAAAGATCCTCTTCCGATATTTAAAAAAAGCATCTCTTTAATCAAGAAAAATAAAAATATCGAAATTCTTTGGGCTAGTACGAGAGAAGCTTACAACTTTATTCAAGCAAAACAATTAAACTGTAATATAATTACAATGCCACCAAAAGTAATAAATCAAATTGCAGGATTTGGTAAGAGTTTCAAATCTATGACACTAGATACTGTTAAAGGTTTTCTAACAGATAGTAAAAAATCAAGATTCAGTCTTTAAGAAGCCTTGGCTCTTAATTGCCTTTTTCTTTCATGAGGATCTAATATTAATTTTCTAAGTCTGCAAGATTTTGGTGTTATCTCTAAAGCTTCATCTGTATTAAGCATACTTAGCTGTTCGGCTATAGCCATCTTTCTTACTGGTGTTAAAACTACATTTTCATCAGTTCCTTGAGTTCTCATATTTGTAAGTTTTTTCCCTTTTAAAACATTAATTTCCAAGTCACCACTTTTTGAAGAAAGGCCTACTATCATCCCTTCATATACTGGATCATTATGTGTCACAAACATTTCACCACGAGCTTGTAAATTGAAAATAGCAAAGGCAACTGCTTTACCATTTTCCATGGAAATTAAAGCGCCGTTTCTTCTTCCCTCCATGTCTCCGGTGTATTCTCCATAAGAGTGAAAAATTCTATTTATTACGCCAGTACCTTTTGTTAATGTTAAAAACCTACTTGTGTAACCCATTAATCCCCTAGTTGGTGCATGAAAAATTAATCTTTTTTTATTTTTTCCAGTATCTTTAAGATCAATTAATTTACCTTTTCTTCTATTCATAGAGTCTATAATTCTTGATGAAAACTCTTCATCTAAATCCATTGTTATTTCTTCGATTGGCTCCATTTTATTACCTTGATCATCTTTTTTAATTAAAACTTTTGGCGGGCTTACGGTCATTTCGAAACCCTCTCTTCGCATCTGTGTTAAAAGAATCTCTAACATTAACTCACCTCTACCGCTTATAACGAAAGCATCTTTATTTTCATTTTCTTCAAAGTTGATCCCAACATTATTTTCAGCTTCCAAAATTAATCGATCCCTAATTTGAGTACTTGTTAATTTTTTCCCTTCCGTCCCTGCTAAAGGAGAACTATTTACGGTAATTGTTATTGACATGGTAGGGGGGTCAATAGGGGTTGCATTAATTGGATCGTTTATTTCTAAATCACAAATTGTATCAGCAACGTTAGCTTTTTCTAATCCTGCAATAATTACTATATCTCCAGCCTCGCCTTGTTCGATAGGAACTTTTTTTGTTCCTTCATATCTAAATATTTTTGTAAGTCTTCCTTCATCAACTTTTTTTCCACTTAGATCTATTGCTTTAATTTGCTGATTTGCTTTTGCAGTTCCTTGAGCAATTCTTCCTACCAAGCTTCTTCCTAAAAAACTGTCGGCATAAAGGAGTGTAGAAAGCATAGCGAATGGTTTTGTTTTATCAAAAGTCGATGGTTTAACATGGTCAATTATTAAATTTAATAAGGGTTGCAAATTTTTTCTTGGACCATCTATTTCTTTAGAAGCCCAGCCTGATCTTCCACTTGCATATAATACTGGAAAGTCTAATTGTTCTTCATTTGCATCTAAACTTACAAATAAGTCAAAAGTTTCGTCTAATACTTCATTTGCTCTTTGATCTTGTTTGTCAAGTTTATTTATCACTACAATAGGCTTTAAACCTTGTTTTAAAGCTTTTGATAATACAAATTTTGTTTGTGGCATTACACCTTCAGCTGAGTCAATTAGTAATAAAGCTCCATCAGCCATATGTAAAACTCTTTCAACTTCAGCTGCAAAATCTCTGTGACCTGGAGTATCGATAATATTTATTCTAGAGTTTTTCCAGTTTATTGAAGTAGGTTTAGCTAGGATTGTTATTCCTCTCTCTTTTTCTAACTCTCCTGAGTCCATAATACGTTCTTCTACATTTTCATTCTCTCTAAAAGTTCCACTTTGTTTCATTAAATTATCAATTAAGGTAGTCTTTCCATGATCAACGTGTGCAATGATTGTAATATTTCTAATTGTATTTGCCATTTTGGTTGCGGGGGTAGGATTTGAACCTACGACCTTCAGGTTATGAGCCTGACGAGCTACCAGACTGCTCCACCCCGCGGTAAATTATTTTTTTTTAATATTTATAGCTTGTAGTTTATCTTTTTCTTCTTTTATGTCGTAAATTATAGTTTGATCTTCTTTTAAAACTCTAAGTTTAGATTCTTCAAGTGCTGACACATGAAGAAATATATCTTTTTGTGTTTTATCATCAGTGATAAATCCATAACCTTTTTTGGCGTTAAACCATTTTACTTTACCGGATGGCATAGTTAATCCTCTCATTGTAAATAATTTTAGTACCTATTTTTTAATTTTTGGAGTTTTTTAATTCTTTTAAGATTTTCTGTTTGAACTCTTTTTTTCTTTTCCGAAGGTTTTTCATAAGTGCTTTTCATTTTCATTACTTTGAAAAAACCTTCTTTCTGAAGCTTTCTCTTTAATACTCTTATAGCCTGTTCTACATTATTATCTTTAACGTCTATTTTAATAAAAACCTCCAGTTAATTTTGATGGTTGTTAACATTTGAAAATCTATTTGTCTACAGAGAAGCAGCTTGGGCCTTTTTTTCCTCTCTAATCTTAGCTTTTTTCTCTCTTTCAACTCTTCTTTTGGCTTTTTCTAAAGCCTTTTGAAAAGTTTCTTGAGTACATAATGCTAATATAACAGGGTCTCTAGGTTTTAAATTTGAAAAATTCCAATAACTTCTCTTTCTTATAAGAGCAACTGTTCCTTTAGTACTGCCTACTAATTTAGAAATCTGTCCGTCTGTTAAATCAGGAGCATTTTTGCAAAGCCATAGAATTGCATCCGGTCTATCTTGTCTTTTTGATAACGGAGTATACTTAGGTCTCTTTCTCTCTTTAACTTCAATTTCCTCAATTTTTTTTACTAATTTTAGTCTCTTCTCTGGGTTTTTAGAACAATCCTCTATTTCTTCTCTTGATAGTTGGCCTGCTAAAATTGGATTATAAGCTTTTATTCCTCTCGCAACATCACCATCAGCAATTCCTTTGATTTCTAATTCATGTAAATTACAAAATTCAGCAATTTGTTTAAATGTTAAAGTTGTATTTTCAACTAACCAAACTGCAGTCGCTTTTGGCATGAATGGAGAATCGGTCATAATTATTTTTTTGATCTAAGGTTGCTAAATTTCTTATTATATTTACTAACCCTACCTTTATCTAAAATTTTTTGAGCACCTCCAGTCCAAGCATAATGAGATTTTGGATCGATATCTAATTTTAAAATATCATTTTCTTTACCCCAAGTTGATCGAGTTTCAAACTCGGTCCCATCAGTCATCACGACTTTTATTTTATGATAGTCTGGATGTATTTTTTTTTTCATGAACGGTGTTGTATATTATTAATTCTTGTGACTCAATAACTTTTTTATTTAATGAGCCCTTTTAATTCCTCATGAATATAGGAATTTGTAGCCAGAATATTTCTTTTTAATGGTAAATTTTTATTATCACCAAAAAATTCCACAAATCCTCCAGCCTCTTTTAGTATTACTATCCCTGCTGCAATATCCCAGTAATTAATTTCTCTTTGCCAATAACCATCAAATCTTCCGCAGGCCACATAAGCTATATCTAACGCAGCACTTCCAAATTTTCTAATATTAGAAACATTATTAGAAACATTTATATACTCTGAATAAATCTCTTTTTTAATCTTACTTTCTCCCTTAGGACCACCTGTAACAAGCAAGGCATCTTTGATTTTATTTTTTTTTGATACTCTAATTCTAGAGTTATTTAAAAATGCTCCATTACCTTTTTCTGCACAAAACATCTCATTCAAAATTGGATTAAATATAACTCCACACTTTATTTCACCATCTTCTTCATATCCAATAGATATTGCAAATTGAGGAATTCCATTCATAAAATTCATTGTCCCATCAATAGGGTCAATTATCCATCTATTCTTAATGTTAGATTTATTTATCACACCTGTTTCCTCTGTGATAATTCCGTAATCCGGATGAGCTTTTTGCAACTCGTCAATTAAAATTTTTTCAATTTTTCTATCAGAAGAAGTTACAAAATCTCCAGGTCCTTTAGTAGAAACCTGCAAATTTTCAATTTCACCAAAATCTCTAATTAGAACCCTTGAAGCTTTCATGCAAGCTTTTGTAATCAAATTAATTTGAGGAGAGTTCAACCTCATTAATTTACTCTTTTTACATATTCTAAAGTTCGAGTATCAATAATAATTTTCTCGCCACTTTCTATGAAAGGCGGAACATTAATTTTAATTCCACAATCAAGTATCGCTGGTTTATATGATGATGATGCAGTTTGGTTTTTAATTGCCGCATCAGTAGTTTCAATAGTGCACTCTATGTTGTTAGGAAGCTCAATTGAAATTGGTTTTCCTTCCATAAATGAAATACTAACTTCTAAATTTTCTTTTAAAAGCTTGTAGTGTTCTCCTGTAATTGATTTAGCAATTTCGACTTGTTCAAAATTTTTATTATCCATAAAGTGACAATTTTCACCATCTATATATAAGAAGTTAAATTTTTTTTCTTCAACTTCAGCCTTTTCAACTGTTTCACTTGATCTAAATCTTTCATTTAATTTTGTTCCTTTGATAACGCTTTTTAATTCTACCTGATTGAAAGCTCCTCCTTTACCTGGTTTTACGTGTTGAGTTTTCAGAACATTCCAATAGTCGTTCTTATGTTCTAATATCATTCCAGGTTTAATTTCGTTAGCAGTTATTTTCATTTAAATTTTCTTATCGCTTGTTCAGGTTTTAATTTCGGGTTATCCCAAATATAACTTGATAATGCAATGTATTTTGCACCAACTTTTATCAATTTTTTGTAATTAAAATTATTAATTCCACCAATAACAACAATTGGTTTTTTAATATTCTTTTTTGCCCATTTTAAAATATTTAAATTTGCTTTTTCAGCACTTGGTTTCAGCTTTGACTTAAAAAATGATCCAAAGGCAACATAATCTACTTTGTTCTTAATAGCATTTTTAGCAAGAATTTTTGAATTATGACATGTAATTCCTAAGATCTTCCCTTTGAGTTTTTTTCTAGCAATTTTAAAAGATCCATCGAGTTGACCCATATGACACCCATCAGCTTTAATTTTAGATATTAAAATAAAATAGTCATTAATGATAAATTTCACTTTATGTTTAATTGTAATTTTTTTAATTTTCTTAGCGATATTTAAAAGTTTTTTTTGATTTATATTTTTTAATCGTAGTTGAAAAAACTTTACATTTTTAAACGATAATACTTTATCTAAGCTAGCGTAGAAACTCTGATCGATTTTTTTCGGCGAAACTAAGTATACTAATCTCTTCAAAATTATTAAGCCGCAAATTCTTTCTCTAATTCTTCTGACCACTCACCTTTAGATGATAGACCATTCATTCTAGCTCTATGATTAAAAGCTTTTTGGATATTCTCAATATTTTTTTGACTTTTTCCAAATTCTTTTAACGCACTTGCTTGTAATCCTCTTCCATAAGAAAAAGTAATTAAAAAATTGCTGTCATTTATTCTATTTATTTCATTTAAGTTTTTACTAGACTCTATTTCTGACTGTCCACCTGACAGAAAAGCTATACCAGGTACTTCACTTGGCACATTTTTTTTTAGACAATCCAAAGTTTTTTTTGCAATCTCTTCAGCGCTAGATTTATCTTTGCATTCTGAGCCAGGTATGACCATGTTTGGTTTAAGAACTGTGCCTTTTAAATCTATCTTATGTATTTCAAGTTCATTGTAACATTCATTTAGGACATCGGTTGTTACTTGATAACATTTATCTATATTGTGTGAACCATCCATTAATACTTCTGGTTCAACTATTGGAACCATTTTAGCTTCTTGAACTAAAGCAGCATATCTTGCTAATGCGTGGGCATTAGATTTAATAGATTGGAAAGATGGAAACTTATCAGAAATTTTATAAACCGCTCTCCATTTCGTAAATCTCGCACCCAAATCATAATACTCCTTTAATCTTTCACGTAAACCATCTAAGCCTTCTGTTACAGTTTCATCGCTAGATCCAGCAAGAGGTTTAGCACCTTTATCAACTTTTATTCCTGGTACAGCTCCATGTTTTGAAATCAATTCTGGAATTGATGGACCTAAGGTAGTTTTTTGTCTTATTGTTTCATCAAATAAAATTACTCCCCCTATATAATCTTTCATTGCGCTTGAATTAAAAAGAGTTTGTCTAAAGTTTAGTCTATTTTTTTCAATATTTTCTACGTTTATACTTTTAAATCTTTTAGCTATTGTTCCTGTGCTTTCATCAGCAGCAAGAATACCTTTTCCTTTAGCACACATTTTTTTTGCAATTTCATTTAATGTCATAGCAATTATTTATTTTAAAACACTTATACCAGGCAAGTCTTTTCCTTCTAAGTATTCTAAAAATGCTCCTCCTGCTGTTGATAAGTGAGAGAAAGTAAGTTTGTTATTACTTTTATTTATCGCAGCTAGAGTGTCCCCACCTCCAAGAACAGATATTAAAGATTTCTCTTTAGTATTATTTGAGATATTTTCTGCAATAGACATAGTTCCTTTTAAAAAGCTGTCATTTTCAAAATATCCTGCTGGTCCGTTCCATAGAACAGTTTTAGACTCATTTATTTTTTTTTGAATATTTTTGATTGTATTGAAGCCTATATCTAAAATTATTTCATCTTCTT
Source organism: uncultured Pelagibacteraceae bacterium (assembly GCA_902613915.1). Taxonomy (GTDB): domain Bacteria; phylum Pseudomonadota; class Alphaproteobacteria; order Pelagibacterales; family Pelagibacteraceae; genus Pelagilacustribacter. The sequence continues at coordinate 17,086 of CACMJB010000011.1, read as the reverse complement.
TAATCTCACCAAGATTTTTATTTTTACCAGTTCCTTCAAAGTCTGTTCCTACCATGCAATCCTCAGGTATTAATATTTCACAATTATGTTCCTCTGCTTTTCTATAAATATTTTCTATTATCTCTTTCGTATTTTTTTCGATCAAAGATTTTCCAACTTTTAAATTTTTATATACGAAAAAATTGTTGGCCATTGCCCCAACAATTACTAAATTGTTTACTTTTTTTAATAGATTAGTAATAACATTAATCTTTGTTGAAATTTTTGATCCTCCAATAATGCAAGTGACTGGTTCTTTTTTATTTTTTATTACAAAGTTTATCGCCGTAATTTCTTTTTTCAATAATGGACCAGCATAACTTTTTTTTACGAACTTTGTTATACTATGAACAGAAGCTTGTTTTCTATGAGAACATGAAAATGCATCATTAATATAAATGTCTCCAAGTTCACCTAACTTTTTTGAAAAATCTTGGCCATCTTCGGTTTCTTCTTTAAAAAATCTAATATTCTCAATTAATATTACTTCACCCCCTTTTAGGTGAGAAAATTTTTCTTTAGTTTCGCCATCAAAAGTTCCTCTAAAAAAATAAACATTAGTTTTAAGCACATCTTTGAGATATTTGTAGATAGGTATTAAAGACAGGTCCGGGACATTAATTCCTTTTGGCCGACCTAAATGACTAATAATTATAATTTTTGCTTTTTTTTCAATTAGTTTATTAATAAAAGGTAAGCATAAAGTTATTCTAGTATCATCTCTAATAACCTTATCTTTTATAGGAACATTTAAATCTAATCTGAGAATTATTTTTTGATCTTTGACTTCTAAATCCTCAGGAAAGTAATTTATTTTACCCATTGACTTCAATTACTCTCTCAATTTTTTTTGAATAAAATTTGTTATATTTTCCTCTGATAGATTAAAATGTTTGTAAACTTCTTTATAAGGAGCACTTTCACCAAATTTATCTATACCTAAATTTGCACCTTTGTTTTTAATATATTTTTGCCAAGACATTACACTTCCAGCTTCCAACGTGATGATCAATGAGTTTTCTTCTAAAATATCTTTTCTATAATCTTCAGGTTGTTTATCAAAAAGTTCCATACATGGCATCGAAACTACTTTTGAATGAATATTATTTTCTTTAAGTTTATCTTGAACTTTTAAGGCAAGCTCCACCTCCGTACCTGAAGCAATCAATGTTACATTGTTCTCATGCGAAGTTAAATTAACTACATAAGCTCCTTTTTCACATTTGTTTTCTTTTGAATTTTTTGGGTTTATGTAAGGAACTTTTTGTCTAGATAATGCAATTGCGCTTGGCGTGTTTTCGCTTTTTAAAGCAATTTCCCAACATTCGAAAGTTTCATTTATATCTGCAGGTCTAAACACATTTAAATTTGGTATAGCTCTTAATCCAGCTAGTTGTTCTATTGGTTGATGAGTAGGGCCGTCTTCACCAAGACCAATCGAGTCATGAGAAAAGACATAAATAACTTTTAACCCCATTAAAGCAGAAAGTCTTATAGACGGTTTGCAATAATCAGAAAAAATTAAAAAAGTTCCTCCATAAGGAATTAATTCACCATAAAGCGCTAAACCGTTCATAACTGCTGCCATACCGTGCTCTCTAACTCCATAATGAATGTAATTTCCATTAAAGTTTTTAGAGTTAATAATTTTAGAGTTATTAGTTTTTGTATTATTTGAACCACTTAAATCTGCTGATCCACCTATCAACTGTGGAAGAAAAGCAGAAACTTTTTCAATCGCTGCCATTGAACACTGTCTTGTTGCTAAACTTGGTTTAGCTTCAAAATATTTCTCCTTCTCTTTTTGGATTAAACTTTCTAAACCTGAGAGGTCTAATTTTTCTTTAAATTTGTTTAGTTCATTTTTAATTTTCGGATTTTTTTTATTAATTATTTGCAACCAGTTTTTCTCTAATTGTTCTCCTTTATTTCCTATTTCCCTCCATGCATCTAAAATTTCTTGGGGTATTTCAAATGGCGAGCTGTTCCATTTTAATTTTTTTCTTACTAATGCTATTTCATCATCACCTAAAGGGGAACCATGAGAGGAAGCCTTACCAGATTTATTAGGCGATCCAAATCCTATGATAGTTTTACAAGAGATGATCGTTGGTTTTTTTGATTTTGACGCTTTGGTAATCGCTTTTGATATTTGTTTTTCATTATGACCATTAACCTCCATAAAGCTCCAGCCATAGGATTCAAATCTTTTTTTATAGTTATCCGAAACACTTAAAGATGTTGAGCCGTCTATTGAAATTTTATTATTGTCAAAAAAAACTATTAAGTTTTTTAGTTTAAGATGCCCAGCCAAACTCATTGCTTCGTGACTAATTCCTTCCATCAAGTCACCATCACTGGCGATGACATATGTTTTGTTGTTAATTAATTCAGAGCCAAATTTTTTTCTAAAAATTTCTTCAGCTACTGCCATACCAACTGCATTAGCTAAGCCTTGTCCTAATGGTCCTGTGGTAGTTTCAATTCCCGTGTTTTTTTTATACTCAGGGTGTCCTGCACAGATGGAATTTAATTGTCTAAAATTTTTTATATCTTCAATAGAAATACTTTTGTAGCCATTTAAATAAAGTAGAGAGTAAAGTAACATCGATCCATGACCTGCAGATAAAACAAATCTATCTCTATTAATCCAATCCGGATTTTTAGGATTAAACCTCAGGTGGTATTTAAATAAAACTGTTGCAACATCCGCCATACCCATTGGCATTCCTGGATGTCCCGAGTTAGCTTTTTGTACGGCATCAATAGATAAAAATCTTATTGCGTTAGATAATTGATTAAATTTAACAGTCACTTTCAATTACGTATATAGACTTAAACTAACTATATCAATATTATGGTATTAATCTTTATGAGTAATTTTGAAAAGAAAGAACAAAATTTAAACCAGCTAATTGATAAATTAAATTCATTATCATTAAGTTATTCACAGCCAACTTACGAGTTAGAAAAGATTAGAACAGAAAAAAACGAACTAGCTAATCAAAAAGTAGAAATCGAAAAAAAAAACGAAGAATTGATGCGAGAACATAAGTATCTAAAAGAAAAAATAAAAAAACTTCAGTTAGAAGTTAGAAAAAAATCTGAGCTAGAAGATAAATTTAACCAAGATATTGAGGAACTAAGTCAAGAAACAGAGAGCTTAGTTAATGAGATAGAAAAATGGCAAATGTAAATATCAAATTTAATAATAAAGATTACTTGCTTTCATGCGATGATGGCCAGGAAGAGTCTTTAAAAAAGCTGACTAAGTTTTTAGATAAGAAATATTCAGAGCTTAAAGATAAGTTAGGGAACATAGGCGAAAATAAACTTTTATTGATTACTACCATTCAATTAATTGATGAATACTTTGATTTAAAACAGAAAATTACAAATCAGAAAAAAAAAATAGATGAAATTTCAAATAAATTTAAAGAGATCAAGTCACTTGCAATAAAATATAAAGAAGACAAAGATATTGAGATCCAAAAACTACACGAAGAATTAGATAGCTTTAAAAAAACAATTGAAGAAAATAATTATTTATACGAGTCAATGCTTGATAAAACCACTCAGTCACTAGAAAAAATAATCTCTAATACAGAGTCGCTGTCTTAGATACAGCAGATGCAACAAAAATCTAAATTAAGAAAAAAGTACTTAAAGATAAGAAAAGAAAATTATTTTGAGATAGATAAAAAGTTTTTTTCTCCTCTATATAAATTAATTAAAAAAAATATTAAAAAGAAATCAATTATAATTGCTTTATATTATCCATCAAATTTTGAATTAAATGTTCTTAATGTTTTAGAGTTGAAATATTTTTCAGATCAAAAAATCTTACTACCTGTTGTAGAAAAAAATGATTTAATGAATTTTTATCAGTGGAAAAAATATGATGTGTTGACTGTAAACAAGTTTGGTATACTTGAACCTGTTAAGGTTGAAGCTAAAATTCCTGATGTAATAATAGTACCATTGCTAGCTTTTGATAAAGATAAGTTTAGATTAGGATATGGAAAAGGATATTACGATCGTTATTTAAATAAATATTTAAAACAATATAAACATATTATGACCGTTGGTGTTGCTTTTTCTTTTCAAAAACATAATAAGCTTCCTATAAATAAAAATGACGTTAAATTAGATTTTATTTTAACTGAAAAAGGAATTTATAAATGAATTTGTTAATTTTGGGCGATGTCATGGGAGCTTCTGGTAGAAAAGCTATATCTAATAAACTTCCAGATTTAATAAAAAAGTTCAAAATTGATTTTGTGATTGTTAATGGAGAAAATGCTTCAGACGATGGCAAAGGCATCACTAAAGAAATTACAGAAGTGTTTTTCAAATCTGGTGTAGATGTTATAACTTCTGGAAATCATATTTGGGACAAAAAAGATACTACAGATTTTATTGAGAAAGAAAAAAGATTATTACGACCTGCAAATCTTGTAGAAGGATCTCCAGGTAGAGGTTTTGAAGTTTATTGGTCAAAAGATAAAAAATTTAAAATTGGAGTAATTAATCTCATGGGAAATGTTTTTATGAGAAAAACAGAAGATGTTTTTAAAAAAGCAAAAGAGATTTGCAACAAAATAAAATTAAAAAAGGATGTAGATTATCTAGTCGTTGATTTTCATGGAGAGATAACAAGTGAAAAAAATGCTGCGGGTCATTTTTTTGATGGTCTTGCAACATGTGTAGTTGGAACTCATACACATATTCCAACGGCTGATACTAGAATTTTAGATAAAGGGACAGCCTATCAAACAGATATAGGTATGTGTGGAGATTATAATTCTGTAATTGGAATGAATAAAGAAAATTCAATAAAAAGATTTTTAAAGGAAAAAGATGCCACAAGCCATTTCCCCTCTGAAGGGGAGGCAACATTATCTGGTATTATAGTTGAAACTAATTCAGAAACTGGTTTGGCAAAAAAAGTCACAAGACTAATTCATGGAGGAAGCTTAGTTAATTAGTTATGGCAGGACATTCACATTGGGCAGGGATAAAGCATAAAAAAGGTAGAGCAGATAAAGAAAGATCTAAAATATTTTCTAAACTCTCTAGAGAAATAACTGTTGCTGCAAAACTTGGAGATAAAGATCCGGACATGAACCCAAGATTAAGAACTGCAATTCAAGCTGCAAAACAAGCTAACATGCCCAAAGACAATATTTCAAGAGCGATAAGCAAATCAGAAATGAGTGGAGATAAAAATTACGAAAGTTTGAGGTATGAAGGTTTTGGACCTTCAAACATTGCTTTAATAATTGAAACATTAACTGACAATAAAAACAGATCGGCCTCAACCATTAGAACTGTTTTACAAAAAAAAGGTGGGAGACTAGGTGAAACAGGCTCTACATCACATATGTTTTTCAACTGTGGGGTACTTCATATAAATAAAGAGAAAATAAAAGAGGATGAATTATTTGAAATAGCAATAAACGCAGGTGCAAAGGATTGTCTAACTTTAGATAATATATTTGAGGTAATCACCGAAAAAGAAGATTTTTATAAAGTAAAGATAGAGCTTGAAAAAAAAATAAATGCTTTTGAGTATTCATCAATAGAATGGAGACCACTAAATTACATTGAATTAGATAAAGATCAAAGCAATAATGTTGCAGAAGTTTTAACCTCACTAGAAGATTTAGATGATGTTCAAAATATATTCACCAATGCAAATTTAAAAAATTTACAATAATGAAAATAATTGGAATAGACCCTGGTTTGAGTGGTGCAATAGCCGTTTTAGAAAACAATAAAGTATTAAATATTTTTGATATTCCTGTGATGTCAGAAGGAAAAAAGAACAAGAGACAGTTAAATAGCGCTCTCCTTGTTAATTTACTTAAAGAAAATATTAATAAAGAGGAGGAAGTTGCTGTTGTAGTTGAGCAAGTAAATGCTATGCCAGGTCAAGGGGTTACTAGTATGTTTAATTTTGGTCAAACTTTTGGAGCTTTAAAAGGTATTTGTGCAGCGCTAGAACTTCCCATTTTTTTTGTAAGACCATCAAAATGGAAAAAACATTTTGAATTAATAAACTCATCAAAGGATGCAAGTAGGACAAAAGCTATAGAAATGTATCCAAAATTGTCAAATCAACTATCAAAAAAAAAAGATGTCAATAAATCTGACGCTATTTTGATAGCTAGGTTTTTTAGTGAAACAAGATTAATAGAAGAAAATTAAACCTATTTCGATTATTAACGCCAAATTCATGACACATTCTAAAAGTATTTAGCTTTTATGGAACAAGATATTGCTGCACAAGTTGTTGGTTTAGGCGGAGCAACAGATTTCTCATTATGGAAACTTTTTTTAAGAGCTGATTGGGTAGTTAAATCAGTTATAATTTTATTAATAGCTTGTTCTATTTTCTCGTGGGCTCTAATTTTTGATAAAATCAGATTATTTAAAAATATTAACAATTCAATCGAGGACTTTGAAAAAAAATTTTGGAAAGCAAAATCTGCAGAGAGCTTTAACAATAGTTTGCCTGTCAAATCTGACGACCCAGCAATTTTAATTTTTAAGTCTGCTATGACAGAACTAATTAAAACAAAAAGACAATCTTCAGCAATTCAATCTGCGAGAGTTGGAAGAATGCTTGAAATAGCTACTGATAATGAAATGAAAAAAGTAGAAAAAAATTTTAACTTCCTTGCAACTGTAGGTTCTACAGCGCCTTTTATTGGTTTGTTCGGAACAGTTTGGGGAATTATGAATTCTTTTCAATCAATTGCAATTTCAAGAAACACAAGTCTAGCTATAGTTGCTCCTGGGATTGCCGAAGCATTATTTGCTACGGCATTAGGTTTATTAGCTGCAATACCAGCTGTTGTAGCTTACAATAAATTTAATAGTGATACTCAAAGATATTTTTCAAAAATAGAAAACTTTTCAAAAAGATTTTTATCAATAATTTAGTAATGGCATTTAAATTTAATCGCTCAAGAAAAGAACCGATGAGTGAAATAAATGTTACACCATTTGTGGATGTAATGTTGGTGTTATTAATAATTTTTATGGTTACAGCCCCGTTGTTAACAGTTGGAGTGCAGGTAGATTTGCCTGAGTCAGCAGCGGACTCACTTCCAGATGATCAGGAACCACTAACAGTAAGTATTAACTCTAAGGGTGAAATTTATATTCAAGAAATACAGGTTAGTACACAAAAATTTATACCAAAACTTTTAGCTATTGCTAAAAATAGGACTGACACAAGAATTTATGTAAGAGGTGATAAAAATATTAATTATGGAAGAGTTCTGGAAGTAATGGGCACATTGTCTGGTGCAGGTTTTTCCAAGGTAGCTTTGATATCTGAGCCGTATAAAAATTAAAATGATTTATGATAAGAAGTTTAATTTATTCTCTAACTTTTCACTCAATTATAGTCTTATTAACTATATTAAGTTTACCTTTTATGCTTAGAGAGCCAATAGATTTACCCCCGATAGTTTCAGTAGAGTTAATTCAAATTTCAGACAAAACTAATATTCCTTACGCGCCAAAAGCTAGAAAAATTATTGAAGAGAAAAAGAAAGAGGAAGAGAGACTTGTTTCGGAGCAAGCTCCACCTGCTGCAAAGGCCAAAGAAAAACCTGATAGAATTCCTCTGCCCAATGAAAAAAAAGAGGAAAAACAAATTGTTAAAAAGAAACAAAATCCAGAAGAAGTAAAACCAGAAATACGGCAATCTTCAGAGTTTGAAAAGAAAGAAATTATAGACACAAACCAAATAGCAGCACTGATTGATAAAGCTAAAGAAGAACAAGCTGTAAAAGAAAAAGCAAAACAAAAAATTACACAAAGTAGCCAAAAAAATTCTTTTGCAACTGGATTAACTCTTTCAGAGGAAGATGCGTTAAGAGCACAAATTTTTGGTTGTTGGAGTGTTCCTTTAGGTTTACCTTATGATGAAGATTTACTAGTTAGAATTAAGTTAGAATTAAAACAAGATGGAACAATAATGAAATCAGAAATTTTAGACCATCAACGAATGAATAGGCCAGGACAAAAATTTTATAAAGTTTTAGCAGAAAGCGCTTTAAGAGCAGTTAGACTTTGCCAGCCTTTAAAAGTTCCACCAACAGGTTATGATAAATGGAAGAATATACAATTAAATTTTAACCCAACAGAAATGCTTAAAGGGTAAGATGAAAAAATTAATAATTATATTAATTATAAAAGTACTATTTATTAAGAACACTTTTGCATTAATTGAAGTTGATATCACAAGGGGAAATTTAGACCCTCTTCCAATAGCAGTATCTCCATTACATGTGGATATTAAATCCGAAAACATTGAGGGAATTAAAATTAAAGAACTAGGAGAAAATATATCTTCAATTATTGAGAAAAATTTTAAGGCTACAGGTTTATTTAACCCACTTAAAAAAGAGGCTTTCGTTCAAAAGCCAGATATCGCCCACTTAAAACCAAGATTTGAAGATTGGAGATTAATAAAAGCTCAAGCATTAGTAACTGGCAAATTATTAGTTAAAGATGGAAAATTAAAAGTTGAATTTAGACTTTGGGATTTAGCAGCTGCAAAGGAAATGACTGCTTTGGCTTTTACTACAACTCCAACTAATTGGAGAAGAGTGGCTCACATTATTTCGGATAAAATTTATGAACGACTAACTGGTGAAGAAGGATATTTTGACACGAGAATAATTTATGTTGCAGAAAGTGGTAAAAAAAATCAAAGAGTAAAAAAATTAGCTATTATGGATCAGGATGGCGCTAATACAAAATATTTAACTTTAGGTAACGAATTAGTATTAACGCCAAGATTTAATCCAACTAGTCAAATGGTTACATACATGTCATATTTTAGAAATATGCCAAGAGTTTACTTACTAGACATTGAAACTGGAACACAAGAAGTTGTTGGTAATTTTCCTGGTATGACTTTTGCACCAAGATTTTCACCGGACGGAAAAAAAATAGTTATGAGTTTTGCAAAAGATGGAAACTCAGATATTTATACAATGGATTTAGACACTAGAGTTGTTGAAAGAATAACTGATCATTCATCTATAGATACATCTCCTTCATTTTCTCCAGACGGAAAATTTATAGCATTTAACTCGGATAGAAGTGGATTACAGCAAATATATGTAATGAGAAGTGACGGGAGTGGAGTAAAAAGAATTACTTTTGGAGATGGAATATATGGAACACCTGTTTGGTCTCCAAGAGGAGATTTAATAGCATTTACTAAAATGCGTAAAGGTAGATTTTATATAGGAGTGATGAGAATAGATGGAACAGGTGAAAGGTTGTTGACAGAAAACTATTATCAAGAAGCACCTTCATGGTCTCCAAATGGAAGAGTTTTAGTTTTTTACAGAGAAACTAAAGCTGGATCAAAAGGAGAGGGGTTTTCAGCTAAATTATGGTCAATCGATATAACTGGATATAATGAGAGGAGATTAAATACTGAAACCGATGCCTCAGACCCATCTTGGTCCTCTCTATTATCAAAATGAGGGTGAATTTTATGTAATTTACTCTTGAATAATATCTTATAATTTGAAATAAACCACAATAATAAACCCAGGGGAAAAAATGATATTTAATAAGAATTTAAAAAATATATTACTAGTAGTATTTACCACTTTAATTTTAAGTGCATGTTCTACTGCAAAAAAATCAGGTAACATTGATGGTGACGTTTACACTGGAAAAGAAACAGTTAAATTTTTAGCCTCAGGTGTCCCAGACAGAATATTTTTTGCAACTAACAAGTCTTCATTGACTACAGCAGCAAGAGAGACTTTAAGAAAACAGGCAACTTATTTAAGAAAGAATAAAAGTCTTAACGTTACAATCGAAGGTCATGCAGACGAAAGAGGAACAAGAGAATATAATTTAGCTTTAGGTGAAAGAAGAGCTAACGCTGCAAAAGACTACTTAATGACTTATGGAATTTCTGGAAAAAGAATTTCTACAATTAGTTATGGAAAAGAAAAACCTGTTAACCCAGCCTCTACACCGTTAGCTTGGTCTCAAAACAGAAGATCTGTAACAGTAAAAGTAAATTAATTTTTTACAAAATACAAAGACCCTTTAATAGAAATATTAAAGGGTCTTTTTTTTGCCATTTTATCAATTTAAAAAAAGAATCATGAGGAGACTAAAAGATTACAAATATACATCAGTATTATTATTAACTATGTTTTTTGTAAGTTCTGTTAATGCAGAACAGGAGGAGATATATCTACAATCAATATCTGATCAAATACAAGTAATAACTAAAGACCTTAAAACTTTAGAAAAAGCTGTTTACCAAAAATCTGATGTTACCTCATCTTCAGTTTTAACCTCTATTAAATCTGATGGCTTAAATGAAGATATAATGACAAAACATCTTTTAAAATTAAATGAGATAGAAAATCAATTTAGAGAACTAACTAACAAATTTGAAGAAGTAAATTTTAAATTAGATAAATTATCTACACGAGTTACAAAAATTCAATCAGATACACAACTACGATTTTCAGATTTAGAAAATGGAGCAATTTCTTCACCGCAAGAAAAAAAAGTTTCACTTCCAGGATCAAGTAAACCTCAAGACTTCGGAGCAGCGCCTGCTTATGAAACAACAAACTTGCCAAAAGAACAATCAATCAACTCTATTGAAAGCGCTCAAACAGTTATCACTCAAGAACCTCAAGAGAGAGAGTCTTTATTACCAGATAAATCTCCAGTAGAACAATATGAGTTTGCTGTAAGTTTTATGAAAGTAGGAGATTATGAAACAGCAGAGTTTGCTTTGAAAGAATTTATAGATAAAAATAAAGACCATGATTTAGCAGGAAGTGCTCAGTATTGGTACGGTGAAACTTTTAGAATAAGACAATTATATTCTGATGCTGCGACTGCTTATTTAGATGGATATCAAAATTATCCCAAAAGCAAAAAAGCTCCCGATAACCTTTTGAAACTTGGAATTACTATGGTTGAACTTGGAGAAAAAGATCAAGGATGTAAAATGATTTCAGGATTAAAAAAAGAATACCCAAAAGCTAGTAAGTCTGTGTTACAAAAAGCTCAGTATGAGCAAAAAAAATTCAAGTGTAAATCTTAAGAACGGTTTTAAAGAATTTAAAGATTTATCAAAAATATTCTCTAATTTTAAAAGTAAATTAAATTTTACAAATAAAAAAAAATTTGTTGTTGCAATATCTGGTGGCCCGGATAGTTTAGCTTTAGCAGCTTTATCAAAAGCTTATACATATTGTTATAAATCAAAATTTTATTATGTTTTGATTAATCACAACATACGAAAAAATTCATTGCATGAAGCAAAAAAAGTTAAAAATTTACTTAAAAAAAAAAAAATTAACTTAAATATTATTTCTAATAAAAAAAAGATTGAGAAAAATATACAAGGTGAAGCTAGAAAAATAAGATATGAGCTACTTTCAAATTTTTGTTTAAAAAATAATACCAGATCATTAATAACAGCACATAATTTAGAGGATCAAGTTGAGACTTTTTTAATAAGGCTTTCCAGAGGTAGCGGATTGAGAGGATTATCTGCTATGAGACCTAAAAGTAAAATTAATAGCAAAATTGATTTATACCGACCTTTGCTGGATACAAAGAAAGATTTTTTGATTAAGATTTCTAAAAAAACTTTTGGAAATTTTATAAAAGATCCATCTAATAAAAACTTAAAATATTTGAGAACAAAAGTTAGAAGCCTTAAAAAACCTTTAGAAAAAAGTGGTGTTGAATATGAACAGATTTTCAAATCTATCAGTAATTTGTCAGACAGCAGAGACTCACTTGATGATTTCTTAAAAAAAGAATTTAGTAAAATTATTAAAAAAAAAGATAGCGAAATATTTATCAATTTAAAAAAATTTAAAAATCATAATAATGAGATTAAAATGGCTATAATTAATACTTCGATCAAAAAACTTAAAAAAAATTATTACGATCCTAGGGCAAAAAAGGTCATTAATTTAATCAGAGCTATCGATAAAAAGGGTTTTAAAAAATCTACTCTCGGAGGGTGTATTTTCTTTAAGAAAGGTATGAATTTGTGTCTAAAAAATGAAAAGCTTTAAATCATAGGATTATTTGTTGCTTTTTGTCTTATTTACAACTTATTAAATGTTAAAGTATACTTGTTAAAAACAAATAAATGATTATTTAGGAACTATGAACGTAAAAAATTTAATAATGTGGGTCATAATTGTTCTACTTTCAGTAGGGCTATTCAATATGTTTCAAGATCCAAACAAAATGAATTCAGAGAGAAATTCTCTAGCGTTCTCTAATTTTTTAAATGAAGTTGAAGCAGGTAGAGTTGTTGAAGTTCAGATACAAGGAAATAACATTTCTGGAGTTTTAGCTGATGGCAAAACCTTTAAAACGTACTCACCAAATTACCCAGAATTAGTGGACAAGCTTTCTTCTAAGGGTGTGAGTATAGTAGCTGCACCACAAGAAGATAAAATGCCTTCACTTCTCGGAATATTATTATCGTGGTTTCCAATGCTTCTGCTTATTGGTGTGTGGATATTTTTTATGCGTCAAATGCAAGGCGGTAAAGGTGGCGCTATGGGTTTTGGAAGATCGAAAGCAAAACTTTTAAATGAAGCACAAGGCAAAGTTACATTTAATGATGTTGCAGGCGTTGAAGAAGCTAAAGAAGAAGTAGAAGAGATAGTTGAATTTTTAAAAGACCCAAGAAAATTTAGTCGTTTAGGTGGAAAGATACCAAAGGGTGCTCTTTTAATTGGTCCTCCAGGCACTGGTAAAACTTTATTAGCGAAAGCTATTGCAGGTGAAGCAAACGTTCCATTCTTTTCGATTTCAGGCTCTGATTTTGTTGAAATGTTTGTAGGAGTTGGTGCATCTAGAGTAAGAGATATGTTTGAGCAAGGAAAAAAACATTCACCATGTATTATTTTTATAGATGAAATTGATGCTGTTGGAAGAAGCAGGGGTGCAGGTTTAGGTGGTGGAAATGATGAGAGAGAACAAACTCTTAACCAATTACTAGTTGAGATGGATGGTTTTGATACTAACGAAGGTATTATTCTGATTGCTGCTACTAACAGACCAGATGTCTTAGATCCTGCTTTATTGAGACCTGGAAGATTTGACAGACAAGTTGTTGTAGGTAATCCAGATATAATTGGAAGAGAAGCGATTTTAAAAGTACATGTGAGAAAAATAAGCACTGGACCAGATGTAAAATTAAGAACAATTGCAAGAGGTACACCAGGTTTCTCGGGAGCAGATCTTGCAAATTTGATTAATGAGTCTGCTTTGCTTGCTGCTAGAAAAAATAAAAGAGTTGTAACTATGTCAGACATAGAAGAAGCAAAAGATAAAGTAATGATGGGAGCTGAAAGAAGATCAATGGTTATGTCGGAAGATGAGAAAAAACTTACTGCATACCATGAAGGTGGTCACGCGATTGTTGCACTTAACGAGAAAGCTTCTGACCCAATACATAAAGCAACTATAATTCCTAGAGGAAGAGCACTAGGAATGGTGATGAGATTACCAGAAAGAGATCAACTTTCAGTAACAAGAGAAAAAATGCACTCTGATATAGCAGTCGCGATGGGAGGAAGAATTGCAGAAGAGATTATTTTCGGTCATGATAAAGTTACGTCTGGAGCTTCATCCGATATAGATATGGTTACTAAAATGGCTAAGAATATGGTTACAAAATATGGAATGAGTTCTGAACTCGGAACTATTGCATATGGAGAAAATGAGGAGGAAGTATTCTTAGGAAGATCAGTTACAAAACAACAAAATATGTCTGAGGAAACAGCAAAAAAAATAGATATTGAAGTTAAGAAAATTGTAGACAAAGGATACGAAAGAGCTAGAAAAGTTTTAACTGAAAAAATAGATGACTTGCACAAACTGGCTAAAGCTCTTTTAATTTATGAAACACTATCAGGCGATGAAATTAGAGATTTAATTTTAAAAAACATCAAACCAACTAGATCTTTTAAAGATGAGGATGAAGACGACGGCAAAACTTCATCAGCTCTTGGTTCCCTAGGATTAAAACCAAAACCAGCAATATAAATTAATGACCAAATATTACACTCGCGCGTGTAATTTTTTTTATGGTCAAGTTTCAAGACAATTAATTAAAAAGAAACTTTCACTCCCTCTTTGCAATAATAGCTCAATATCTTTCAATCAAATTGAACTTTTTTCTAGAAATAAAAAAATAGTGAAAAATAAAATTGTAGACTTAAAAGACATAAAGAAATTACCAAAAAAAATAAAAAAAAAAGTAATCCAAGATCTAAAAAAAATAACAAGTAAAAGAGAGTTTTTTGGAAAAAAATCCCATGTAATTATGGGCGTAGTGAACATGACGCCAGATAGTTTTTCCGATGGTGGAAAGTACAATACCTTCAAAAAGGCTAACCAAAGAATTAAAAATCTTATCAAGTCTGGCGCAGATATAATTGATATAGGAGGTGAGTCTACTAGACCTGGCTCCAAAGTTATTAATCCAAAAAATGAACTCGAAAGAGTAAAAAGTATGATTAAAAAATTTAAAAAGAGCTTTTCTAAAACATTGCTATCTATAGATACGAGGAAAAGCCAGGTAATTGATTACGCTGTAAAAGTAAAAGCAGATATTGTAAACGATGTTTCATGTTTTAAATTTGATCAAAATTCTTATACATCTGTAAGAAATAAAAATATATGGAAAATAATTCACCATATGCAAGGAACACCACAAACAATGCAAATAAATCCTAAATATCATCATGTCTTATTAGATATTTATGATTTTTATGAAAAAGAAATTTCAAATTTTAAAAATGACAAATATAAAAAGAAGTTAATTTTAGACCCCGGTATTGGTTTTGGAAAAAAGTTGAAACATAATTTGATGATATTAAATAAGATTTCAATATTTCATTCTTTAGGATTTCCTATACTAATTGGCACGTCTAGGAAAAGATTTATTAATCAAATTTCTGGAAAATATGATACTAAAGAAAGAATTGGTGGAACCTTATCTTCAATAATGTATTCGCTTTCACAAGGAGTTAAAATTTTTAGAGTCCATAATGTTGAGGAGGTAAAGCAAGGTATCTTAGTATTTGAAAAATTATTAAATAAATGAAAAAAAAGTATTTTGGAACTGATGGTATAAGAGGTACAGTAAATTTAGGCAATATTAATGGTGAAAAGTTTTTTAAATTTGGCTTAGCTGCTGGCACTTATTTTAAAAACTTAAAGAAAAAAAAGCAGGTAGCAATTATTGCTAAAGATACAAGATTATCAGGATACACTTTAGAACCAGCTCTCGTATCAGGATTGGCCTCAGCAGGAATGCATATCTTTACATTAGGACCTCTACCTACAAATGGATTAGCAATGTTGACAAAAAAAATGAGAGCAAATCTGGGAATAATGATAACAGCATCTCATAATCCTTTTCATGATAATGGGCTAAAATTATTTGGACCAGATGGAATGAAACTATCAGATAAAATTGAAAAAAAAATTGAGAGTCTAATTGACAAAAAAACTATTAATCAATTATCAAAACCAGATTTTTTAGGAAGGGTAAAGCGATTAGAAGATGGAAACGATAGATATATTGAAATTCTTAAGAGCAATTTCCCAAGTAATTTTAGTCTTAAAGGAATGAGGATAGTTTTAGACTGTGCTAATGGAGCA
The DNA here is from genome assembly GCA_902613915.1 of uncultured Pelagibacteraceae bacterium. GTDB lineage: Bacteria > Pseudomonadota > Alphaproteobacteria > Pelagibacterales > Pelagibacteraceae > Pelagilacustribacter. The sequence goes on along the minus strand of CACMJB010000011.1, from coordinate 1,327 downwards.
GGATATAAATCTGCTCCTAAAATTCTCTCAGATTTAGGTGCAAAAGTATTTTCAATCGGGATTAAGCCTAACGGTTTAAATATTAATTTAAAGTGTGGCTCAACTTATCCTGAGCTTTTAAAAAAGTATGTGAAAAAATTCAAAGCTAATATTGGAATATCCTTAGATGGTGACGCTGACAGAGTAATAATGTGCGATGAAAAATCACAATTAATCGATGGAGATCAAATTATTGCCATGATTGCCAAGAGATGGAAAGGAAAAAAAATTCTGAAAGGTGGAGTGATTGGAACTTTAATGTCCAATTATGGTTTAGAAAAATTTTTTTTAAGAGAAAAAATTAATTTTAAAAGATCAAAAGTTGGTGATCGTTACGTTAAAGAATTAATGAAGAAAAAAAACTATAATTTAGGCGGAGAGCAATCAGGGCATATAATTTTAGGAAAATTTGCCACAACAGGTGATGGTCTTTTAGTAGCATTAGAATGTTTATTTGCTTTAAGAAAAAAAAAAGTAGCAAGTGAACTATTTAAAGTCTACCAGTCGGTGCCTCAAAAACTAGTTAATATAAAAGTAAAAAATAAAGAAATTATTAATACGCCAAAGTGTAAAAAAGCAATTAAACTTGCTAATCATGTTATAAAAGATCAGGGCAGATTACTTGTAAGGCCTTCTGGCACAGAACCAAAAATTAGAATTATGTGTGAGTCTTTCAATTCTATTTTACTTAACAGATGCATTGAAATTGTCAGAAGATCTATAAATTAAAAAATGCGTTTGAAATCTAAAGTTCTTATAATAGCTGGATCTGACTCGTCTGGAGGTGCAGGTATTCAAGCTGATATTAAAACTGTGACTTCTTTAGGCAGTTATGCAATGACTGCCATCACAGCTATTACTGCTCAGAACACAACCGGAGTAAAATCTATTATCCCTATCCCTCCAAAAGAGATTTCAAACCAAATCGAATATTCAGCTAAAGACATTCGTCCTCATGCAATTAAGATAGGCATGTTACACTCAAAACAAGTAATATCGGCAGTCAACAAATCATTAAATAAAGTAAAAATAAAAAAAATTATATTAGACCCGGTAATGGTTGCTAAAGGAGGAGCTAAACTAATAAATATTGCCGCCATTACATATATTAAAAATATATTAATGAAAAAAGTTTTATTAATCACTCCGAACCTACAACTGCAACATTTTTCATTATTTAAATTTCTTATTTAGAGTAATAGAGTTTAAATGATTTATTGGGCCGTTTCCTTTTCCTAGATTAGAATTAGTTTTGATTGCATCATTAACATATTTAATTCCAAGCTCA
>CACMJB010000010.1 GCA_902613915.1 uncultured Pelagibacteraceae bacterium | reverse complement strand
AAGAATATCCAACTATTAATCAACTAATAATTTTAGGAGAGAAAAGTAATAGATATAAAGATCAAATACAAAAAGTAATGAGTCAGAAAAAAAGTGGCTCATTTATAAAAAATAATTTAGACTCTGACATAAAAAAAATTAAAAAACTTTACTCATCTGCAGGATACAACTTTGCAAATGTTACACCAAAAATTAAAAAGATAGATGAAGATAATATAGATTTGGTTATTGATATAGAAAGAGGTGACCAAACTAAAATTTCTAGAATTAATTTTATTGGTGACAAAAAAATTAGAGAAAAAAGATTACGTGATATTATTGCGAGTGAGGAAAATAAATTTTGGAAAATTTTTTCAAGGAACACAAAATTTAATGATGACTTACTAAAATTAGATGTAAGATTATTAACTAATTATTACAAATCGATTGGTTTTTATAATGTAAACATTTCCTCTAAATCAGCTGAATTTGATATTAATAAAAATGTAATAATAACTTACTCAATCGATGCTGGCGAGAGACACTATATTGATAAAATTTCAGCAAACATTGATGATGTTTTTGATAAGAAAATTTTTGATCCGCTAAAAAAAGAATTCACTAAACAAATTGGAAAAACATATTCACCTTTTAAAATTAAAAAGTTATTAGATGAATTGGATGAAATTATTTCTAATAATAATTTACAGTTTGTTGAACATAATGTCCAAGAAAGTGTAAAAAATAATAATGTATCGATACAAATTAATATAAATGAAGGTGAAAAAATCTTAGTAGAAAGAATTAATGTTACAGGGAATTCAGTGACAAATGAAAATGTAATAAGAGGAGAATTTATTTTAGACGAGGGAGATCCATTTACAAAAATATCTTTAGATAAAACTGTATCAAATTTAAAATCGAGAAGAATATTTTCGTCAGTAACTTCTAGTACTCAAGTTGGATCAAATGATAATTTAAAAATTATCAATATTAATGTAGAGGAACAGCCAACAGGAGAAATTAGTGCAGGTGCAGGCATAGGAACCAATGGAGGAACCATAGCATTTACTATTACAGAAAACAATTGGTTAGGAAAAGGTGTTCAGACTGGTATCGATGTTCAAATTAATGAAGAATCACTTAGAGGTAAAGTTTCTTATGTTAATCCTAATTATGATTTTTTAGGTAATTCTATTAATTACAGTGTCTTTAATAATAAAAATGATAAACCAAATCAAGGATACGAAAATACTTTAGTAGGTGCTGAAATAGGAACCTCCTTTGAACAATTTAAAAAAATAAGAACTAATTTGGGTTTATCCTTTTCTTATGATGATTTAAAAACATTGAGTACTGCTACAGATTCTTTAAAAAAACAAAAAGGTACCTATTCAGACTTATCAGGAACCTATGGGTTTTCTTATGATAATAGGGACAGATCTTTTATGCCAACTAGCGGTTCAATAGTTAGATTTAGTCAGTCTTTACCTTTTGCAGCAGATAAATCATCAATTTCAAATAATTTTTCTAGCAGTTATTACAAATCAATTACAGAAGACATTGTTACTGCTTCAAAAATAACATTAAGGTCAATAAATGGTATTTCAGATGATGACGTTAGATTAAGTAAAAGAATAAATTTACCATCCTCGAGATTAAGAGGATTTGAAAGAGGTAAAGTAGGTCCAGTAGATGGAGATGATCATATAGGAGGAAATTTTGCAGCCTCATTAAACTTTGAAGCAAATTTGCCAAATTTATTGCCAGAATCTTCTAAAACCGATGTGGGCGTATTTCTTGATTTTGGAAATGTCTGGGGAGTAGATTATGATGATAGCATTGATGAAAGCAATGAGATAAGATCGTCAACAGGTTTATCAGCAAGCTGGAATTCTCCTGTAGGTCCTATGACATTTGTAATTTCGTCAAATTTAAGTAAAGCTTCTTCTGATAAAACTGAGAGTTTTAATTTTAATTTAGGAACAACATTTTAATGAATAAAATTGTAATAATTTTAACGTCATTTTTTCTAATTTTTTCTAATATCAATGCTTACACAAGTGAGCCGCACTTTATAGATTTAAAGTTTATTCTAAACCAGAGCACAGCTGGAAAAAAAGCTCAAGACTCACTTAAAAAGAAACTAGCAAATGGAAATTCAGCTATAAAATCAAAAGAAAAAAAGATTCAGGAAGAGGAAGCTCAAATAATTAAGCAAAAAAAAGTATTATCTCCTGAAGAATATAAAAAAAAAGTTAACGAATTAAGAAAAAAAGTAGCAGATATACAAAAAGAAAGAAAAAAATTATTGGACTCAATCGCTATTGAAAGGTCAAAATCAAGAAGTATTTTATTAAAAAATATAAATCCAATAATGCAAGATTATATGAAAAAAAATAATGTAAGGATAATAGTTGATAAAAATAGTGTTTTATTGGCTGATGAAAAATTAGACATTACTGATGAAATTCTTAATACGTTAAATAAAAAGCTTACCTCAGTTAAATAAAATCATTTAATGTAAAAAAAATTAAATGTTAGAAAATTTAAATCTTAAAAAATTGTTTCCAAGTCAAAATTTTAAGGAAACAGAATTTGTTAAAAATATTAGGCCTCTTGCTAAGGCCACTCATAATGATTTGACATTTTTTGATAATCTAAAATATAAAAATCATGCGATGTCTACAAAAGCACCAATATGCATCACAACAAAATCTTTAGAAAAATTTTTACCTCAAAAAGTAAAAAAAATTCTTGTTGACAACGTTTTATATGAATTAGCAAAAGCTTTGAAAAATATTTTCCCTGACGCTGATATCGATTTCCCTGATAATACTTTGAAGCCTATTAGTGAAAAAAAATTTGAAAATATTGTATTTGGAAAAAATATTTTAGTTGGTGAAAATGTAAAAATAGGTAAAAATACTTTGATAGGAAATAATACAATTATTGAAAAAAATGTAAGTATTGGAAATGATTGTGTTATCGGCAATAATGTTGTTTTAAAATCATGCTTAATAGGTAATAATGTAGTAATTCAAAATAATTGCTGTATTGGATCCAAAGGTTTTGGTTTTATTCCTATGAAAGACAAAAATTTTAAATTTCCTCACATAGGAAAAGTTTTAATTAATGATAATGTTGAAATAGCCTGTGGATGTACAATAGATAGAGGGTCAGTAGATGACACTGAAATTGGTAAAAATACTTATATAGATAATCAAGTTCATATAGCACATAATGTCAAAATTGGATCAAGCTGCATGATCGCTGGTCAGGTAGGTTTTGCTGGTAGTTCTACAATAGGAAACAACGTTTCAATAGGAGGCCAAGCGGGAATATCCGGACACTTAAAAATAGGAAACAATGTTAAAATTGGAGGTGGAAGCGGAGTAATCAAGGATATAGAAGACAACCAGATTGTGATGGGATATCCTGCAACTTCAGTTAAAAACTTTATAAAAAGGAATAAAAATAAATAATGAGAAACACAGAGATTGATAGAAAGATTATCGAAAATTTATTACCTCACAGAGAACCAATGCTTTTAATTGATAAACTTATTAAAATTGAGCATCTTAAATCTGCTACAGCGATAATGTATGTAAAAAAAAACGGATTTTACGTCCAAGGTCATTTTCCAGGTCAACCAGTTATGCCAGGTGTTTTAATCGTAGAAGCTTTCGGTCAAGCAGCTGCAGCCTTAACAGCATATGGAATTGATCCCAAGGAATATGAAAATAAGTTAGTTTTCTTAATGGGAGTAGATAAAGCTAGATTTAGAAATCCAGTGATACCTGATTGTGAACTTCATTTAGAAATAGAAGCCATAAGATCACACGGAAGAGTTTGGAAATACAAAGGAATTGCAAAAGTTGATGGAAAAAGAATGGCTGATGCCGAATGGTCAGCAACAATAGTGGACAGAAAAGAATGATACATAAATCTAGTGTAATAGACAAAAAAGCAAAAATTTCAGATAAAGTTAAAATCGGCCCATTCTGTTATGTAGGACCAAATGTTGAACTAGCAGATGAAGTTGAGCTCGTATCTAATGTTCATATTGAAGGATATACAAAAATCGGCAAAGGAACCAAAATTTTTCCATTTGCAAGCATAGGAACTCAACCCCAAGATCTTAAATATAAAAATGAAAAAAATAGCTTATCTATTGGTGAAAATAATCTTATTAGAGAATATGTTACTATAAACCCAGGAACAGATGGTGGTGGTTCTAAAACTATTATAGGAAGTAACTGCTTATTTATGATCTCTGCGCATATAGCACATGATTGTAAAATAGGAAACAATGTAATTATAGCTAACAATGTGCCTTTAGGGGGACATGTAACTATCGAAGATAATGTTGTTATTGGTGGAAATTCAGCTGTTCAACAATTTACAAGAATAGGAAGATTAGCAATGATAGGCGGGATGACTGGAGTTTTAAAGGACGTTACGCCCTTTGGTTTATCGATAGGCAACAGGAACTATCTACAAGGAATAAACTTAATTGGTCTTAGGAGAAAAAAATATGACAATAAAAAAATAATGGATTTAGATAAGGCCTACAAAGAGATTTTTTCGTCAGAAAATTTGCATGAGAATTTAATTAAAATTAACGGAGAGTATAAAGATAACGAGTTAGTTACTGAGGTAATTAAATTTATAGAAAAAGATAAAAAACGTCCTATTTGCTCTTTCCAGAAATAAAATTATGATTGGTTTAATTTTTGGAGAAACTGATTTTCCAAAATATATTTATAAAAAAATAAAAAATAAGAAAAAATACATAATAATTGATTTAACTAACAAAAATTTTTTTAAAAAAGATAAAAACTCTTACAAAGTTTCAATTGGTCAGTTTGGAAAAATAATATCAATTTTAAAACAAAATAATTGCAAAAAATTATTATTTGCTGGAAGAGTAAAAAAACCAAATTTCTCAAAATTAAAATTGGATTTAAAGGGTGTTTACCATATTTCAAGGATTATTAAGAAAGCAAAAATTGGAGATGCAGCTATATTAAAAGAGATAATTGAAATCTTTAATAAAGAAGGTATAAAAACTATAAGCTCAACTTTTTTTACTCCAGAACTTAATCTATCTAGGGGAAATTATTCAAGATATAAACCAGACGCTGTTGATAAGAGAGATATTAAGAGTGCAATAAAATTTCTTAATAAAACAAAACCTTACAGTCATATCCAGGGAGCTGTGGGAAGAAATAATTCGGTTATCCCAGAAAAAAGAAAAGGGACAAAAAGTTTGCTTAAAAATATAAAAAAACACAAAAATAAAAATAATGGTGTTTTAATTAAGTTTCCCAAAAAAAAACAAGACAGCAGAATAGATTTACCTACGGTTGGATTGAATACTTTAAAGCAATGTAAATTAGCTGGTCTTAAAGGAATAGTTTTAAAACATAAAAGCAATATCTTTCTAGATAAAACAAGAGCAATAAAATTTGCGAATAAAAACAAGCTATTTATTTTAGTAAAATGAAAAAAATTATTTTTATTTTGATTTTAATTTTAATTCAGACTTTAAATCTTAAATCTGAGGATTTTAGATTAAATCAATTAATTTCAGGTTTAAACAGCCCATGGAGTTTAACTTTTAAAAATAAAAATGAAATTTTAATAACTGAGAAATCAGGTCAAATTTTATTGGTTAACCTGAAAGATAATAAAATAAATAAAATAAAACATAATTTAGATGTATTAGAAGATGGACAAGGAGGGTTACTTGAAATTCTTTATTATGATGAGACAGTTTTTGTTTCCTATTCAGAAAATAGAGGAAATGGTAAATCTAGCACATCAGTAGCATCTGCTAATTTCAACGATGAAAATTTAAATTTTAAAAATATTTTTAGAGCCGAACCACCAATTAACTCTGGCTATCATTTTGGATCTAGACTTGTAATAAAAGATGATTTTCTATTTATTACTTCAGGAGAAAGGGGAGAAGGTATGATTGCTCAAGATCCTACAAAACATCCTGGCAGTATTATTAGAATATATATGGATGGCAAAATCCCAGAAGATAATCCAAAGTTCAAAGGTAAAGATAATTGGTTACCTGAAATTTATCAAATCGGTGTAAGAAATCCCCAAGGAATGGATGTGTCTCCGTATAATAATAAAATCTATTTAACAAATCATGGAGCAAGAGGTGGCGATTGGTTTGGCGAGGCAAAGCATGGAGAAAATTATGGCTGGAAAATTCTTGGTTGGGGAGGAACAAATTACACAGGAACTAAAATTGGCCCTAAGTGGAAACCAGGTTTTTCAAAAGCAATAAAATACTGGGTTCCATCAATAGCAGCTAGTTCAATGGTTATATATAAAGGTAAAGAATTTAACGAATGGAATGGAGATGCCTTAATTACTTCTCTTCGTGATCAATCTCTAAGAAAAATTAAATTTAATGATGATAAATTTATAAATGAGCAAATAATCTTTAAAGATAAAATTGGAAGAATAAGGGATATTGAAATTCAAGAAAAAACTGGCGAAATATTTTTAATTACTGATCAAGGTTCTGTATGGAAGCTCTCAAAATGAAAAAGATATTTATTCTAACAGGTGAAGCTTCAGGAGATAAATTAGCTTCAGAAGTAATTCTAAACCTTAAAAAAATAAATCCTGATATTGATTACCTTTCTGTTAGTGGAGAAAATCTTAAGAAATTAGGAGTGAAATCAATATATAACCTTAAAGAAATAACTTACCTTGGTTTTACAAAAGTAATTTTAAATATTTTTAAAATTAAAAAAAAAATTGATGAAACCGTAAAAGCTATTAATGAATTTCAACCAGACATATTATTTACAGTAGACAGTCCTGATTTTACATTAAGAGTTGCAGAAAAGGTTAAAAAAGGTAATCCTAATATAAAAACAATTCATTATGTGGCTCCTCAAGTTTGGGTTTGGAGAGAAGGTAGAGTTAAAAAAATAAAAAAATTCATAGATCACATCTTATTATTATTTAATTTTGAAAAACCATATTTTGATAAAGAGAATATGAGCAATCAATTTGTTGGTCACCCCTTATTAGAAAAAAAAATTGAAAATGCCATAGACTTCAATCAAACATTGGAAAAAAATAAATCTATAATCTCAATTTTTGCAGGAAGTCGTAAGTCAGAAATTACTGTTTTAACTCCTATATTGGTAGATTTTATTAAACTTATGAATGAAAAGTATAATAATTTTACTTTTGTTTTTCATTCAACAAAAGAATATTTAGATTTAATTCAATCATATTTAAAGAATAGTGATTTAAAAAATTGTAAAGTAATAAGTGATGATAAAATTAAAAATCATACATTGCAAAATTCAGTTTTTGCAGTAGCTAAATCTGGAACTGCATCACTAGAAATATGTAATGCAAAGATACCCTCTATAATTTTATATAAAATGGGATTAATAAATTTTTTAATAGTTAAAATGTTAGTAAATACAAAATTTGCAAATATAATAAATATAGCTGCAAAAAAAGAAATCATACCTGAGCTACTTCAATCTAACTGTAATCCAAAAAAAATATTTGAGTATGTTTCTAATTATTTAGATAATCCTGAAAAAATAGAAGAGCAAGTAAAAAACACTCAATTAATTTTAAATGAATTTAAAACAAACAACTCTCCATCTCAATTAGCGGCAGAGTCCTTAAATAAATTTATATGATTGTTTATACTCATGAAGATTGTTTAAAAAAATTTAATGGAAATGGACACCCAGAAAGAAAAGAAAGATTAAACAGCATTATAGACTCAATAAAATCATCTGATTTAAAAATAGATTTTAAAGAAGCGCCTTTAGTTGATTTAGAAACAGTATCACTAGTACACCCAAAAAAACACATAGAACAAATTTTCTCTAATATTCCTAAGGAAGGTATAGTAGGTGTAGAGAAAGAACCTTATGCTGATACCATGCTTTGTCCTAATAGTAAAAATGCAATTTTAAGATCATGTGGGGCTGGTATTGCTGCAGCAAATGATCTAATGAAGAAAAATCAAAGAGTATTTTGCGCAGTTAGACCTCCAGGACATCATGCAGAAACTGAAAGAGCTAATGGATTTTGTTTTATTAATAATATTGCAGTTGCAGCAAGATATTTACAAAAAAAATACAAAATAAATAAAGTTGCAATAATTGATTTTGATGTTCATCACGGGAATGGAACTCAAGAAATTTTTTATAAAGATTCAACAGTTGCATACAGTTCTTCTCATGAATTCCCTTTATTTCCGGGAACTGGAGCTGAAAATGAGACAGGAGTTGGAAATATATTTAATGCAACTTTAAAAGCTGGCACTGCAAGTAAAGATTTTTTTGAAATATTTGATCAAAAAGTATTGAAACCAATTGATAAATTTAAACCCGAAGTTATTTTAATTTCTGCTGGTTTCGACGCTCACATAAGAGATCCTTTAGCTAATATTAATCTAGAGTCGGAAGATTTTTTTAAAATTACAAAAAATATAGTTGATATTGCGAATACTCATTCTGAAGGTAGAGTAATTTCTTTTCTTGAGGGCGGTTATGATCTGCAAGCTTTATCTGAAAGTATTATTGAACACCTTAATGCTCTAAAATCCCATATTTGACCAATTATCTGGATCATTAAACTTTTTTATTTCTTTTTTTGTTACAGGCCTAAAGAGATAGTAAGCAATATATATCGTTAGAAAAAACAAAAAAATTGTTTTCATATAATTGATATATTAAACTAATTTTATGCAATTTAAGAAAAGAAAATTAATTAAAATTTTAAGTTTTTCGGCTTTATTATTGTTATTTCCAATTAAAGCTCTTTTAGCAGCTACTAAAAAAATCATTAACCCCAATTTGTCCAAAGAACAAAAAAATATCATGTTTAATGAGGGCACAGAAAGACCGTTTACAAGTGATTTATTAAAAGAAAAAAGAAAAGGTTTTTATCACTGTGCTAACTGTGGAAACAAACTTTTTGCCTCAACTGCAAAATATGACAGTGGTACAGGTTGGCCATCATTTTCCGAAGCTTTACCAGGAGCTTTTAAAACAAAAATAGATTATTCGTTTGGTATGGAAAGAGTAGAATATCATTGTGCTAAATGTGGAGCACATCATGGACATGTTTTTAATGATGGTCCTAGAGAATCAGGCAAAAGATTCTGTAATAATGGTCTTTGTTTAATATTTAAACCTGAGTAAAAAATAAACTAACTCATTAAAAACTGATTAATTTAAGCGTTTTTTGTACACATACTAAGCTCAAAGTGTTCATATTTAAGAGTGAATTTATATTCCAAAACATTACATTCTCTCTATGGATTTAATTACGGTTTTATTTATAGGTGCAGTTGTTGTAGCCACAGGTATAATTAACCCAAAACCTAAAGAAGAAGAGGTAGCTAAAGCCCCTGAACCTCAAGTAACAACTCCAGTTGTTCAAGAAAGTAAACCGGAACCAGAACCTGAGCCAGAACCTACGCCAGAACCAGCAAAGGAACCTGAGCCAGAGCCAGAGCCAGCAAAAGAACCTGAACCTCAACAGGAAGAGCCTAAAGAAGAAGTAAATGCTCAACCAGCTCAAGAACAAGATGCAAAACCTGAAGAAGAGGTTAATGCTGAACCAGTTCAAGAACAAGACGCAAAACCAGAGGAAGAAGAAGCTCAGCCAGTTGTAGAAGAAACTGAAGAGGCAACTGAAGAAAAAGGAATTAGCGCATTAAATATCATTCTTTATATATTAGGAGCAATTGCTGTTATTGCTGCTGGAATATATTTTTTTATGAGAAGAGAACCTACTCCTCAAAGCGCAGCTGATATAGGTAGAGCTCAATCTCAAGAACCAACTCCTGAACCTCAGGAAGAACCTGTACAGGAAGAAGCACCATCTGAACCAGAGCAACCAGCTCAAGAGGAAACACCATCTGAAACTACTGAGGAACAAACTCAATCAGATAATAACGATCAATCATCTAATAATGATGATGAGAATAATAATAATAGATAATTTCTAAGTAATAATATATAAAAGCTGTAAGTATAAGCCGTGTTGAAACCCAACAAGGAGGTTTTATATGCAAAAAAAAACAGACTTTTACTTACTTAAACAAAAATCAATTAGCGAAGGCGATATCTTCGTAACAGATTATATTAAAACTAAACAAAGAGTTATAAGGCTTGAAAAACAGTTAGAAGTTTTACAGCTTCAGCTAGAGTCTCTTAAACCAAAAAATAAGGTGATTAAATTATATGATGAAGAATAAATTAGATAAAATTAAAGAAATAAGAGTTGAAGAAGTGCACGATCATGTGGATGGGCGCCATTTCTATAGGGTATATTTTTATTATGAGAAAGGTAAAATAAATATTATGGCAGAAAGCTCAACAAAACCAATTTTTGCAAGATATGTTTCAAAAGTTTTTTAATGATAGATTTAAAAAGAAATACTAAAGGTGAATTCGTAGAAGCTACTGGATTAAATAGTCAAAAATGGAGATTATATACACCAAATCAAGATAAAGATTTTAAAATAAGTAGATCAAAGTTTGAAGATTTTTTAAAGTGCGAAAAATGTTTCTATCTTCAATTAGTGAAAGGATTACAGCCTGCTGGTATGCCTAAATTTAAACTAAACGAACTTACAGATACTTTGTTAAAAAAAGAATTTGATGAATGCAGGGCTAAAAAAATTTCACATAGAAAATTAATTGAAAAAAATTTAGACCATATAATTCCATTTGATGCTGGTTTAACAAAAATAACTAATAGCAAAAAACAAATACTAGAAATTCCTTTAATAGACGTGTGGAGAGACTCGATACATAAAGGAATCAAAGCGAGATATAAAAATACAAATATATTATTAGGAGGAGGTATAGATGATATTTGGGTTAATACAAAAACGAAAGAATTAATTATCGTAGACTACAAATCTCAGGCAAGTAAAAACCAAGTATCTCAGGAAACTTATTTTGGAGTAGGGAATTTTCACGAAAGTTACAAAACACAATTAAATTTTTACGCTTATGTTTTTAAAGAAATGAAAAAAGCTGGTGAAATAAATCATGAAATATCAAAAGACAGTTATTTATATGTAGTTAACGGACTTGAAAGTGAAAATGGATTTAATGGAAATATTAAATTTAGTGAAGATTTAATTTACCATAAGATTGAAACTGATTATTTAGAAGATGAGTTTGAAAAAATGATTAAATGTATCAATTCTACTAAGATTCCATCTTCCAACAAAAGTTGTAAAAATTGTGCTTATGCAAAGCAATATGCTAAAATAAAATAATAAATGCTTAATACACCAGAATACAATAGAGTTTACACTGCTGCTCAAATTAATATTGAGGCTTTGCCTCAAAATCTAAGAACATCTAATAATATTGCTAAAGAAGTCGATAAAGCAATAAAATTTACAGGTGGAAAAAATTTTCAATACAGAGATCAAATTATAAAACATGTAACTACAAACTTCACAGTCAAAAGTTCAAAGAGCACTCTTCTTCATCATTCTGATGATCATGAACCTTGGTATTTTAAAGAAGAATTATTAAATAGAAACTACTGGGAAAGTTATAGAGATTATCTAAAAACTGACAAGCATTACTCAATAACTGGTGTTAATGACATAGATTTTACTACTGATAAAATTATGTCATTTATCGAAAAGCCATCTAGAAAAGGACCTTGGGATGTAAGGGGTTTGGTTGTTGGAAGTGTTCAATCTGGAAAAACTTCAAATTTTATTGGATTAATTAATAAAGCTGCAGATGCTGGATATAAAGGGTTTATTGTTCTCTCTGGTTTGCATAATAACTTAAGACAACAAACGCAAGTAAGATTAGATCATGGATTTTTAGGTTATGAAACATCAGAATCTACATATTTTTCACAACATAAATTGCCGTTATGGTTAAAACCTCAAAGATACAAAAAGGAGAATGTCAAAACTCCTCTCAGTTTGACTAATTCAAAAATTGATGGAGATTATAAAAAGAAGGCTGCTGAGTATAATAAACTTATTCAAGATGGCACTCCTACATTGTTAGTAATAAAAAAAAACAAAACAATTCTTAAAAATGTAATTAAACATTTTCTTGAGGCACCTGGGTTAGCTCATTCAAAAAGTTTTTATGCAAAAGATAAAAATGGGAAAGAAATCGATCCACTTAAAATAGTCTCCTCAACATCAAATTCATATCCATTTATAAAAGATTATCCAATTTTAGTGATTGACGATGAAGTTGATAATGCTTCTGTTGATACTGATTTACAAGGATTTGAATTAGAAGATGGACGAGAAGTACCTGATGAAGAGTATAATCCAAAAACAATAAATAGATTGATTAGACAATTCTTAAATATATTTGAAAAAAAAGCTTATGTAGGCTATAGCGCTACGCCATTCGCAAATATTTTTATTCATCATGAAGGAAGAACTAAAGAGCATGGAGATGACTTATTTCCAAGAAATTTTATTATAGATTTACCTGTGCCGGAGAATCACACTGGTCTAGAAAAAGTTTTTGCCGAAGAAGATGTAGATTTAGAAGAAGACAGTGAAGTTGAAACAAATGAGATTGAACGAAATATGTTTTGTGAACTAATAAAAGATAGTTCATCCGATCCAGAAGATTTTTACTGTACTACTGGATGGTTACCTCCTTCTCATGATAAAAATCACATCCCAAGAATGGAAGACTCAAAAGAAAGAATACCAAATTCTTTAAGGGAGGCTATCTATTCATATATATTAACATCATTGGTAAGAAATATAAGAGGTGAATATTTAGAACACAAAACAATGTTAATTCATGTAACAAGGTTTACCGATGTTCAAATCGAAGTAAAAAAATTAATTATCAAAGAATTAGAATACATAAGAAATTCAATAGTTAATAATTTAGATGATAAACATGAAATTTTAAAAACAATGAAAAAAATTTGGCATGAAAAATTCAACTTAAAACAATTTAAATATCCAGAACATGAATACCCAGATTGGGAAAAAATTATTGAGGAAAAAGAATTAAATTGGTTTATACAAAACATTTCTGTAAAATCACTAAATATTAAAAGCTCAGGTGATGACGATTTAGATTATGATAAGTTTAAAAGAGAAAACAAGCGTGGGCTGAATACGATAGTTATTGGCGGTGATAAACTGTCAAGAGGTCTTACTTTGGAGGGTTTAACAATCAGTTATTTCCTCAGATCTGCAAAAATGCCTATGTACGACACCTTAATGCAAATGGGTAGATGGTTTGGTTATAGAGGAAATTACGAAGATTTATGTAGAATATATACTACAAAAAAAATTATTAAATTTTTCTTTCAAATTACTAAAGCTACAAAAGAATTTAGATCAAAAATAAGACTTATGAGCCTACAAGATCCTCCGGCAAAACCTACTGAATACGGTCTTTGTGTAAGGGATAGTGAAATTATGGCAATTACTAATAGAACTAAGATGAGGCATGCTAAACAAATGAGAGTTTGTTTCGCAGAGTCAGCACACGAGTATCTTACATTTTCAAGAAAGAATAATTCAATTGAAGCTAATGAAAATTTATTTAACACTTTTTTAAAAGATATAGGAAAATGGGACAAACATAACTTTTCAGCTATAGGAACGACTTTTAAAAATTCTTATCAATGGCAAAATGTAGACTCTTTAAAAATTATAAATTTACTAAAAAATTTTAGTCATATGTACTCTGAAACAGGACATAACGCGAGAAACATTGCAGATTATGTTAAAAAAATGCAAGGAGAATTAAAGAATTTTACTGTAACACTATTGGGTAATGGATCCCTTGATGAAAAAACAATTTTTGATAATTTTAAGATTAAACCTTTAAAACGAAAAATTAGAAATGAAGATGAACCGGATTTTGACTCTAGAATCCATTTTGGAGTTATTACAAATGAAACAATTGAGGGATGCGATCTTACACAAAGTGAATTTGAAAAATATAAGTTGTTAAGAAATGAATTGGATAAACAAGATAAAGATAACAAAAAATCAAAAAGATTAGCAATAAGATCAGCCAGGTCTAATGAAAGGGGAGCTTTAAATATTTATCCTATATTAGCAGATTTTAAGGATAGTAAAAAAATTGTTTATACACTTTCAGTAAGTTTTCCAAATACTAAGCGACCGAGAGATGATGCTAGTATTAGCTATATGGTAAATACAATCTATGAAAAATTAGAGTCAGATAATTAATAAAATTAATTAATGGAAGATTTAGATATAATAAAACAAAAATTATCAAGAAATTGGGAATTAGTTGAGTCTGACATAACATCTAAAGATGCAAAATATTATAGAACTATTTATCCAGAAGCTAAAATTGAAATTAGAACTTGCCTATTTGGGAGTATAAAAAATAAATCAATTGAGCTTGTTTATAGTCATAATATAATAAATAATTCTAAAAAAAACGTTGAACTTAAAGGTTTGAATTTAGAATTTTTTGAAGATAACGAAAATGAGAAAAAAATTATATGCTTAAAACTTAAGAGTAATTACCTTTTTGACATTTATTTAGAATTTATAGCCAGTATCATTAAAAGCATTTCATCATTAGACTCCGAAAAAGTTGCAGTTAATGAAGTTATAAAAAAGATAAATATATGGATCAAATTTTTTAAAAAAGAGAGATTTGAGGGTCTTTCAGAAGAGGAAATTAGAGGATTAATAGGTGAGCTTTTATTTATAAAGAAACTTTCATTGAAAAAGGAAGATTTTAAAAAAAATATTAATCAATGGAAAGGTTGTGAAAATGGTTTACACGATTTTGATTTCAAAGATAAAAAAGCAGAAATAAAAACTTTTGCAAAAAATGGAATTATAAGAATATCAATACCAGATCAACTAGATATTGAAAAAAATAAAAATATTTATTTCATTTGTTTTGGCCTTTTAAAGAAAGATGGTCAATTTTCATTAAATGATTTAATTGAAGAAATTAAAGAAAAACTTGATGATGATTTATCATTTATTTTTAAAGATAAACTTAAGTCTTACGGTTATTTTGAAATACACAAAAATGATTATAATGAAAAATACAGAAATTTTGATGAATATTTTTATAAAATAACTAGTGAATTTCCAAAAATATTGAACAAAGATACACAATCAGGCATTACAAATATCTCATACGGTTTAGACACGAATCTGCTATCTTCATTTGATATAGGAAAAAATAAAATCAAAGAAGTTTTTACAGATGAAAAAAATTAGAATTGCTGAATTATTTTGTGGTCCAGGGGGATTAACTGTCGGCGCCAAAATGGCGTCAGGTTTTAAACATACGTGGTTAGTTGATAAAGATAGCGACAGTCTTCAAACAATTAAAAAAAATTTTCCAAATGAATTGACGATTAATGAAGATGTAAAAAAATTTTGCCAGAACTCTAATTTAAGAAAAATTAAGAAACTTAAAGGTTCATTTGAAGGTTTGGTTTTCGGATTTCCTTGCAATGATTTTAGCATTGTTGGAAAGAAAAGAGGATTTAAAGGAAAATTTGGCGGTTTATATATATACGCTTGTAAAGTTTTAAAGTTTTTTAAACCAAAGTTTTTTTTGGCTGAAAATGTTTCAAACATTGCAACATCTAATAAAAAATCTTTAATATATAAAAATTTCCAGAAAATTTTGCATGACTTTAAAAAACTTGGTTATGAAATCAAAATGAAAAAAATTAAATTTGAAAAATTAGGAGTTCCACAAACAAGACACAGATTAATAATTCTTGGTTATTTAAAAAATTCAAAATATGAGAATTTTAAATTTCCACAAGAAGATAAAAAAATTGTTAAATGTAGCACGATTCTTAATAAAATCTCTAAACTTAAAAATTTAGAAAACAATGAAATACATAATCATTCAAAAAATATTATAAATAGACTAAAGAAGATAAAATTTGGTCAAAATGTTTGGGATATAAATGGATTGCCAAATGTAAAAAAAGCTAGGATGAGTAACATATATAAAAAGCTTAATCCTTCTAAACCTGCTTATACTGTAACCGGAAGTGGTGGGGGAGGAACACATATGTATCACTATAAATTTCCTAGAGCTTTAACTAATAGAGAAAGGGCAAGTCTTCAGACATTTCCCTTACGCTACAAATTTTATGGTAATAAAACTAGTGTAAGAAAACAGATTGGAATGGCTGTTCCTCCATTGGCTGCTAAAGCTATTTTTTCTAATATTAAAAAATGTTTACGCTAAAAACTTAAGTCTTTTAATAACTTCAGATTTATCTAAAGATAAAATCACATCGTATAAACCTGGCCCAAATCTTGAGCCTACTAGTGCTATTCTTAGAGGCTGACCCACACCTTTAAAATTAGTCTTATGCTTATCAATTAAAGATTTGATTACAGGTTCTAATGTTTCTCTCGATAAAGAGGGAAGTTTTTCATAGTCAGAAGTAAAATCACTAATTACTTTCTTAGATAAATCATCAATTAATTTTTTATCATCTGCACCAATTTCAATTTTATCATTAATTATATATTGAGCGTTATTCCAAATATCCTCTAAAGTTTTCGCTTTATTCTTCAAGAAGCCCATTGATTTTAAAAGTATATCCTCTTTTGATTGATCTATAGGTTTTTTGTATTTCGAAACATATTCTTTGAAGAAATTAAAAAGATTTTTTTCATCTATTGTTTTTATGTAAGTTTCATTTATTGAATAAATTCTATTCATATCTAGCTTTGAGGGCGATTTACCAACGCCACTTAAATCAAATAAATCAATGCTTTCTTGTTTAGTAAAAATCTCTTTATCTTTATAAGACCACCCTAATCTTAATAAATAATTTCTTAAAGCATCTGAAATAATTCCAATTTTTACATAATCTTCAAGTGTAGATGCGTTATCTCTTTTAGATAATTTTTTTCCTTGTTCGCTATGAATTAATGGTATGTGTGCGAAATTTGGGACTTCCCAACCCATGGCATCATAAATTTGCTTTTGTTTAAAAGAATTAATCATATGATCATCACCTCTAATTACGTGAGTTATTTTCATCTCATGGTCATCTACTGTTGCTGATAATTGATATGTTGGTGATTTATCTTTTCTTAATATTACAAAATCTTCAATTGTAGAATTTGAGATATTTCTTTCTCCTTGAACTAAATCTTTTATGATTGTATTTCCTGAAATTTTACTCTTAAATCTAATTACAGGCTTTACACCTTCTGGAATTTTAAGGTCTTTAGCATCTCTCCACTTTCTATTGTAAACATACGGTATACCTTGTTTTTTACACTTATCTTTTTGCTCATTTATCTCTTCTTCAGAACAATAACATTCATAAGCAAAACCTTTTTTTATTAATTCTTCAGCTACTGAAACATGTTTATTAATATTTTTAGATTGAATATATTCCTCACCATCATGCTCAATTCCTAACCATGATAATGATGAAATAATTTGCTTTTTAAATTCATCTTTTGATCTTTCTTTATCTGTATCTTCAATTCTTAAAAAATATTTACCTTTATTTTTCTTAGCTAAAAGCCAATTAAATAAAGCTGTTCGAACACCACCAATGTGAAGAGGCCCAGTAGGAGAGGGCGCAAACCTACAATTAAAAGACATTTCTATTAATTAGACTATTTTAGTGAAAGTTTCTATATAAAGAAACTAATTTACCTTGGATTTTTATTCTGTTTGCAGCGTAAATTTTAGTACCGTAATTTCTATTAGCAGCTTCTAGTGCAATAGTGTTTCCTTTTTTTCTTACTCTTTTTAAAGTTGCTTCTTGATCATCGATTAAAACAACTGCAATTTGACCGCTGTCTACGTTTGAAGTTTTCTTTACAATTACAGTATCACCATCATTGATACCTGCTTCAATCATAGAGTCACCTTTAACTTTTAAACCATAATGTTCACCATTATTTTGCAAATCTTCAGGTAAAGCTACTCTATCAACTTCTTGTTGAATAGCTTCGATAGGTGTTCCAGCTGCAATGCTACCTAAAACAGAAACATCAGTTGATTTTGCTCCTTCTTTATCAAGACCACCTTTAATTACACTTGGTGTAAAAGTATTGAAGATATCGTTCGCGCTAGCATTCTCAGGTAATTTTACTACCTCTAATGCTCTAGCTTTATGAGCTAATCTTTTAACAAATCCACGCTCTTCTAAAGCAGAGATTAATCTATGAATTCCTGATTTCGACTTAAGGTTGAGTGAATTTTTCATTTCCTCATAAGAAGGGGAAATTCCAGAAGATCTAATCTTCTTATTAATGAATATAAGTAAGTTTTTTTGTTTTTTTGTAAGCATAGAACAAACCTCGTACATCTATGTTCTATAAAAGTTCTATTTAAATTACAACTTGAAATAAACCCTTATTTTATTGAGTTATTTGCTTAAATTTTTTTATTAAATCTGCTGGATTGTCAGATTTTAAAAGTGATTCACCGATAAGAAAATTTTTAATTCCTGTCTTTTCATAAATATATTTAGCATCAGCTTCATTCTTAATCCCACTTTCTGAGATGATAGGGCCTTTATGTTCTTTTAAAGTTTCAAAAATAGAAATCGTATTGTTAATAGATATATCTAACGTTTTTAGGTTTCTGTTATTAATTCCAATTAAAGCATCTTCATATTTTAAAGCGGTTTCAGCTTCTTTGTTATCGTGAACCTCTACTATTACTGAAAGTTTATGTCTTTTTGCTTCAGCATAAATTTCATCTGCCAACTTTTCATCCAGTGCAGCTAGAATAATTAAAATACAATCACTGCCAAAACTTTTAGATAATGCGATTTGGTAAGGATCTATAAAAAAATCTTTTGCCAGAACAGGTATTTTAAACTTATTTTTAATATCTTTTATATAATCAAGTTTTCCTAAAAAATATTTTTCCTCAGTTAAAACTGAAAGGCAAGTAGCGCCGTTATCTAAATACATCTTTGCGATATTTAAATGATTAAAATCTTTAACTAATTCTCCAGCAGATGGACTTGCTTTTTTTATCTCTGTTATAAGTGAAACACCTTTATTATTTGATATGGTATCTTTAAAATTTAAAAAGATTTTTAAAGATTTAATTGTATTTTCAAGAGAGTCTAAAGAATTATTCTTTTTTATATTTTTCAAAGACTCTTTTTTGTCTTCGATAATCTTATCTAAAACGTTAGCCATTATTTTGATTGTAATTTTGTAAGATGTTCAAATACTTTACCAGAATTTATGTGTTCTGAAGCTTTTTTAAAGGCATTTTTAAAATCATTTTCCTTTCCTGCAACGATTAATCCAGCGGCAGCATTTAAAGCAACAGACTGTGAAAATTCGTTAGAGGTTCCTTTGTATATTTCTATAATTTTTTCAGAATTGTACTCTGCATTTTTTCCTTTTAAATTTTCTTTATTTCCTGAATTTAAACCAAGTTCTTTAGGATCAATTGAAAATTCATTTATCTTACCATCTTTTAATTCTACAACATTTGTTTTTGCAAAAGGCGAAATTTCATCCATGCCATCATCGCTATGAACAATATAAGCATGAACAACATTGTTTTCTTTTAAAGCTTCAGCAAAAGGCTTCATCCATTTTTTATCAAAAACACCAATTACTTGTCTTTTAACTTGAGCTGGACTGCTTAAAGGACCAATTAAATTGAAAATAGTTTTCTTACCCATTTTTTTTCTAGCAGGGCCCACATGTTTCATTGCTGAGTGGTAATTAGGCGCAAACATAAAAGCAAAATTAAAATTCTTAATACTTTCCTCTGCTTCATTTGGTTTAAGATTTATATTAATTTTTAATGCTTCTAATACATCAGCTGAACCACAATTAGATGAAACAGCTTTGTTTCCATGTTTAGCAACTTTAACACCCATGCTCGCTAAAACTATTGCAGCCGCAGTTGAAATATTTAAAGAGTTCTGACCATCGCCTCCAGTTCCACAAGTATCAATAGTATTTGGATCTGCTGAAACTTTTGTTGCCTTATCTCTAAGAACAAAGATACCTCCAGCTAATTCATCTTTTGTTTCACCTTTTTTTATTAAAGCTTCTAGAATTTCAATAATTTGATTTTCTTCATGCTTACCTTCCATTAAATCTGAAAATAGAGACTTACTTTCTTCAAACGAAAGGTTTTGACCTTGCTTTAATTTATTAATTGCATCAGACATATTTAATTATTAATAAAATTTTTAATCAATTTCATGCCCATTTTAGTACTTATGCTTTCAGGATGAAACTGAAACCCGTGAATATCATAATTTTTATGCATTAACCCCATAACCGTTTTATTCTTTGTTTCAGCTGTAATTATCAGGTCTTTGGGGAACTTTTGACGATCAACTACTAAACTGTGATATCTCGCAGCTTCAAAATTATCTCGAATATTTTTAAATAAACCTATTTTTTGATGTTTAATTTTACTTGTTTTTCCGTGCATTAGATTTTTTGCTCTAATAATTTTACCCCCAAAAACCTGACCAATAATCTGATGACCCAAACAAACTCCAAGAATAGGTATTTTTTTATGAACTTCTTTAACTATCTTTAGACAATTTCCAGCTTGATTAGGATTACCTGGACCAGGTGAAATAACAATTTTATCATATTTTTTTCTTAATATTGTTTTTCCATCAATCTTATCATTTCTAACTACTTCAACATTTTTTTTAAAATTAGAGATATAGTGAAATAAGTTATAAGTAAAACTATCGTAGTTATCTATTAGTATTATTTTCATTAATCTACCGCTCTCATTAAGGCTTTAGCTTTATTTACTGTTTCAGCATATTCTTTTTCAGGTTTACTATCCGCGACTACACCTGCACCAGCTTGAACATAAAATTTCTTATTTTTAATTAAAGCTGTTCTTAACGCTATACAGGTATCAAATTCACCGTTTGGAGTGAAATAACCAATTCCTCCTGCATATAGTTTTCTTTTAGTTTTCTCTAATTCATCGATGATTTCCATAGCCCTTATTTTTGGTGCACCGCTGACCGTTCCAGCTGGAAATCCTGATAATAAAGTTTCAAATAACGAGAAGTTACTATTAAATTTACCTATAACATTAGAGACAATATGCATTACATGAGAGTATCTCTCGACTTTAAACTTTTCAGTTACTTTAACCGTATTTACTTTAGAAACTTTTCCAACATCATTTCTTCCAAGATCCAACAACATTAAGTGTTCAGCTAATTCTTTTTTATCTTTTAAGAGATCTAATTCATATTTTTTATCTTCTTTGCTATCTTTTCCTCTTGGCCTAGTACCAGCGATAGGTCTTATTGTTACTTCTCCTCCTCTAAGCCTTACTAATATTTCTGGGCTGCTACCCAGTATGTTGAAATCTTTATAATTAAAATAAAACATAAAAGGCGAGGGGTTAGATTTTCTTAAATGATTATAAATTTCTATTGGTGTTTTATTTATTTTTCTTTCAAATCTTTGACTTAAAACTACTTGAAAAATATCTCCTTTTTCAATGTATGTTTTTGCTTTTTTAACTAGTGATTTAAATTTTTCTTTAGAAGTATTTGATTTAATTAAATTTTTATTAGGTTTAAATGAAAATTGTTCAGGAAGTTTAATATTTTCAAAGTCTTCATACAAATCAAATCTCTTGTTTATTGCATGGTACTCTTCTTCATAATTTTTAATTTTTGTATCTGCATAAACGTTTTCCACATAAAAAATCTTTTTTTTAACATTATCGTAAACAATCAGATTTTTAGGTCTTGATAATCTAACATCAGGAATTTTAAGATCATCTTTACAATTATTAGGAATTTTCTCTATATATCGAATAACATCATAAGAAAAATAACCTACAAGCATCGAAGACATCGAAGGTAATTGATTTGGAATTTTAATCTTAAATTCCTCAATGAGTTTATTAATATATTTTAATGGATCAGATTTAATTTTAGTTTTTTTACCTGAGATATTAAGTGTAATTATATTTTTATTAATATCCCATATTTTATCAGGATTAAGACCAATTATAGTATAACGACCTTTGATTGTACCTTTTTCGACTGACTCGAAAATAAAGCTATTTTTTTCAGCTAAAAGAAATCTAAATAAGTTTTCGACCTTATAGTACTGATTACAAGATCTAGCTCTAAATAAAATTTGATGTTTTTTTTTAGAATGATTACTTTTAAATTCTCTATAACTTAAATTTAATTTCATTAAAATGAATTTTTAACACGATCTATAGTTCTTTGATTAACTTCAACTTTATATTTCTGATTAGCATTTTCATCATATGATTGATAGATTTTGTTAATCAAGTTTAATCGTGCTTTAGCTTCGTACTGTTCAAATTCATTCCCTTTTTTGTCTAGTTTTTTATATTCAGTATTTTTTGTCGATATTAAAAAACTTTTTGTGAGTGTGCTATTGGTAATTAGATTAATATCCCCATCTTTAGTTAAAAAAATTCTTTTTACTAAACCTTCATCAAAAATATCGTTTTGTTTTATATTAGAGATTTTATAATCTTTAACTACTAATCCATTCTCATCAGCAAACTTTTTAAAATTACCACCATCAAAAGCTCCTAAGCTAATATCTTTAGCCAATGATGTATTGCTGTCTATTTTTTCTTTAAAGCTTAATTGAGCATTAAGTGCTTCTAAAACCTCAGGATCATTCATTGGTCTATTTTTTTTCTCTTCATCTTTAATTTCTGCTAAGTAATATTTACTTTCTAGATTAATTACTTCAGGCGATTGAGGTGTTTTAATATTATAAATCTTATTAAAAAGATTATCTGGTAAATTTTCTATTTTCTTTTTTTCTTCATTTTCTTTTTTTGCATTTATTTTATTATATTCTTTAATTTTTAAGTTATTAGCTTTTGCAGTTTCCTCGAATGATTGACCATCTAAAACATTGTTTTCAATAATATCTAATTGCTTGAAAAAATTCTCATTATAATCTTGGCTACCGCTAATTAATTCTGGCTTAATCTCTGCGTATCTAATTGATTTAAGTTCTGTAAAAAATACATTTTTATTTCTTTCATAGAGCTCTTTAATACTTTCTTGTGATGGTTTTTTCTTCAAGTGATATTTTTCTAAATCTATATATTGAATTGTCTTTGTTTGATTTTCTTTTCTAAACTCCTTTTCAACTAAAATATCAGGGATAACTATTCCTCCTGCTAATGAACTTAAAAACTGTCTTCTTTTCTCTTGTTCAACAATATTAGCTTCAAATTGAGGTGCAGTAATTCCGCTTTTAATTAAAAATTTTTCATACTCAGTTCTTGAAAATTTATCATCTTTAAAAAATGATTTATCATTTTTAATAATATCTCTTAGAGCGTTGTCACTAACTACAACACCAAGTTTTTCTATTTCTAACGACATCACTTTTTTTCCAATATAATCAGACAAAATTTGTTCAACGAGATCTGTTTTTGATAAATTTTTTATCTGTTCTTCATTTAAATTTAGCCGGTTAATGTAATTGACAAATTCCTGCGTACTAATTTTATTAGAGTCCACAGTTGCAACTACGTTTTGATTTCCACCTCTAAACACATCTCCCATCCCCCAGAAGACAAAAGGCAAAATAATAATTCCAACTAAAAGTTTAACGAAAAAAGATTTTGATAATTTACCTATTGATGTTGCCATTATATTAATTTATTAAGTTCAAAATTATACACCTATAGATTAAAATTTAAATTAAGGCAAATTATGAGATACTTTATTGGAAATTGGAAAATGTTCGGAGTACCAAAATCTATCAGTATTCTTAACAAAATTAATTCATACTATTCAAAAGATAAAAATAGAAACAAATACAGAGTTATAATGACCCCTCCATATACTCTAATTGAAAGCTATTCTAAATATTTCAAAAATAAGAAAATTTCGATAGGTGCCCAAAACTGTTATCAGAAAGAACAATTCTCCTCAAATACTGCAGCCGTAAGCCCTTACATGCTTAAAAGCGTCGGTGCTAAATATACTTTAGTAGGACATTCAGACAATAGAGGCGAAGGAGATACTGACACAATGCTCAAAGATAAAGTTAGATATGCTTTGAAAAATAATTTGAAAGTAGTTTTTTGCATCGGTGAAAACAAAACAGAGAAAAAAAATAAAAAAACACTTAGTGTTTTAAAAAGGCAATTGACAAAAGTGTTAGAAAAAAAATTTAACAAGAATAATCTAATAGTTGCTTATGAGCCTATCTGGTCAATTGGTACTGGAAAAATTCCAACTACAGACGAATTAAAAAAAACTACAATTCATATTAAAAAAGTTTTAAAGGGAATATTTAAAAAAAATAGTCCAGCAGTGCTTTACGGTGGCTCCGTAGATGGCAGCAATGTTGAGATGTTTAAAGAAATTAAAGAAATAGATGGTTTTTTAGTGGGTGGGGCTTCAAAAACTTCTAAAAAATTTATTGATATAATAAAGAATTACTATAGATAAGCACCATGGAAAGCCTACTAATCTTTGTTAACATTATTCTAGCAATAATATTAGTTATAATTATTCTTCTTCAAAGATCCGAAGGTGGAGCTTTAGGTTTAGGTGTTTCACAGGATAATTTCACGTCAGCAAGATCAGTAGGAACTTTTTTAACAAAATTTACATCAATAGTTGCTGCATTATTTATAATCTGTAGTATTGCAATAGTTGCTATTTCACGAGATGAATTTCGTGAAACACAATCAGTTCTTGAAAAAGAAGAAGAAGAAAATTCAAACCTTCCACAGATACCTCAATCGAAGTAATTAAGACTTTGTATTTAAGATAATATAAAGTATAACATACTTCCATGGCGCGATATATATTCGTAACTGGCGGCGTGGTTTCATCTTTAGGAAAAGGATTATCATCAGCTTCACTAGCTTACTTATTACAATCAAGAGGATACAAAGTAAGAATTAGAAAATTAGATCCTTATTTAAATGTTGACCCTGGAACGATGAGTCCATTTCAGCATGGTGAGGTTTTTGTAACTGATGATGGTGCTGAAACAGATTTAGATTTAGGTCATTACGAAAGATTTTCAGGAATTTCTGCAAAAAAATCTGACAACATAACAACAGGTAAAATTTATAGCGATGTTTTAAAAAAAGAAAGACAAGGAAAATATCTTGGTAAAACTGTTCAAGTTATTCCACATATCACAAATAGAATAAAAGAATTTATTAAACACGATGTTGCTAAAGAAGATTTTGTAATATGCGAAATTGGTGGAACAGTCGGTGATATTGAAAGTCTTCCTTTTTTAGAGGCAATAAGACAATTCTCTAATGAATTTGGCAGAAAAAATACATTATTTATCCATTTAACTTTAGTTCCTTATATGAGGGCTTCAGATGAAATCAAAACAAAGCCCACACAACATTCAGTTAAAGAGCTTAGAAGTATTGGTATTCAGCCTGATATAATTATCTGTAGGTCAGAAAGATCTATTCCTTTAGATCAAAGAAAGAAAATTTCATTATTTTGTAACGTATCTATAGACGATGTAATTGAAACAGTTGATGTAAAAACAATTTATGAAGCTCCAATAAGTTTTAACAAAGAAAAATTAGATGAAAGAGTCTTAAAATTTTTTAAAATTAAGTCTAAAAGAAAAGTTAACTTAACTCCTTGGAAAAAAATTACAAATTCAGTTTTAAATAATAAAAAGAAAGTAAATATTGCTATTATTGGTAAGTATGTAGAATTAAAAGATGCTTATAAATCACTTGATGAAGCATTAACTCATGGTGGTATTTCTAATAATTTAAAAGTTAATTTAGTGAGGATTGAGTCAGATTATTTAAAACCAAAAGATGTAAAAAATAAACTTAAAGAAGTTTCTGGTATTTTAATTCCAGGTGGATTTGGCAAAAGAGGAACTGAAGGAAAAATTGCAGCTATTACTTATGCAAGAAAAAACAATATACCATTTTTAGGTATTTGTTTTGGAATGCAGATGGCTGTAATCGAATTTGCACGAAATAGATTAAATATTAAAAATGCCACTTCTAGTGAGTTTGGCCCATCTAAAGGCTCAGTTGTTGGTTTAATGAGTGAGTGGATTAAAGATGGTAAAATAATGAAAGGAACAGATAAGGAATTAGGTGGAACAATGAGATTAGGCAGCTATGAGGCTAGGCTTAAAAAAGGTTCCTTAATAAATAGTATTTATAAATCTGCAAAAATTTTTGAGAGGCATAGACATAGATATGAAGTTAATATTAACTTTAAAGATAAATTTGAAGATAAGGGTATGATATTTTCTGGACTATCACCAAATATGAAATTACCAGAGATAATTGAACTTAAAAATCATCCATGGTTTATAGGAGTTCAATTTCATCCTGAATTTAAATCTAGACCTTTAGCTCCACATCCTTTATTCTCCTCATTTATTAAAGCCGCAAAAATCAAATCGAATAAATGACAAACCATAAAGTAAAGTGCTCTAATTTTGAAATAGCAAACGATAAGCCGTTTACTTTAATCGCAGGTCCTTGCCAATTAGAGAATGAGCAACATGCAATTAAAATGTCAACTGAGCTTAAAAAAATTACAAGCGAACTTGGAATAAATTTAATTTATAAAACATCTTTTGATAAAGCCAATAGAACTAGTCTTAAAGGTAAAAGGGGAATAGGATTAGAAAAGTCATTACCTATTTTTGATAAAATTAGAAAAGAAGTAGGTGTACCTGTTTTAACAGATGTACATACAGCTGAGCAGTGTTCTATTGTTGCTGATCATGTTGATGTTTTACAAATTCCAGCATTTTTGTGCAGACAAACTGATTTATTAATAGCTGCAGCTAAAACTGGAAAAATAATTAATGTTAAAAAAGGTCAATTCTTAGCACCATGGGATATGGCAAATGTAATTAAAAAAATTGAAGACTCAGGAAATAGAAATATTTTAATTACAGAGAGAGGTGCTAGCTTTGGCTATAACACTTTAGTTTCTGATATGAGAGCTTTACCAATAATGTCTAAGTTTGGTTTCCCAATCGTATTTGATGCAACTCATTCAGTACAACAACCGGGGGGCATGGGAGAAAAAAGTGGAGGACAAAGAGAGTTTGTTCCTTACTTAGCTAGAGCTGCGATAGCAGTTGGTGTTGGAGCAATTTTTATGGAAACGCATGAAGACCCTGACAATGCGCCATCAGATGGACCTAACATGGTACCAATAAACGAAGTTAAATCGTTATTAAAAAAATTAACTGAAATAGATAAATTAGTTAAATAAAAAATGGCAAAAATTAAAAACGTTAAAGGCCGTCAAGTTTTTGATAGCAGAGGAAACCCGACTGTTGAAGCAGAAGTTTTTTTAGATAATAACATTTCCGCAACAGCAATTTCTCCTTCAGGTGCGTCTACAGGCGCTTTTGAAGCTCATGAATTAAGAGATAAAGACAAAAATAAATTTTTAGGAAAAAGCGTTAATACAGCAGTAGAAAATATAAATAGTAAAATTTCTTCAAAACTTATTGGACTAGATACAGATCAACAAGAAATTATCGATAAAACCTTATTAGATCTTGATGGAAGTGAGAATAAAACTAATCTAGGTGCCAACGCTACTCTTGCAGTGTCTTTAGCTAATGCAAAATGTTCAGCGGTTGCAAACAATAAATCTTTGTTTAAGAATTTAGGAAAATCATACTCTTTACCTATTCCTCTGATGAACATTATTAATGGCGGAGCGCACGCAGACAATGATTTAAATATTCAAGAATTTATGATCAGACCTGACTCGGCTAAAAATTTTATGGATGCTATAGAAAAATGTTTTTTAGTAATTCAAAATTTAAAGAAACTACTTCAGTCGAAAAAAATGCTTACCAATGTTGGTGATGAAGGGGGGTTTGCTCCATCTATCAATACAAATGAAGAGGCATTAGAACTGATTGTTCGATCTATTGAAAAATCTAAATTAAAAGCAGGGGAAGATGTTGTGATATGTTTAGATGTTGCTGCAAATGAGTTAATGAATGA
Organism: uncultured Pelagibacteraceae bacterium; assembly: GCA_902613915.1. Taxonomy (GTDB): domain Bacteria; phylum Pseudomonadota; class Alphaproteobacteria; order Pelagibacterales; family Pelagibacteraceae; genus Pelagilacustribacter. The sequence goes on along the minus strand of CACMJB010000010.1, from coordinate 9,135 downwards.
AAAAGGAGAATACTCAATAGAGTCAAAAAATTTTACATCAGCAGATAATGTTATTAAATATTATGAAAAACTTACGTCAAACTATCCTATTAAGTCTATAGAAGATCCTTTTGCAGAAGAAGACTGGAATTCTTGGAAAAAAATTACAAACGCTATTGGCAAAAATGTCCAAATAGTTGGAGATGATTTATTTGTTACAAATACAAAACGTCTTGATAAAGGTATAAAAGACAAATCAGCTAACAGTATATTAGTTAAACCTAATCAAATTGGAACCTTAACAGAGACACTAGAAGTAATTTCAATGGCAAAAAAAGCAAATTTTAATACAATTATTTCTCATAGATCAGGCGATACCGAAGATACTTTTATCGCTGATTTGGCCGTGGCTACAATGTCTTCTCAAATAAAAACTGGATCTTTAGCCAGGTCTGAAAGAGTAGCAAAATATAACAGATTATTGCGTGTCGAAGAGGAACTTGGCAATCAAGCTAAAATGGCTAGTATCTGATTAATGAGGCTATTTGAAAGTTTGAAAAATAAAAAATTTTTATTATTTAATATTTTTTTTACTCTATATATTGCAATAAATCTTATTGGAGGCGAGAGGGGGCTAATCTCTTACTTTGATAAAAAAAATACTTATGAGGAATTATTAGATAAAAATAAGAAATTAACTACAAAATTAAAAGATTTAGACCATAAAATTTCTTTAATTAATAATAATGACAGGGATTATTTAGAAATTCTTTATAGAGAAAAGTTTAATTACGTAAAACAAGACGAAATAACAATAAAACTAAAATGAATGAAAAAGTTAGACATCCTGAGAAAGTAAATAAACCTGTAAATCCAATTAAAAAAAAGCCGGAGTGGATAAGATCAAAGATTGTAGACTCCCAAGTTTTTTTTCAAACAAAACAAGTAGTTAATCAAAATAATTTAGTAACTGTTTGCCAGGAAGCTAATTGTCCAAATATAACCGAATGTTGGAGCAAAAAGCATGCAACTTTTATGATTATGGGAGATACCTGCACAAGAGCTTGCGCATTTTGTGACGTTAAAACTGGTAAACCAACAGATCTAGATATTTTTGAACCTGCTAAAATTTCAAACGCTGTAAAAAGTTTAAATTTGAAACATGTTGTTATAACTTCTGTAGATAGAGATGATTTAGATGATGGTGGCTCAGAACATTTTTATAAAGTTGTAAAAGCTACTAGAGAAAAAAATCCAAACACTTCAATTGAAGTTTTAACTCCAGATTTTTTAAGAAAAGGTGAAGCTTATAAAAAAGTTTTAGAGGCAGATTTAGATGTTTTTAATCACAATATTGAAACTGTTCCAAGACTTTATGCAAAAGTTAGACCAGGGGCACGGTATTTTGCATCTTTAGAACTTTTAAAAAATGCAAAAAAATTTAATAAAAAAGTTTTTACTAAATCTGGAATTATGGTGGGCTTAGGTGAAACTAAAGAGGAAGTAATTCAAGTTATGGATGATTTAAGATCAGCAGAGGTTGATTTTATTACTATCGGTCAATATTTACAGCCATCTGCTCAGCACCACCCATTAGATAGATATTATCATCCCGATGAATTTAAAGAATTTGAAAATATTGCAAAGACTAAAGGGTTTTCATTAGTTTCTTCATCACCATTAACAAGATCTTCGTATCATGCGGATGAAGATTTTAGAAAATTACAAGATGCAAGAAATAAAAAACTCGAATGTCGACCGCAGCAATAAAAAAAATTATTCCTTGTAAAAAAGATCAACTTATAGAAATGGTTCTTGATATAGAGAAGTATCCAGAGTTCGTTCCTTGGTGCATGGAAGGCAAAATTTTTGATAAAAACGAGAGCACAGACTTAATTACTTTTAATGGAGATTTAAAAGTTGGAAAAAGTATTTTAAATGAAACTTTTTCAAGTCATGTAACGTATCACAAAGCATCAGATAAAATAATTGTTACAAATTTAGACGGACCATTAAAACATCTTAAAAACGAATGGTTCTTTAAGGAGATAAATAATAATACCCAACTGGAATTTTTCATTGATTTTGAATTAAAAAATCCAATTTTAAATGGTATTATGAAAAAATCTTTTGAGCTTGGTTTGAATAAAATTGCTAAAGCATTCGAAGAAAGAGCAATACAATTATATAAATAATGTTAATAGTTTCTGTTTTATTGGTAGTTTTTTTTTTCACATTTAAAAGTCTAGCATCATATATAAAAAAAATTAGAACAGGTGATCCTAATGAAAGCGATATAACTTATTGGATGTTTTCTTATGACTTTAAATCTCCTAATAAAGATTGGGTTCCAGAAAACAAAGATTTACTAGTGAAAAAAAGAGCAAGAAATTTTTTAGTTTTTATTTTGTATTTAATTGCGTTTGTAATATTCTTGTTGCTTAATAGTTTTACTTCCCACCTTTTAAATTTTATAGTCAATCCACAGTTTAGTTACCCTATCTGATTAAATCAGCTAATAAGTTTAATGCTTTTTTTACTGTTTGTTTTTGAATGAAAGCTCTACCCTTATTTTTAAAATTACATTTATTTACAATAACTTTTTTTCCAATTTTAACTCCAATATAAACTAAACCAACTGGCTTTTGTTTAGATCCGCCTTTAGGACCAGCTATTCCTGTTATTGAAATACATGCTTTTGATTTACTAATTTTACTCAAGTTATTAACCATTGCTAGACAACATTGAACGCTGACAGCTCCATTTTTATTAATGATTTGTTTTGGTATTTTTAATATGCTTGTTTTAGCTTGATTTGAGTAAGTAACTAACCCCATACTGAATACTTTTGATGATCCGCCTACAGATATTATAGCGCTAGATAACATCCCGCCAGTGCACGACTCTGCAACAGCTAGTTTAAGTTTCTTCTTTTTTAATAATGAAACTATTTTTTGACTTAAATTCATTAGAAAAATTTAGATTTAATTATCATAAAAATTATGAGTGTCAAAACAACATATAAGCCTGCTACAACATCATCAAATATTACACCAAAACTATTTTTAAATTTTTTATCAAAGAAGTTTACTGGAAAAGGTTTTCTAATATCAAAATATCTAAATAAGATAAAAATATATAAATAGAATAAAATGGCTTCTTGAGGATCTTTAATGGTGCTATGAGAAACTTCATAAAGATAAATTGGAATAGATTGACCAATGAACTCATCAACAACAACCTCTTTTGGATCTTTATTATCATTTTCTTTTATATAATAGGAGACTGCATAAAAAGAATAAATGAAAACTATCAATAAAATAAAAAGAATAATGTAAGATGGTAGTTTAATAATGTGAAATAAACTAAATAAAAAAACTGTAGTCACTAAAGATGTAATTGTCCCAGGCGCATATCTAAAAGAGCCAATTCCAAAACATGTAACAAATAAATAGTTTAGTGTTTTAATCATATTTAATTACAGAAGTTATTACTTCACAGGCTATTGCTTTTTCTTTTCCAACAACTCCTAATTTTTCAGTTGTTTTACCTTTAATATTAATTTGATTAATAGATATTTCACAAAGTTTTGCGATATTCTCAATCATCTTTTTTTTATAATTTTTTATTTTTGGTGTTTGAGTAATGATATTTATATCGATATTATTAATATAGTAACCTATTGATTTTATCTGTTCTATAACTTGGCGAAGTAAAATTGTAGACCTAATATTCTTAAATTTTTTACTTTTATCTGAAAACATTTGACCAATGTCTCCCATTTTACATGCTCCTAAGATTGCATCTGTAATAGAATGAAGAACAGGATCTCCATCTGAATGACCTAATGTCCCGAGTTTTGATTTGATTTTTAAGCCAGCCAAGTAAAGTTTTCTTTTAGGAATAAGTCTATGAACATCAAACCCTATTCCTACACTTTGCTTAGATTTATAAATATTTTTTAAATTTTCAAAGTCCTCTCTGTCTGTAATTTTAAAATTATTTTTTTCACCTTCGATAAATTTAACTTTATTCAAATCCATATATAAAGAAATATCATCGTCTTTATATTTCCCAGAATTAGTTTTATGTAAATAATAAATTTCTTTTAAATTAAAAGCTTGAGGTGTTTGGGTTAAAAATAAGTTATCTTTTTTTTTTCCAACAATGTACTCTTCTTTGCTCGAGTCAATTAATTGTTTGATAGCATCTTGAACTTTAATCTTTGGTATTACGGCTCTAGCTGATTTCATATTCTTTAAAATTGAATTAAATAATTTTAAAGAAAAATTAGGTCTTGCAACGTCGTGAATTAAAACTTTATTAATACCTTTTTGTTTAATTAAATATTTTAGCGCATTAAAAGTAGACTCTTTTCTGCTTTTGCCACCAGAAATCAATTTTACATTTTTTAGTTTGAGTGATTTAACTTTTTTTGAGTCTTTTTTGTTATAAACAAGAATAATTTGTTTAATTGCTTTAAATTGAAGAGCTTTATTTATATTTATTTCTATTAATGATTTGCCCCCTAATTTTTGGTATGGTTTGCCTATATTAGAACCAAATCTATGGCTATTACCTCCTGCAAGAATTATTAAACAAAAACTCATGGCTTTTACTTATATAATATTTATATAGATATTTAATGGTTAATTAAGATGTTTAAGATAATTAAAAACTTTAATTGGATTATTTTATCTTCATTTCTATGTATTTTCATGGGGATTATTACTTTTTTAACATTTATCAACGAAGGTTTTATTCCGCTTACAGATAAAAATTTACAAAATTTATTAATCGTTGATATTTTTCTATTACTTCTTTTTTTTACTTTAATTTTCAGAAATTTTTATCGGTTTTATTATACAGGAAAAAAAAACAAGAAAGGCTCACAAACTAACTTAAAATATATATCTGTATTTTCATTATTCACTGTGATTCCATCCTTAATCGTCGCTATATTTTCATTGTTTATTTTTAATTTTGGAATTCAAAACTATTTCGATAAACAAATTACAAATGCTGTTAACAACTCATTCGATGTTGCTAAAAACTATTTAGAAGAAAGTAAAGAGAATGTTTTATCAGATGTAATACTGATGAGTGTAGGACTGAATCGGGCATCTGGACTATACTATTCAAATCCAAATCGATTTCAGAATATTGTAAGATCAGAAAAAATACTAAGAAGAGTCGACGATGTTTATTTAATCGACAGCCTTGGAAATATACTTCTATCAGATGTTAGGGACATAACCGAAGAATTTGTAATTCCTGCAGACGAAGATTACGATGAAGCTTTAGAGGGAAAACCGGTTTTTATTTCTGATAATTTAGAAAATAAAACAACTGTGATGACTAAATTAACTTCTCTAGTTGATACTTATTTGTATATTTCAAGAAATATTGATCCTGAGATCTTAAGATACCTAAATGAAACTGAGCAAGCTGTAAGCTTTTATTATTCAGTAGAAAATAGCCAAACTGGAATAAAAGTTACTTTTGCGGTCATTTACATTATCGTAGTTACATTACTATTATTTTTATCTACTTCAATAGCTATTACTTTTGCATCAAGATTAACTAAACCTATCATAAACTTAATCGGAGCATCAGATTCAATAAGCAAAGGAGCACTTGATGTAAAAGTTCCAGAATTAGAAACAGATGAAGAATTTCAACAATTAAATAAAAACTTTAACCAAATGATTGAAAGATTGAAAGAACAACAAGATAAGCTATTAATTACTGAAAGATATGAGGCTTGGGAAAGCGTTGCAAGAAAGTTAGCTCACGAGATAAAAAATCCTTTAACTCCAATTCAGCTTTCTATTGATAGCTTAAGAGAAAAATATAAAAATAAATTAAACCAAGATAGTAAAAATTTTGAAAAATATTTAGAAACCATTAATAGACAAATTAGAGATATTGAAAAACTTGTTAATGAATTTTCAAATTTTGCTAGAATGCCAAGACCTATATTTAAAAAAATTGATCTAGTACAACTAATTTCTAAATCTTCTGACTTTATCAAAATGACTTCAAAAAATTCAATTAATATAATTAAAAATACTCAAGATAAATTCATTGAAGGTGACGAGGATCAATTGAATCGAGTTATGATTAATCTTATAAAGAATTCAGAAGAGGCACTGGAAGATAATAAGCAGAAAGACCCTAATTTTAAAGGAAATATTGACATAGAAATAGTTAGCAATAATGACTATATAGTTTTAAGAATACATGATAATGGCCCAGGTATTACAGACGCTAAAAAAGCAATGACACCTTACTTTACCACTAAAAAAACAGGAACAGGTTTAGGGCTTCCGATAGTAACTAAAATAATAAATGAACATAATGGAAGTTTTTCAATTAAAAAAAACAAAGACAATGAGGGCACTATAGTTACAATATCATTACCTAAATATGCTTAAAGAAATTTTAGTTATAGACGATAATCCAGATATTAGATTTTTAGTTAGCAATATTCTAGAAGAACAAAATTATAAAATTAGAACTGCTGCAAATTATGATCAAGCAGTTTTAGAAATAAATAAACGCCTTCCTGATCTGGCAATTTTAGATATCAAATTAGATAAGCCTGATAAAGACGGTATAGATTTATTAAAATTGATTATAAAAAAAAATAAAAATATCCCAGTTATCATGATCTCAGGACATGCAACTGTGAAAGTTGCTGTTGAAGCAATAAGGCTAGGTGCCTATGAGTTTATTGAAAAACCCTTTTCAAAAGAAAAAATATTAAATTATGTAAATAGAGCTTTGGAGTCGTCATTACTTAAAAAAGAAAAAGATATTATCGAAAATAAATTATTCCACTCATTTAACCTTATTGGAGATAGCCCTGATATGGTTAAAGTTAGAAAAACTATCGAAAAATTATCTACTTCGGAAAGTAGGGTTTTAATTTCTGGACCTACAGGTTCTGGTAAAGAATTAGTTGCGAGAAAAATTCACAAAAATTCAGGAAGAGCAAAAGAACCATTTGTTATTATCAATGCAGCGTTACTTAAGGAAAGAACTTATGAAAAAGAATTGTTTGGTGAAGAATTTGATGATGGGAATATTTCTTTTGGAGCATTAGAAAGAGCAAACAAAGGAACACTACTTATAGATGAAGTATCCGAAATTCCTTATGAAACTCAAGCAAATGTTTTAAGAGTTTTAATAGATCAAAAGTTTAAACGAATTAATGGTTCTAAAGATATAAATGTAAATATAAGACTTATTTCATCCACATCTAAAGATCTTAAGCAATTAGTTAAAGAAAATAAATTTAGAGAGGATCTTTTTCATAGATTAAATGTAATGCCTATAGAATTAAATTCACTATCTTCAAGAAGTGAAGATATTCCTTTATTAATAAACTATTTTAAAACTAAACTTGCAGAAATTAATGGGGTTCAAGAGCCGAATATAGACATAAAAAATGACAGCTTATACACCTATAGCTGGCCTGGAAATGTAAGAGAACTTAGAAATTTAATTGAAAGAATAACTATTTTGTCATCAAATGAAAGTAAAGATAAAATTAACCAGTTGATTAATGATATATTAAATCCTTTTTCAAAAACTACAGAGGAGAACAATATCTTAACGCAATCATTTCAATCTCCATTAAAAGAAGCAAGAGAACATTTTGAAAAAGAATACTTAACAACACAACTAAAAAAACATCACGGAAATATTTCAAAAACTGCTGACTTTATTGGCATGGAGAGATCAGCACTTCATAGAAAATTAAAATCTTTAGGTATTAAAGGAATCAATTAAAAATGAACATAATTATATGTGGAGCCGGTAAAGTTGGCTTTTCAATTAGTAAACAATTGTCTGCTCAGGGTCACTCCGTTACTGTAATTGATCAATCGTCAGAAGATATTAAGAAAATAAATGAAACCCAGGACGTAAAAGGGATTGTTGGAAGAGCTACGCTTCCTAGCGTTTTAGAAAATGCAGGAGCAGAAAAAGCTGATATGGTTATAGCTGTCACAAGAAATGACGAAACTAATATGATCGTTTGTCAGTTGGCTAGTTCTTTATTTAATGTTTCTAAAAAGATAGCTCGTATTAGAACTAAAGACTTTTTAGAAGGTAAATGGGGAAAGCTATATAATAAATCTAATATACCAATAGATGTTATTATTTCACCTGAATTAGAGGTAGCTAAATCACTATACAGAAGACTAGAAGCACCAGGAGCTTTAGATAACGTTCCTTTTGGTAAAAACAAAGTAAAAATGTTGGAAATTTCTATTGAAAAGAATTGTCCAATTAAAAATATACCACTAAAAAAATTAACAGAAAAATTTCCAGATTTTAAAGCAAATATCCTTGGAGCTATGAGAAAAGGAAAATTTGTATACTTAAAGAAAAACGATCAAATGTTAGAGGACGACAACGTATATGTTGTTGTTAGCAGTGATCAATTAACTCCTATTTTAAAAGCATTTGGACATGAAGAAAAAGTTTCAAAAAATGTTTTAATCATTGGAGGAGGAAATATTGGTCTACACTTAGCTAAAATGCTTGAAGAAAATTTTGAAGATCTAAGGATTAAAATAATTGAAAAAAATAAACAAAGAGCTGAAGAAATAGCTAATGAGCTTTCTTCATCGATAGTAATAAACGGTGATGCTTTAGATGAAGAAATTCTAAAAGAAGCTAATCTTGAAGGTTCAGAAACTGTATTAGCTTTAACTAATGATGATGAAAACAACATGATGGCATGCGTTCTTGCAGAAAAAACAGGGCTCAAAAAAAGAACCATCGCAATAGTTAACAAAACAAATTACAGCCTTTTACAAGACTCGCTTAATATTGATGATTTAGTCGATCCGCGTATGACAACTGTTTCAAGAATAATGGAACATGTTCATAGAGGAACTATTGGTACGGTTTATTCTTTACTAGATGGAGAATATGAATTTATTGAAGCAAAAATTTCTGAAAAGTCGGAATTAATAAATAAAAAAATCCGTGACTCGAACTTACCTGAAGATATTAGGATTGGTGCAATCTTGAGAAAAGATCAAGTAATTATTCCAAGATCTAGTTTTATTTTTGAGAAAGATGATCTAGTTGTATTTCTTGCCAAGAGAGAAGAATTAAAAGCAGTTGAAAGCATCTTTA
>CACMJB010000009.1 GCA_902613915.1 uncultured Pelagibacteraceae bacterium | reverse complement strand
ATTTTTTTCTATTTGAAATATTTTTTCTAATTCAGACTTATTGTTTTTGTTTTGTTTAATTGTATTTGGCTCTGGTAATTCTGAGTAGTTTGGCGGTAAATTTAATGGATCTTTTTTTTTAATTAAAAATTCATCTCTATTATTAATTTTTTCATTTCTCAGAACTTTTCCTGTATCAGATGCTGTCTGGCAGCCGTAGCTAAATAATAAAATTATTATAGACAAAAGGAATTTCTTCATACTTTTTTTTTTTCGAATTCTAGCACAATGTAAAGTATTATGCCTAAAGTAATAAATATATCTGCAACATTAAATGTAAACCAATGAAAATTACCTATGTGTAAATCAATAAAATCTGGCACAGCATTAAAGATTATTCTATCATAAAAGTTTCCACTTGCTCCTCCAATAATAATCGAAATTGCAATCTTATCTTTAAGATTAGACATTAATGCATAAAAAATTAAAAATGTAATAACTAAAAATATTATTATAGTTAAAAAATTGTATGCATGTGCGGAAGTGTAGCTAAATAATCCGAACCCAATTCCAGTATTCCAAACCAGGTCTAAATTAATATATTCGTTTATATAATATTTTTGGCTATTAAACTTTTCTAATATTACTTTTTTTGAAATTCTGTCTAAAAAAAAAATTCCTAATACAAATATTAACAGAAACAAATTTTCTTTTCTAAATAAATTATTTTTAATATTACTTGTGTAGGTCAAAATATTAATATTCAACTAATTGGACAATTTATTCTTTCACATTTTTTGTTTAAAATTTTCCAACATCTTTCACATTTGTTACCTCTAGCTTTTTTAACTTCTACATTTTCTTTCTCGGACAATATTTTTTCTGCTTTAGAAGTTATAAAGTACTCAGCTAAATTTAAGTTTTCCAAAATATTGAAATTTTCTTTATTTAAATTTAATATTATATCCGCTTCAAGGCTAGATCCTATCTCTTTACTTGCTCTTTTCTCCTCTATAGCAATATTTGCTATTTGTTTTATCTTATAAAGTTTTAACCACTTTTCATTTAGTGAAATATTATTCCAGCTATTCGGTATCTTTAAAAAAGAAGTCTCATGTATACTGCTTCCTTTTTTACTAATTAAATTATTTATTTCTTCGGTTGTAAATACAAGTATTGGAGCAAACCATTTTAGCAAACACTCTAGAATAATGTTCAAAACGACTACGCAATTTTTTCTCTTATCAGATTCTAAACTGTCACAATAAAGAACATCTTTTCGAATATCAAAATAAAAAGAAGAAAGATCAAGTGTACAGAAATTGAGTAACTCTTTGTATAGTTTATGGAAACTATATTTGTTCAAATTTTCCTCGACTGACTTACTAAGAATATAAAGTTTGTGTAAAATAAATTGTTCTAATTCGTCTAATTTCTTAACTTTAATTTTTTCAAAATCTTGCTTTTCAAAATTATCTTTCAAATTTCCAAGCATAAACCTAAATGTATTTCTAATCTTTCTATATGACTCTGCATGCTGTGATAATATACTTTTATCGATTCTTAGATCTTCTGCATAATCTGAAGAAGCAACCCAAACTCTTAAAATGTCTGCACCATAATTTTTCAAAATGTCATCTGGAGAAATTACATTGCCCATAGATTTTGACATCTTCATTCCTTTTCCATCTACAACAAATCCATGAGAAAGAATGCTTTTAAATGGTGCCTTACCTCTAGTGCCACATGACTCTAAAAGTGATGAATGAAACCATCCTCTATGTTGATCTGACCCCTCCAAATACATATCAGCAGGCCATTTTAAATCTTTCCTTTTTTCTAAAACGAAACTGTGCGTTGATCCACTATCAAACCAAACCTCAACAATATCATTAAGTTTTTCATAATCACTAGGATTATAATCTTTACCTAAAAACACCTTTGGATCATCTGTGAACCAACAATCTGAACCTTGTTTTTCATATATAGAAGCTATTCTTTCTATTACCTTTTCGTCTCTTAATGGCTCTTTTGTTTTTTTATTTATAAATATTGGTAAAGGGACACCCCATACTCTCTGCCTCGAAACACACCAGTCTGGCCTTCCTTCAACCATCGATAATAATCTGTCTTTTCCTTTATTTGGATAAAAAACTGTATTATTTATTGCCCTTATGGCTTTTTCTCTAAGGCCATTTTTTTTCATAGAAATGAACCATTGGGGTGTAGCTCTGTAAATCAAGGGAGCTTTAGATCTCCATGAATGAGGATAACTGTGATTTAATTTATCACTTTTAAGTAATTTGTTTTGTTCTTTTAATTTTTCTATAACAACTGAATCTGCTTTAAATATGTGTGTGTTAGAGAAATAAGGAATTTCTTTGGTGTAAAGACCAGCATTATCTACAGTGTAAAGTGATGGTATATTATTTTTTAGACATAAATTAAAATCATCTGGACCGTGACTTGGTGCACAATGAACAATTCCAGTACCTTGATCTAAATTAACAAATTGAGCTTCCAACATGGGAACACTATAGTCAAAATTCATTTTGATAAACGGATGATTACAAACTGTTCCTTTAAATTCAAACCCTTTAAAAGTCTTCAATACTTTATAATTTTTAATATCACATTCTTTAGTTATTGAATTAATTAAGTTTTTTGCTACTACAATTTTTCTATCTTTAAAGTTTTCTAGGTCGCCAATTTCCAGAACTGAATATTCAATATTATTGTTGAATGCTAATGCTTTATTAGCTGGTATAGTCCATGGAGTTGTCGTCCAAATTATAATATTCGCATTTTTAAGAAATTCTTTATTTGTCTCTTTAATTTTGAATGCCACATAAATTGTGTTTGAGGTATGATCCTTATATTCAACTTCTGCATCAGCTAAAGCTGTTTTTTCGACTGTTGACCATAAAACTGGTTTAAACCCTTGATATAAACTTCCATCTAAAAGAAATTTACCCAACTCTCTTACTATTTGAGCTTCTGCTTCGTAGCTCATAGTAGAATAATAGTTATCAAAATCTCCAACAACGCCTAAACGCTTGAATTCTTTTATGTGTACATTAATCCAACTTTTTGCAAATTCTCTACATTCCTGTCTAAAATTTTGGATCGGAATTTCATCCTTATTTTTTTTCTTTTTCTTATATTGTTCTTCAATCTTCCATTCGATAGGTAAACCATGACAATCCCACCCTGGAACATATACAGAGTCTTTTCCATTCATTTGATGAAAGCGGGTTATGATATCTTTTAAAATTTTGTTAAGCGCAGTTCCCATATGTATATGACCATTTGCATATGGAGGCCCGTCGTGTAAGATAAATTTTTCTTTTCCTTTAGAGCTTTCTCTTAATTTGTTAAAAATTTTATCTTTTTCCCATTGTTTTAAAATCTCAGGTTCTTTGGTGGGCAAACTCGCTTTCATAGAAAAAGCTGTTTTAGGTAATTGTAAGGTATCTTTGGACATTTTTATTTTTTTGCTTGTTTTATATCAAGTTTTATTTGTTTTTTTAAATACTCAAAATTTTTAAATTTTTTTTCTGATCTTATAAATTTTTTAAAACTCACTCTTAATACTTTATTATATAAATTTTTGTTAATTCCAAATATATTTGTTTCTAATAATAAACTTTCTCCATTAAAAGTTGGCCTATAACCTATATTAGCAATACCTTGTCTATTATGATTATCAAAATTAACTTTAACTGCGTATACACCCAACTTAGGGATCACATAATCATTGAGGGTCATGTTGCATGTGGGAAATCCAATTTTACGTCCTCTTTTTTTTCCTCTGATAATTTTTCCTTCAACGCACCAATAACGATTTAATAATTTATTTACTTTTTCAATTTTACCTGCTCTAATTTTTTTTCTAATAAATGTTGATGAGATTATTTTTTTATTTTTTTTTAAGGGATTAGTTATAATATTTTTATATTTAAATTTTTTCTCAAATTTTTTTAAAGTTTGTATGTTGCCACCACGTTTAAAACCAAATTTAAAATTCTTACTTACATATAAATATCTACATTTTGTTTTTTTATAAATAACTTTACTGATAAACTTCTCAGGCGATAAAGATGAGAATTTTTTATTGAATTTAATTATTATTAAAAAATCCAATTTTAATTTTTCAAGTTGAACCTTTTTTTGTTGCAGTGAATTTATTCTATGATCTTTATTTTTTTTACTAAAAAACATTACCGGTACAGGTTCGAAAGTCATTACGCCTAAAGGTAATTTGAACTTTTTGGCTCTTTGTCTTGCCTCGCTTATAACTTTTTGGTGCCCAAGGTGTAATCCATCAAAATTTCCTATTGCTATAACTCCCCTTAAATGTTTCTGCTTTAAATTTAAATTATTATAAATTTTCATTACCACCTAAATTCTTTCTGAAAAAAATTTGCATTCACTTTATATTTTTCTAAAAGAGACTCTAGTTCTGAAGTACGTTTAAATTCATCTCGGTGAACTCCATTTGATATAAAAATACAATCTATGTTTAGATTATTAGCTCCTTTAATATCTGTTCTTAAGTTATCGCCAATTGCTAAAACTTTTTCATTTTCATCAAAGCACATTTTATAAACCTCTTTGTGTGGTTTTCCAAAATAAACTACTTCTCCACCTAATTCTTCAAAAACTTTTGCTACAGATCCAGCACATAATTCTTCTACATCACCTCTATGTACGATTAAATCAGGATTGGTACAGATTAATTTTTTAGAAACATGTTTTTTTAAAAAATTTTCATAATAATCTAAATCATTTGCATGACTATCAAACAGTCCTGTACATAAAATAAAATCACTTTTTTCAAGATCAGTTTTATTTTCCTTTACTCTCTCAAAAATAGAAGTGTCTCTTGGTGGTCCTAGGTGGTAGAAAGTCTTTCCAAACCGATTTTTGTTTATTGCGTGCATAGCTGCTTCACCTGAGGTCATTACATTTGAAAGATATTTTCTGTCCATTTTCATTTTTAATAAGAAATCGACGACCTTTGAACTAGGTCTTGGTGCATTTGATAAAAATACAATTTTTTTTGAATTTTTTGCTAACTGCTCGATAGCCTCGATTGCTTTCGAATTAAGAATAACGCCATTATGTATCACGCCCCACAAATCTATGACAAAGGTATCGTAGTTTTTGTATATATCTGATAAGTGATTTAGTTCTTTCAATTTACTTATTCTTTCTTAATTGTGCTCATAAAATATAGTATTTATTGGTCTTTTTAATGATATTTGCCTCTTGAAATCTTATTTAAACTTACCATATCAACACTATATTAAAATTTATAGGAGAAAATACATATGAAATTTAGACCCCTGCACGATCGTGTGCTTATTAAAGTACTAGACAGTGAAGAAAAAACTGCTGGCGGAATTATCATTCCGGACACTGCAAAAGAAAAACCTCAAGAGGGTGAAGTTGTAGCTGTAGGGCCCGGCGCTAAAAATGAAGACGGTAAAGTTGCTCCAATGGACGTAAAAATTGGTGATATAGTTTTATTTGGAAAATGGTCAGGAACCGAAGTCAAAATCGACGGTAAAGAATATAGCATTATGAAAGAGTCTGACATAATGGGAATTTCAAAGAGTAAAAAATAACCTTTAGAGGAGAATAGAATGGCAAAAATAATTAAATTTGATACGGAAGCGAGATCAAAAATGCTTACTGGCGTAAATACTTTAGCTAACGCTGTTAAAGTTACATTGGGTCCAAAAGGGCGTAATGTTGTTATGGATAAATCATACGGTGCACCGAGAACAACTAAAGATGGTGTTTCTGTAGCTAAAGAAATCGAACTTGACGACAAATTTGAGAATATGGGTGCTCAGATGGTTAAAGAAGTTGCTAGCAAAACTAATGATAATGCTGGTGACGGAACAACTACTGCAACAATTTTAACTCAAGCTATTGTTAATGAAGGACTTAAGTATGTTACAGCTGGCATGAACCCAATGGATATCAAAAGAGGTATCGATAAAGCAGTGGAGCATGTGATTGATAAATTAAAAACATCATCTAAAAAAGTAAAAGCTAATGAAGAAGTTGCACAAGTTGGAACAATTTCAGCAAATGGTGAGAAATCGATAGGAGATATGATTTCAAAAGCAATGCAAAAAGTTGGTAACGAAGGTGTAATTACAGTTGAAGAAGCAAAAGGAGTAGAAACAGAGCTTGATGTAGTTGAAGGTATGCAATTCGATAGAGGATACCTTTCTCCTTACTTCGTAACTAATACTGAAAAAATGACAACCGAACTTGAAAACCCATTAGTACTTTTAGTTGAGAAAAAATTGACTAACTTGCAGCCTATGGTGCCTTTATTAGAGTCAGTAGTTCAAGCTAACAGACCATTAATGATTATTTCTGAAGATGTTGAAGGTGAGGCTTTGGCAACTTTAGTTGTAAATAAATTAAGAGGTGGTTTAAAAGTTGTAGCTGTTAAAGCTCCAGGCTTTGGTGACAGAAGAAAAGCAATGTTAGAAGATATTGCTATTCTAACTGGTGGGCAAGTAATCTCTGAAGACCTTGGTATCAAATTAGAGAACGTAAAAATTGGTGACCTAGGTTCTTGTAAAAAAGTTAAAATTGATAAAGAGAACAGTACAATTGTTGCAGGTGAAGGTAAAAAATCTGATATCGAAGCAAGGTGTAATCAAATTAGATCTGAGATCAATGAAACAACATCTGACTACGACAAAGAAAAACTTCAAGAAAGATTAGCTAAACTTGCTGGTGGTGTTGCTGTAATTAAAGTCGGTGGTGCTACTGAAGTTGAGGTTAAAGAGAGAAAAGATAGAGTTGAAGATGCACTTAACGCAACTAGAGCCGCTGTGGAAGAAGGAGTTGTAATCGGTGGTGGATGTGCACTACTTTACGCTGCACAAGATTTAGATGGCGTTAAAGTAAAAGGCGATGACCAAAAAGCTGGTGTTGAGATTGTAAAAAAAGCTCTTCAAGCTCCAATCAGACAAATTACTGCTAATGCAGGTGTCGACGGTTCTGTAGTTGTAGGTAAACTTTTAGAAGGTAAAAAAGCTTCTCAAGGTTACGATGCACAGAATGAAGATTATGTAGATATGTTTGCTAAAGGAATTATTGATCCAACTAAAGTTGTAAGATCAGCATTACAAGATGCTGCTTCAATAGCTGGATTATTAATTACAACTGAAGCAATGATCGCTGACAAACCTGAAGATAAAGACGCTAGTCCTGCTATGCCTCCAATGGGTGGCGGCATGGGTGGAATGGGCGGCATGGGTGGAATGGGAATGTAATTTCATCTACCCAAAGATTTTAAAAAAGGCTGCAATTTCGCAGCCTTTTTTTTTGCAACAAACAAACAAGCAGTTGAATTAAGTATCAACCCATCTTTAAGAACTCGTAAGTTATTATCAGCCAAAGTTTTTCCTGTAGAGGTGATATCAGTAATTATTTCTGAAGAACCAATAAAAGGGTATGTTTCTGTAGCACCAAGACTAGGAATTAATTTGTATTGAGTAACTCCTTTTGAAATTAAAAAATTATTGGTTAAATTCGGATACTTAGTTGCTACCCTCAACCTGGTATTTCTTTTTGATCTTATGTCAAATGATATTTCTTCAAGATCCGCAATTGTTTGCACATCTATCCAATCATCTGGCACAGCAATCACTAAGTTTGCATTTCCATAATCAAGTTTTTTTTGAATATTTATTTTACTTTGTAAGTTTATTTCTGACTCTTTCAAAAGATCAAGACCAGATACACCAATATCAATTGTTCCATCTCCTAATCTTTGAATAATTTCTTTGGCATGAAGAAATATAATTTTAACATTCGGTTTATTTTCAATAGCACCAAAATAGTTTCTTTCTTTTTCACTTTGTATAATTTTTAATCCTCTATCATTAAAAAACGATATTGACTTTTCTTTTAATCGACCTTTACTTGGCAAACCTATAGTAATCAAATCTTCCATATATTTTTTAAGTTTATTGCTGCACCAACAGCAGGGGTACTCTTTTTGGCTCCTAAACTTTTTAACAAATCATCATAACGACCACCTGAAGCTATTTCTTTTGTGCCCGAAAATACTTCAAACACAATTCCAGTATAATACTCGACGTCTCTGCCAAAATTTGTAACAAAATTTACATCGAGATTAAGTTTTTTTAAATTTTGAATAGATTTAAAGTTTTTAAATATATTTATTTTAAGCTTATTTTTTTTTGCAAAATTTAACAACTCATCATCAAGCTTCGAAAGTTTACAGTTAATCTTTAAAAAAGCTTTTATTATTTTTACAATTTTTTTTCCGTCAGCAAATGATCTTGGATCTTTAATTTTTTTATCAAATCTTTTTAAAATTTCTGAGATTGACCTGCCAGCAATTACTTTATTTTGATCAAATTTTTTCATTTCATAAAATCTTTTCTTATCCGCATCATAAGTTACAGCATCAATATCTGTATTTTTTTCTAACCTCTTTAAAAGATCTTCAAAGTAATCTGGTCTCCAAAAGTGTCTGATCAATCTTAGCTTCCACCTTTCAGGCATCTCAAGAGCGTTGATCAAGCTCTTGAATAAACCAATATCGCTTACTTTAATTTTAATTTTTTTCATTTTAATTTTTTTTGCTGAATTTAAGATTGTGCTGATCACTTTAAAATCGTCTTTAATAAGATTTTTTGAACCTAGAATTTCGATACCTAATTGATCATTAATAAAATTTGTACCTTTGCCTCCTGATCTTCTATAAGCTTGACCAGAGTAATAAATTTTTGAGGAAGTTTTTTTTTGTAAGAAGCTTATGCATGATGCAACTGTTAAGTCTGGTCTAAGGCACATCGTTTTTCCATCTTCTCTATCAAAAGTAAGCATTGAATTTCTAAATTTTTCACCTGACCTTTCAATGATATAATCTGAGTCTAAAAGAACATCTGGTTCTGATAAAACAAAACCATTGCTCTTAAAGGTTTTAATTATTACTTCAGATAATTTTTTTGATTTCATTAACTAATTCTTTTATTTCAATTGATTTTTCTTCGCCTGAACTTAAGTTTCTTAAAGTTGGCTTTCCTGATTTAATTTCATTCTCACCATATAAAATAACCATAGGAGATTTTATTTTATTAGCATACTCCATTTGTTTTTTTAGCTTACTTTCTCCAGGATAAATTTCAGTGCTGACACCAGCTTCTCTTAATATTGTTTGAATATTTATGTAATCTTTCATAGAATTTTTATCGAAAACACAAATTACGACTGGTTTAGATTGTTTTACTTTAAATTCTTTTTTCTGCATCAAAGCATAAACTAAACGATCTAAACCAATTGATATACCTGTTGCAGGAGCATCATAATTGCCAAAATTATTTACAAGATTATCGTATCTTCCACCGCCTCCTATGGATCCAAATTGAATGACCTGCCCTTTATTATTTGTTACATCAAATTTTAAATTCACTTCAAAAATTGCACCAGTGTAATATTCTAATCCTCGTATAACTGATGGATCGAATTCAAAATTATTAAAATTGTAATCCTTAAAAAATTTTTAATATCTGAATTAAATCTTCTGTTTTTGGTGAACTCTTCTTAAGTGTTTCTTCTATTGTTTTTACGTCATTAGGATTTAAATTTGCACCTTTTGTAAAATCACCAGATTTATCTTTTCTACCCTCACCTAATAATTCTTTTACTCCACTCCAGCCAAGTCTATCTATTTTATCTAGAGCTCTAAGTGTGGTTAGTCTTTGTTGATTATCTTTAATATTTATCTTTTTAAATAATTCTTCAGTGATTTTTCTTGATGAAATTTTAATAATATATTCTGATTTTGAAAGACCGCATTTTTCTAGAATTTCTGAAATCATGACACATAATTCCGCATCTGCCTGTAAACTTTTAGTTCCAACATAATCTGCATCAAATTGTAAAAACTCTCTAAACCTGCCCGGTCCAGGCTTTTCATTTCTCCAAACAGTACCTAGTTGATATCTTTTAAATGGTTTAGGAATTTCTAAAAAATTTTTTGCAACGTACCTTGCTAGTGGTGCTGTAAGATCGTATCTCAAAGATAACCATTTATTTTCATCTTTAAATGAAAAAACACCTTCGTCTGGTCTTTCTTTATCTGGTAAAAATTTTCCAATACTATCTGAATACTCAAAACTAGGAGTTTCGAGATATTGAAAGCCGTATTTAATCATAACCTCTTTAATATTTGAAATTATGAAATCTCGTACGAGTAATTCTTTTTCTTGTCTGTCTACAAAACCTAATGGAAGCTCTTTAGAAGGTTTATTATTTTTTTCTTTTGTCATTTTCTGGTACAGCAGGGTGGATTCGAACCACCGACCCCTAGTTCCACAAACTAGTGCTCTAACCAACTGAGCTACTGCTGCGTCCTTGTTATCTTTATCTTAATTTTAATTAAATTTATATATTTTTGATTATAAGCTAAGCAATAGCCTAGCATGCATTCTGTGAGAATGTGATCTTAGATTAGATAATGTCTTTTTTATAATCATGATTGATATTTAGAAAAAAAATGTGTCTTTTTCAAGAAGGAATTAGCGGGACAATAAAAAAGCAAAGCTTATCTTAATGCCCCGTTAACCAGTGATTTTTGGAAATTTAGATTAAGATGTTTTCTGCAGTTTTACTGCTGAAGGACCTTTTTCCGTGCTCTCCACTTCAAACGTTAACTCATCACCCTCGTTTAAATATTTTAAACCAGCTTCTCTAACAGCTGAAGAATGAACGAACACGTCTTTTTCTTTGTCTTCTCTTTCAATGAAACCATATCCTTTAGTACCATTGAACCACTTAACTTTACCTTTTAGTGTACTCATATTTTTAGTTTTTCCTTATTATTATTAACTTAAACTAATCAAAGATTAGTTCTTTGCACCTTAAATAGATTTGATTGATAAAAGTCAATAGAAGAAAATTTATTTTTAAAAGATTGTTTTTATGCAACAATCGCTAAAAAAGAAGAGCAATTAAGCTTACAGCGGCTAAAAGCGTCAAACCGCCATATACTAGTTTGTTTTTTTCTATATGTGAGGTGAATTTTTGTAATGATGATCCTTTATAACTTAATCCACCAACATCTAAATTAGTAGACTTACTAAATCCTTGATCTCTACCTATTTGAAGAAATTTTGCTTTTCTATGATCATAAATCTCATCTTTGCTAAAGTTTTCAAAACTTTTTAAGTTTTTCATAATTGAGTGTTTAATATCTGCGGCAATATTTTCTGGATCTCTGTGAGCTCCGCCTAATGGTTCTGAAATTATTTCATCTATGACACCAAGTTTTAATAAATCTTTTGCAGTTAATTTCATTGCTTCGGCTGCTTGTAATGATTTACTAGGATCTCTCCAAAGAATTGATGCACATCCTTCTGGAGAAATTACAGAATAAATGGAATTTTCTAACATGATTACTTTATTTGATGAAGCTAAGGCTATTGCTCCACCAGATCCACCTTCTCCGATAATAATTGAGATATTTGGAACAGTTAATGACATGCAGCACTCTATTGAATTAGCGATAGCTGAAGCTTGTCCTCTTTGTTCAGCTCCTAGTCCTGGATATGCTCCAGGTGTATCTATAAAACTTACTACAGGTATTTGAAAACGGTCTGCTAATTTCATTAGTCTAATACATTTTCTATAACCCTCTGGTCTCATCATTCCAAAATTTCTTTCGATTCTGCTATTTAAATCTTCACCCTTTTCTTGACCGATGACTAAAACAGATTTGTTATCAATTAATCCAAATCCAGCGATGACAGATTTATCATCACCAAAATACCGATCACCAGATAATAATGTAAATTGAGAAAATATTTTTTTGATATAATAATTTGCTTTAGGTCTATCTTCGTGTCTTGCTACTTGAGTTCTTTGCCAACTATTAAGATTTGCATAAGTCTCTTTTAGCTTTTCATTTATTTCATTTTGAGTATTTTTAATCTTTTGGGTATCAACTTCTGAAATGCCTTCTGAACCAAAAGGGCTTTTTAAATCATCAACTTCTTGTTCAAGTGCTTTAATTTCTTTTTCAAATTCTAAATAATTTTTCATATGAGTTGTTAATACTACTATTAATATATTATATTATAATGTAAAGGACTGAGGCTATGAGCATAACTGAGAAAAATGGGCTAAAAATTAATACAAAATTATTTGATTTTGTTAATAATGAAATAATCCCAGGTACAAACATTAAAACAGAAAAGTTTTGGAACAATTTTGGAAATACTGTTCATGAACTTGCGCCAAAAAATAAAGAGTTAATTCAAAAGAGAGAAGACATCCAAAAAAAAATAGATGAGTGGCACAAAAAAAATAAAGGTAAGGAATTTAATAAAAATGAGTATTTACAATTTTTAAAATCTATTTCTTATATCGTTGAAGAAAAAGACGACTTTAATATTGAAACAACAAATGTAGACGATGAAATTGCTATAATAGCTGGGCCTCAACTTGTGGTGCCAGTTGATAATGCAAGATATGCTTTAAATGCTGCTAATGCCCGATGGGGAAGTTTATACGATGCATTATACGGGACGGATGTAATTCCAGGAGATAAGGGTAAAGGTTTTAACGAAGAAAGAGCTCAAAAAGTTATAGTCTATGTAAGAAAATTCCTAGACGAAAGTTTCCCATTAGATAATGGGAGTTGGATTAAAATCTCTGAAATAAAAGTAAAAGATAACGACATAGTTTTTCTTGAGGGCAAAAAAGAAATTTATTTAAAAAATAAAGTTCAGTTTATTGGATATAATGGCGAGAAAGAAAAACTGACTTCAGTTTTATTAAAAAATAATAATCTACATATCAATATTATAATTGATCCAAATCATTATATTGGAAAACTAGATAAGGCTTCGATCTCTGATTTCATTGTTGAGTCTGCTCTTTCAACCATAATTGATAATGAGGACTCGGTTGCTGCAGTGGATGCTGAGGATAAAATTAAATGTTATCGTAATTGGCTTGGCTTAATGAAAGGTGATTTAACAACCAATATGGAAAAAAATGGAAAAAAATTTGTTAGAAAGTTAAATTCAGACAAAACTTTTATATCGAAAGATGGAAAAAAAATTACTCTGCATGGAAGAGCGTTGTTATTGAATAGAAATGTAGGGCACTTAATGACAAACCCTGCAATTTTACTTAAAGATGGTTCAGAAATTCCAGAAGGCATAATGGATGCATTCATGGCTACGTTATGTGCATTACATGATTTTAAAAATAAAAATAACTCAAGGACTGGATCAGTTTACATTGTAAAACCAAAAATGCATGGGCCAGAAGAGGTTGCCTTCACTAATACATTGTTTGGAAAAGTTGAAGAAGCATTAGGAATTAAAAAATACTCAATTAAAGTCGGAATAATGGATGAAGAAAGAAGAACTACTGTAAATTTAAAGGAGTGCATTAGACAAGTTAAGAATAGAATTGTTTTTATTAATACAGGTTTCTTAGATCGAACTGGTGATGAAATGCATACTTCTTTTGAAGCTGGACCAATGATTTTTAAAGGGGAAATGAAAAAATCAACTTGGCTTGGAACTTATGAAAACTGGAATGTTGACGTTGGACTTAGTTGTGGTTTTTCAGGTAAAGCTCAAATTGGAAAAGGTATGTGGGCTATGCCAGATCAGATGGCAAACATGATGGACCAAAAAATAGGTCATCCAAAATCTGGTGCTAATTGCGCGTGGGTTCCCTCTCCCACTGCGGCTACATTACATTCAATGCATTATCACAAAGTGAATGTATTTGATGAACAAAATAAAATTAAATCAAGATCTAAAGCTAAGCTTAATGATATTTTAGAAATACCTACAGCAGATAGACCTAATTGGGCTATAGATGATATCAACCATGAATTAGAAAACAACGCTCAAGGAATTTTAGGATACGTTGTTAGATGGGTTAATCAAGGTGTCGGTTGTTCAAAAGTTCCGGATATTAATAACGTTGGTCTTATGGAAGATAGAGCAACTCTTAGAATATCATCTCAACATATTGCAAATTGGTTGCACCACGGGATCTGTAAAGAAGATCAAGTCATGGAAGTGATGAAGAAGATGGCCAAAATAGTTGATGAGCAAAATAAGAATGATCCTGCTTATCAAAAAATGTCTGATAACTTTGATAAATCTGTAGCTTTTTCAGCTGCTTGTGATCTTGTGTTTAAAGGCCGAGTTCAACCGTCTGGTTATACAGAACCTTTGCTTCATCAAAAAAGATTAGAAAAGAAAGCTGGTAATTAACTTCCGGTAACTGGAACTCTATTTTTAAACGCTGAAAATAAAGTACCGTCATCTAACTGTTCAATTTCTCCACCCACAGGTAGACCTTGTGCTAATTTAGTGATCTTTAAATTGTCATTTTTTATTGTATCTTCGATGTAGTGAGCAGTAGTTTGGCCTTCAACAGTAGCACTTGTAGCAATAATCACCTCTTTTAAGTTATTTTTTTTAATTCTTTTAACAAGAGACTCAATTAGAAGATTTTTTTGCTCATAATTTTCGTTAGAATTTAATGTGCCTCCTAAAATATGATAATGACCTTTATAAATATTAGCAGAGTCAATGACCCACATATCAGCTAAATTTTCTACAACACAAATTTTGTCATAAGAATTATCAGATGAGCAAATACATACTTTATCGATTATCTTCAAGTTTCCACAATCAACACACCTAACAACTTTTTTATAAACTTCAGCTAAGGATTTAGCCAAAGGTTTAACCATGTTGTCTTTATTATTGATCAATTTAAGTATTATTCTTTTTGCTGACTTTGGTCCTAAACCTGGCAATTTAGAAAATTGCTGGATCAGCTCATTTATTTCTGGAATTTCATTATCCATTAGAAAGGGAGTTTGAAATCTAGTGGCAAATTAAGTCCGCCTGTCACTTTAGATAATTCTTCTGCAGATTTCTTCTTTAAGTTCTCTTTTGCATTGTTGTAAGCAGCTATAATTAAATCATTAATTATTTCTTGGCTCTCTTTTTTAGCTGCATCACTAATTGAAATAGATTTTAATTCATAATCACCTGATAAAACAACTTTAACTAAATTTCCACCAGCTTCACCTTCAACTTCAATCTTTTTAATTTGATCTTGGGCTTCCTTCATTTTCTCTTGCATGGCTTTTGCTTTTGAAAGCATGTCTGAAAAATTTGTCATTTATTCCTCTTCTGTTAGATCAGTCAACTTTGCATCTGGAAAAGTTTTTTGTATATCTTGAGCAACTTTACTTTTCTTAAATTCTTCGATCATATTATTTTTATCTTCTTGATTTTTTTCATAGATACTTTTCGCATTACTGTTTTTACTTAAGGAAATAATCCATCTCTCGCCTGTCCAGGTTAATAATTTCTCTGTAAGATTTTTTATAAAATTTTTATTAAGTTTTTCATTAAAGCTAATATCAATTTTTCCTCTGTTAAAACTTACTAGTTTTACATTTCGCTCAAGATCGTACTTAAGCTCAATTTCTTTTTCTTTATTTGCTAAATTAATTAAATCTTGAAAACTTGTTATTTCAATTTTTGTACTTTGGCTTTCTTTAGATAAATTTTTAATTGGATTTGTCTTTATTTGATTAATGTTCTTTAACTGATTTTTAATTTGATTAGGAATATTATCAACTGGTTGATCATCAATTTTTTTTCCTATTAAAGTATCATTCGAGATTTGACTACTCTCATTTTCTAAATTTGAAACTTGTTTTTTTGTATCTATATTTTTTAAATGTACTAACTGCATAATATACATTTCTAAAGTTAGATTTTCATTTCCGACTATTCTCAAATCATCGATGGTCTTTATAGTAAGCTGCCAAAATAAACCTATATCTTGCATGTCAATATTTTTTGAATACTGATCAATCATTTGAACCTCTGCTTCTGAAACTGACATATCTTTTTCAATCGGCCCTAGACTTATTCTTCTGCTGAATAAGTAAAGAACTTCAAGAATATCATTTAAAAAGTTTTTTGCGTCTAAACCGTCATTAATTAATTCGTTTAATATATTAGATGCATTCTTTTCATTGCCACTCAAAACTTCCTTAAACAATGTGATAACTTTGCTTTTGTCTGCTAATCCCAACATTTTCCTAACATCAGGTTCTTCTATTTGTTTATTTTCATTAATACTTTGAGAAATTAAAGCTCTATCTAGTAATGATATAGAGTCTCGAACAGATCCCTCTGAAGTTCTTGCAATAAGTTTAATCGCATCTTCAGATATTTTGCCTTTTTCTTTATCTGCTATTTTCTTAAGATGCTGACAGAGTTGTTCTACACTAACTCTTTTAAGATCAAATCTTTGACATCTTGATAAAATAGTTACAGGTATTTTTCTTACCTCTGTGGTTGCTAATATAAATTTTAAACTTGGTGGCGGCTCTTCTAAGGTTTTAAGTAAGCCATTAAATGCTTGTTTTGAAAGCATGTGTACTTCATCAATTATAAATATTTTAAACTTCGCACTAGTTGGACTGTACTTTGAATTTTCAATTAACTCTCTTACGTCATCTATTCCAGTTTTAGATGCAGCGTCCATTTCCAAAATGTCAATATGATTGGAATTTATAATTTCTTGGCAAGTAGGACAAAATTTTTCACCCGAACAATTTATTTTAGGGTCATTATTTTTTTCACAGTTTAATGCTTTTGCAATTAAACGAGCTGTTGTAGTTTTACCTACGCCTCGAATTCCAGTTAACAAATATGCATTAGGAGTTTTTCCAAGTTTAATTGCATTGGTAATGGTTTGAGCCATGACTTCTTGGCCAATTAAATCTTTAAACTCTTGTGGTCTATATTTAAGTGCTAGAATTTTGTTTGTCATTTTAAAAGAGGCAGGCAACAACCTGAAAAATTTTCACTACGGCTGCTTCTTTTCAGACCTGACCGGGTTTATGAAACATCCACCTGATGCCAACCTCATCATGAGTATATCAAGATCAATTTAAATACTACAAGAGTAGATTTAAATTTTGTGGACTATTTTTGCCTAAATGCTGAAGATTCGTACACTCCAAGGATGTCTAAAGTCTCAGTATGGAAGCCTAATTCCTCTAAGGCCTTTTTTACTTTAGGTTGTTCCAAATGACCTTCGATATCTAAATAAAAATTAGCTTGCTCAAAAGTATTTTTAACTGAAAAACTTTCAAGCTTTGTTAAGTTTACTTGATTAGTAGCAAACCCACCTAAACATTTATAAAGAGCTGAGGGTTCACTTTTAACTCTAAAAATGCAGCTAGTTAAAAATTTTTTCTTATCATCATAATCTGGTTGTTCAATATTTTTTCCCATAATCAAAAATCTCGTTACATTTCCTTTATCGTCCTCAATATTTTTTTTGAGTATTTTTAAGTTATACATTTTAGCTGAAAGTTCTGATGCAATTGCTGCTATGGATTTATCTTTTCCTTCAGCTAAATCTTTAGCGGAGCCAGCAGTATCTACTGAAATAATTGATTTAAAATTTCTTTCATTAATAATTTTTTGGCATTGACTTATAGCTTGTGCGTGACTTCTAACAAATTTAATATCTTCAATTGAAGCATCTTGTTTACCGAGTAAATTATGTTCGACTGGAAGAAAATATTCACCGTGAATTTGTAATTTATATTTTGGTAACAAATAATGAATATCTGCTACTCTTCCAGCTAATGAATTTTCTATTGGAATAACTATTTTGATACTTGGATCATTAAAAGCCAGTTTGAAAGTATCCTCAAATGTTGAGCAGGTTTTTATATC
Source organism: uncultured Pelagibacteraceae bacterium (assembly GCA_902613915.1). Classification (GTDB taxonomy): domain Bacteria; phylum Pseudomonadota; class Alphaproteobacteria; order Pelagibacterales; family Pelagibacteraceae; genus Pelagilacustribacter. The sequence continues at coordinate 24,652 of CACMJB010000009.1, read as the reverse complement.
TGCATCTTTATATAGATTTTCTACAGCTATATGTGAATAAGCGCCGAGCTCTCCTTGAATTCCTATTTTCATTTTAACTAGTTTTCTCCATAATTTTTCTAACCTCTATTAAATCATTTTTAGTATCAACACTTAATGGTGATGAGTTAATATATCCAACATGAATTGACATTGAGTTTTCAAGAGCTCTTAACTGTTCTAGTTTTCTTTCCAATTCAAGCTTAGATCTTTTTAAGCTTACATACCTTACTAAGGCTTTATTAGTAAAGGCATAAATACCGACGTGATGATAATAATTTTCGTATTCATTTGAGTCTTTTCTGAAGAAATCTAATGCTTCACTAAATTTTCCATTGGTTAATTTTTCTTTCACAGCAACTTTGACATTATTCTCATCTGCTAGTTCATCATCAGAACTAAAGGAACTTGCTAAAGTCCCGATATCACAAGTTCCTTCCTTCATATAATTTATTAAATTAGAAATAGCTTGTGGCTCTATGTTTGGCATGTCTCCTTGTAAATTAATAATTAAATCAGGTTCACTTTTTAAGTGATCTTTAAAAACTTCATAAACTCTATCCGTTCCAGTTTGATGATCAACTGACGTGAAAACTGCTTTTCCTTTATTTTGATTGATAACATCAATAATCTTTTGATCAGGCGTTGCCACATAAACTTCTGAGTCTGTTTTTTTTGCAGCTTCATAAACATGTAAGATCATTTCTTTGTTGTTTATAAGTTCCAATGGTTTATTGGGTAACCTTAACGCGTCTAGTCTTGATGGTATTATTATTGCAATTTTGCTCATAATTATGCGTCCCAAAGACGCAAAAAAAATTAAGTAATTTTAAGTTTTTTTATTAAAGTCGTGTTATACGTCAAATAAAGTATTTACCAAAATTATGGATAGTTTTGAAATAAATAAAATAATTGCAGCGGTTCTTCTTACTGCATTAATCATCATTGGTATTGGTAAATTTACTGACGTTTTATTTCACGTAGAAAAACCCAAAGAGTCAGCCTATAAAATTGAAGGTTTAGAAGTTGCTTCCGCGTCTGGCGTAGCTTCTGCAGAAGCTGCTAAAGAAGTTGAAGTAGTAGATATTAAAGCTTTATTAGCGATGGGTGATATTGGTCACGGTGAAAAAGTTTTTAAAAAATGCACAGCATGTCATCAGATTGCAGCTGGTGGAAAAAATATGATCGGTCCAAATCTTTGGAATGTTATTGGTAGAAAAGCTGGTGTAGTTGCAGATTATAAATATTCAAAAGCAATGATAGCTTACGGTAAAGAGTGGACTTATGAAGAAATGAATAGTTATTTAATTAAACCACAAGCTTATGTTAAAGGAACAAAAATGGCATTTGCTGGTTTGAGAAAAGAAAAAGATAGAGCTTCAGTAATTTTATATATGAACTCTAAAAGCGATAATCCTAAACCGCTTCCTTAGTCTAAACACCACTTAATAATGCTCTTCTGAGCATGTACTCTATTTAAAGCCTGTCTCCAAACAACTGACTGCTTTCCATCAATTACTTCATCAGTAACTTCTTCACCTCTTCCAACTGGTAAGCAATGCATAAATATCGCGTCAGATTTTGCTATCTTCATTAATTTTTTATTAACTTGGTAAGGTTTTAAAATTTTTTTCTTTGCTTTTTTATTTACCTTATCATTCATAGAAACCCATTTATCAGTCATTACACAGTCAGAGTCTTTAACTGCATCTTCTGGTTTTTTTGTTATAATTAAATTAATTTTATTCTTTTTGGCCCAACTTAATATTTTCTTTCCAGGTGCATATTTTTTTGGGCAGCCTATTTTAAGGTTAAAATCAAATTTAGCTGCGGCTTCTATTAAAGAATTAGACATATTATTATTGCCATCACCTATCCAAGAAATAGTTTTGCCTGTTATAGAGCCATTACTTTCTTCATAAGTTAAAATATCTGACATGATTTGGCACGGATGACCAAAATCAGATAAACCGTTTATTATAGGAATTTCTAAATATTTACCAAACATCTCTAGGTTTTTGTGAGAAGAAGTTCTTAGCATTACTATATCAACATACTCCGTTAAAACTTTAGCAGTATCTTTTAAACTTTCATCTCCTTTGCCGTAATGAATTCCATCCGGGTTTAAAATAATCGATGACCCACCTAGTTGTTTCACTGCAATGTCAAATGACATTCTTGTTCTTGTTGATGGCTTTTCAAAAATCATAGCCAAAGATTTTCCGTCAAAAGGTTTATCTTCATCTGGTGCAGATTTATTAAATCCTTTTCTTTTTAATTTTCTATTCTTTGCCTCATCAATAATCGCTCTTAGATCATTTGATGAATGATCAGAAATATTTATAAAATTTTTCATCTGTAATTTTTACAAACCTTATCTATTATTTTTAAACTTAAATTTATTTCTGCCTTTGTGACATTTAAAGGAGGCAAAAGTCTGACTACATTTTCAGCAGCTCTAACAGATAATAGATTGTTTTCTAATAATTTTTTAATAAAGTTCGTTTGGTCTTTATGAAGACATAAACCAACTAGAAGTCCTTTACCTCTAACTTCTTTAATTATTTTTGGATATTTTTCTTTAAGTTTATTTAATTCTTTTAAAAAGTATTTTCCGATTTTAGTTACATTGCTTAGAAATCCTTTTTTGAACATGATATCCATAACGGCATTACCAGCGCTCATTGCTAAAGGATTTCCTCCAAATGTTGATCCATGCGTTCCTGGTTTCATGCCAGATGCTACCTTTTTATTTACTAAAACAGCACCTATTGGAAAACCTCCGCCAATTCCTTTTGCTATAGGGACAATATCGGGCTTTATTTTTGCGTGTTCAAAAGCAAAAAACTTACCACTTCTTCCAATACCACATTGAACTTCATCAAGAATAAGAAGAATGTTTTTTTTATTACAAAGTTTTCTTAAACCTTTTAAGCAATAATCTGGAATAACTTTTATTCCACCTTCTCCCATAATAGTTTCAACCATTATTGCTGCAGTTCTACTTGTTATAGCTTTCTCTAATCCCTTGTGATCGCCAAAATTAAAATGATCAAATCCATCTACTTTTGGTCCAAATCCCTCTGTAGCTTTTTTGCTATTACTAGCAAATATTGTTGCAAGTGTTCTTCCATGAAAACTATTATTAATACATAAAATTCTATTCTTTCTTTTTTGACCTTTAGAGTAAAAATATCTTCTAGCAAATTTTATTGCTGCCTCTGTTGCTTCTGCACCTGAATTTTGAAAGAAAACATAATCTGCAAAAGTCTTTTGTTTTAATCTTTTAGCTAATTTTTCTTGTTCTGGAATTATGAAAGCATTTGAAACATGCCAAAGTTTTTTAGCTTGTTTCGTGACAGAATTTATCAAATAGTTATTTGCATGGCCTAAGCAATTTACAGCTATTCCTTGAACAAAGTCTAAATATTTTTTTCCATTTGTTCCATAAAGGAAAGCCCCTTTCCCTCTAGTAAAAGAAATTTTCTTTCTATTATATGTATTTAAAATTGCACTCATTGTTATGACTTAATTTTATAACCTTTTTTATAAAGAATGTATGCAACTAACCAGCTTACAAAACTTAAAATAATTAAATAAATTATTCCAAACATAATCGAACCATCCGCTGTTCCAATGAAGCTATATCTAAATCCATCAATCATATAAAAAAATGGATTAAACTCACTTACCGTTTGTAAAAACCCTGGCAATCTATCGATTGAATAAAAAGTACCTGATAAAAAAGATAATGGGACTATTACAAAATTCGTAACGGTTGCCATATTATCAAATTTTTCTGCCCACAAACCTGCGATAATTCCTATATTTCCCAAAATAAAAGAAGATAAAAAAGTAAAAGAAATTAATGTTAAATAATTTTGAATTTGTATATCGATAATTAATGTAAAAGTAATAATCGATATAATTGCTAGAAGTATAGATCTAGTGACAGCAGCGAGTGATATCGCTATTGTTGCCTCTGATGCTGATAAAGGAGCAAATAATAAATCTACTATGGTCCCATCTATTTTTTTAATCATTAGAGAAGAAGATGAGTGAGAAAAAGCTTGTTGTATTATTTGCATAGCAATCAACCCTGGCGCTAGAAATATAATGAAAGAAACGCCCAAAACTTCTCCTCTTTCAGTGCCAATGGCTAAAGATAAAACTAATAAAAACAATAAAGATGAAATTAATGGAGAAAAAAGTGTTTGAGCCCAAACATTTAAAAATCTTAAGACTTCTTTCACATACAAAGTCCATGTTCCGTACCAATTAACTAGACCAAATCTTCTAGTTCCAATTTTATATTTTTTTGTAATTTCAACCATTGATAGTCTTATAAACCTTATTTTAAAAAAACTGTGTAAAACTAATTCTACTAACAGCTTTGAAGCGTTTTAATGTTTTAAACCCCAATATAATGCACTAAATCTTAATTAAATACTAAATACAGTAAAAATATACTATGAGTTGGACAGACGAAAAAGTACAAAAATTAAAGGAATTATGGTCCAAAGGCCATACAGCAAGTCAGATCGCAGAGGCTTTGGGTGACACAACACGTAACGCTGTAATTGGAAAAGCTCATAGACTAAACCTTGAAGCTAGAGCTCCATCGAAGCAGTCTAATTCGCCAAGAGTAGGTGAAAATAAACAAGTTAGACGTGGGCCAGCACCAACTTCTAGAAAAGCTAAATTTCAATCGATTTTATTAGACAAAAACTTTGAGGCAGAGAACCCTAAATCACTAGAGGAATTAACTGATGAAACATGTAAATGGCCTATAGGTCACCCTAATGAGGAAAAATTCTATTTCTGTGGTCGTAAGCCAGAGGGTGAATTTCCTTATTGTAAATTACATGTTTTATATGCATTTCAGCCTAAAGGATCTAAAGAAGAAATTATCGATAAAGAAGATGGTGTACCAGAATTTATCGAGAAAAAAATTAAATCTGCTGGTTAACAAAACTTTAACATTACAATCATATAGTTGATTATGAAGTTTATTAAAAAATACCTTAAATGGTTAAGTACTTTTTTAGTTCTTACAGGTATTTTATTAACAAATTTGAATATGTATCCAATAAATATAATGTTTCATGGAGCGGGAGTAGTTGGTTGGACTATTGCAGGTTTTATTTCTAAGGATAAAGCAATATTGACTAATTTTGGTTTACAGATTCCATTATTTATTATTGGTTTTTATCAAATTTTGGTTCCGTAAGTTCGGGACACTTCAAGACATTTTTTATGAGTAAAATAAAAACAATATTGTTTGTTTGTACTGGAAACTCTGCGAGAAGCATAATAGCAGAAAGTATTATAAATAATAATTTCCGAAATCAATTCATCGCATTTAGCGCCGGAAGTAATCCCTCAGGAAAAATCAATCCTTACATAAAAGAGTATCTTGAAGGAAAAAAATTTAATGTAGACACTTATTATTCAAAAAATTTTGATGAATTTTTAAAAAATGAAATTGATATTGATTACGTGATCACAGTTTGTAATAACGCCAATAAAGAAGTTTGTCCTGTGTGGCCCAAAAAAAAGGCGATTACACATTGGGATATTGAGGACCCTGTTGAAAAATTTAAAAAAACTAAAAATAAAGATAAAATAAATTTAATAGCTGAAGAAACTTATAATATAATTAATGAAAAAATTAAACATTGGATAAAAAATGAAAAGTAAAAAGATATTTATTGGTGAATTTATAGGAAGTTGTTTTTTAGTCATGATAATAGTTGGTTCAGGTATTATGGCTCAAAATCTAACTGATGATATCGCTGTAATGTTAATAGCGAATACTTTAGCTACAGGTGCAGGATTATTTGTTCTGATTACTTCAATCGGTGATATCTCCGGCGCACATTTCAATCCTGTTGTTACTTTAGCAATGTATTTTACCAACAAAATTAAAAAAAATTTAATTATCACTTATATCTCGGCTCAAATCTTAGGCTGCATGTTAGGAGTAATGTTAGCAAATTTTATGTTTGATCTTCCTTTGTTGCAGCTTTCAAAGAAAATTAGACCTGGAATGAATATTTTTACAGCTGAGATCATTGCAACTTTTGGATTAATTTTTGTGATATTTGGATCTTTAAAGAGTGGCAAACTTGCAGTCGCTTCATCAGTAGCTACTTTTATAACAGCGGGGTATTGGTTTACCTCTTCGACTTCTTTTGCAAATCCAGCGGTAGCAATCGCAAGAACTTTTACAGACACATTTACTGGAATTAATTACTTAAATACTCCTAGCTATATCATTGCTGAGATGCTTGGTGGAATATTGGCTGTCTATTTAATCAGAAAAATTATTTTGTAATTGGAGGCCAGCCCAAGGAAATATTTATACCTTGGGCTGATGGGCTAATTAATTAACAACACAGTTGGGAGACTGTTAATCAGTTAATAATATATAAATGCTAAAAAAATATTTAAATTAAGTTAAAGATTTATTAATTTTCAAGAATAAATGATATTGGAGTCGACATTCATCTCTCTTGCCAGGTTTTTAAGTCTTTTAGTTACTTGTTTTGAGACAATATCGCTATGATTGTTAGGTATTTTCAAAAAAATAGTCTTATTTCTTTTATAAATTTTAAATTCATCTAACAACAAAGAAGACATGCTAGTGAGTGACTCTGCTAATCTTAAAGCAGATCCCACTTGCTTTGAGCATAAAATTTCGTTGTTATTTAATAAGGATAAAAACTGATAATTCGGATTATATTTTAAGCCACAATGTCTCCAAAAACTTGCTGATGCAACTTTTACTCTATCTCTATGTTCTAGTTTTAGTAATGGAGTATTTAACACTTCCATAAAAACTAATTCTGCTTTTTGAAAAGCTCCTAGGCCCCAATCCATTTTACTTAAGATGCAAGCCAAGGTTAGTAATCTTCGATTAAAATATTCGTTGTCTTCAAATAATGGTGAAATAAAATTAAAATATTTCTCAAAACTCTTTCCATAGTCCCCTTTTTTAAAAGATATACCGTCAGTTTTTAATTTGAAAATTTCATCCTCGCTCATTCCTTGGTTTATAATTGTATTCATATGTCCCTCTCTCAGTCCACTGATTGAGCAAATAACTTTTGAGGGGCTTGCTGCTTCAATTATTTCGTTTAATATTATAGAGCTAAAAGGTAAATACGGAGTTCTAGATTTAGTAATATATTCCATTGATTTCAAAGATGATTTATTAAATTTTGAAATTCTATTTAAGTATTTTACTGCTACATCTTTTGAGAGTTTATATTGATGCAAAATATGTAATGGGTGTTTTTCTTTAAAGAGATGATATTTAAATAATGATCTCCAAGTCCCTCCTACCAAATAAATATTTTTAAATTTCTTTTTAGAAAGCCATTTTTCATCTCTTAAAAGTTTTCTAACATATTTTCCCAAATTTCTTTTTTTTATAATAGGATTATTTTCAAGTCTTAATACTCCAAGAGGTAAAGAGGTTGTTTCAAAAATTTGATTTTTAGAAACTCTGGCAAGTTCTAAACTTCCACCTCCTAAATCTGCAACTAATCCATCTACTTCATCAAATCCTACCATTACACCATTTGCTGATGTTCTTGCTTCTTCCTCGCCAGATAATACTAGTGGTTTTTTATTAAATGTTTTTTCAATTTCTCTTAAAAATTCACTTGCATCAGTGGCCTCTCTAAAAGCTGCTGTTGCAATAATTTCTAAATCTTGAACGTCTGAAATATCTAAAATTTCTTTAAATCTATTTAGAACTTTTAAAGAACCTTTAATTCCATCGGGATTTAGTTTTTTAGATTTATCTAAATTTTTTCCAAGTTTGCAAACTGCTTTTTCATTAAAGACTGGGATTGGAGAAATTTTAAAATTATCGTATATGAGCATTCTTACTGAATTTGATCCAAGATCTATTATGGCTTGCTTAGACTTTTTATTAGACTGAAATTTAAAAAGATTTTTTAATTCTGGTTTCATTTTACTAATCTTAAATTTTGAGGTTTAGCTCTTAAAATTGACTTACCACGACCTGATAAACTTGGGTTCTTCATGAAATAGGAATGTGCGGAAAAGCCTTTTTCTTGTTCTTTATGGTAGTTTCCCAAACTATCTAAATACCATGTTTCTGATTTATCTTTAAAGTTAGCTAACATAATTTGATCTAAAATTTGCTCATGCACAGTATTGTTTTCTATCGGAATTATAATTTCAATTCTTCTATCTAAATTTCTAGGCATTAAATCTGCAGATGAAATATATACCTGATTCTCTCGAGAGGGCATAAAGCTACCATTTGCAAAACAATAAATTCTTGAGTGTTCTAAAAATCTGCCAATAAGGCTTTTTACTTTTATATTTTCAGATTGACCTTTAATTCCAGGTCTTAAGCAACACACTCCTCTTACTGATAAATTTATTTTTACTCCTGCGTTTGAAGCTTCATAAAATTTCTTAATAATTCCAGGGTCTACAAGAGAATTCATTTTTGCCCATATTTCTGCAGGTTTTCCTTTACTTGCATTTATAATTTCATTTTCAATTTTTTCTTCAAAAAAATTCCTGCTATTTAATGGAGACATAAAAATTTTATTCAATTTTTTTGGTTTTGCATAACCAGTTACATAATTGAAAAATTTTTCGACATCTTTGGCCAAGTCTTGATTAGAGCTAAACAGTGATAAGTCAGTATAAATTTTTGCGTTAATTGGATGATAGTTTCCTGTACCTAAGTGAACATAGCTTCGCGTTTTAGCTCCTTCTTTTCTTAAAACTAAACTTGCCTTTGCATGCGTTTTATATTTTGCGAATCCGTAAACAATTTGAACGCCAGCTTTCTCTAGTTTCCTAGATAATTCAATATTAGCTTCCTCATCAAATCGAGCTTTTATTTCTATTACGGCTGTAACAACTTTTCCGTTTTCTGCTGCTCTACTTAGTGCTTTTACGATAGGAGAGTCAGGTGTGGTTCGATACAAAGTTTGTTTGATACCGATAACTTTGGGATCTTTTGCTGCAGCTTCTAAAAATTGAATTACTACATCAAAAGTTTCAAAAGGGTGGTGTACAACAAAATCTTTACTTCTTATAGCTGAAAAAAATTTATCATCAAATTCCTTCAATCTTTCAACTTCTCTAGGATTAAACTTTTTAAATCTCAGCTTTGGATCTTTCTTTTTACAAATTTCATCTATATCTTGTATTCCAACCAATCCTTCAACCTCATAAATATGATCTTCATCCATTTTAAATTTTTTTGAAATAAAATTTAAAAGTTTTTTGTTTGAATTAGTGATTACTTCGAGTTTAACTACGTTTCCCCTTCTTCTTTTCTTAATTGCTTTTTCAAAATATCTCACAAGATCAGCAGCTTCATCATCTATTTCAATTTCGCTGTCTCTAATTATTTTAAACTGCAAACTTGCCTCGATATTATGGTCTGGAAATATTTCATTAGCAAATTTACAAATTACGTCATCAATTGTGACAAATTCATTTATTGTTTCAGAATTGTTTAGAGATACAAATTTTGGAAGTGCTCTTGGTATAACTATAATTGCATTTAGTTCTCTTTTTTTTTTTATTCTAGTCATTCTTAGTAAAATTGCTTGGCCTTTATTTGGTATAAAAGGAAAGGGATGTGATGGGTCAATGGCAGTAGGTGTTATTATAGGATAAATTGTTTCCTGAAAATATTCTCTTAGATACATAAGATCCTTCTTATTTAGTTCTGACATTTTTCGAATGAAAATTTTTTCTTTCGATAGCTCTTTTTTCAACTCTAGGAATGCTTCGTTTTGCTTCTTTAATAGATCTTTAGTTTTTAATACGACCCTATTCAATTGATCCTCTGCGGTTAATCCATCTGCGCTTAATTCGTCAAAACCATCTTTAATTTGATTAAAAAGTCCAGCGACTCTTACCATAAAAAATTCATCTAAATTTGTACCTGCGATTGATAAAAATTTTACTCTTTCAAATAGAGGATTTGTTTTATCTTTTGATTCTTCTAAAACACGATCATTAAACTGAAGCCAAGATAATTCTCTGTTTATGAGTTGATTGCTAATATTAGCGTTTTCTGAAAATGATGCTTTCGACATATTTAAATGTTAAATTAAAAATATGTTTAAATTATATGCGATGAGACATGCTAAATCTAGTTGGGATTTTCCAAATTTAGATGATCATGACAGGCCATTGAATAAAAGAGGGGTAAATTCAGCAAAATTAATTTGTGAATTTTTTATTAAAAAGAAATTAAAATTTGATTTAGTTTATTGCTCATCCTCTAAAAGGACAATACAAACATTAAATATATTGTCAGAAAAAATCAGTTTTAAGAAAATTATTAAAAAAAAAGCGCTTTATCATGCTAGTGAGGATGAAATTATTCATATCTTAAAACAAACAGTTGATAATTATAAAACTTTACTTTTAATCAATCATGAACCTTCAATTAGTGAACTCATAAATCGAATCTGTCTTAAAGAAAACTCTGAACAATTTGAAAATTTAAAAAGAAAATTTCCTACTGCAGCCGTTGCTGAAATAAGTTTTAATTTCAATGATTGGGAAAAGTTATCAAAAGTTAAAGGAAAATTAATATCATTTATAAAGCCAAAAGATCTTCAAACATCTAAGGAATAGCCAGCAGATCTTACTGTTCTGATAAGATCTTTCTTGCCATCAATATTTATTGCTTTTCTTAGTCTTCTTATATGAACATCTATAGTTCTGGACTCAACATAAATATCATCTCCCCATACAGAATTTAGAAGTTGCTCACGCGAATATACTCTTTTTGGATTCTTTATTAAAAAATCAATTAGTTTAAATTCGGTTGGGCCGACTATAACTTGTTTATCTGCTCTATAAACTCTTCGTTGAACTCTATCTACTTTAAGATCCTCAAATACTACAACATCAGCGGCAACACTTGGTTTAGATCTCTTTAATAAAGCGTTAATTCTTGCAATAAGTTCTTTTTGGCTGAATGGCTTAGTTACATAGTCATCAGCTCCTGTTTCAAATCCTTTAAGTTTGTCTTCTTCCTCACCTTTGGCTGTTAACATAATGATTGGGATATTTTTGTGAAGATTGCTTCTTTTCAAATTTTTACAGACTTCAACACCTGAAATATCTGGCAACATCCAATCTAATAAAATTAAATCAGGATTTTTTTCCTTTATATTTCTAATAGCGTCTTCTCCATTGACTGCATAATCAACTTTGTGACCCTCTTTTTCTAAATTGTATTTAAGTAAAGTTACGATGGGCATTTCATCTTCAACAATGAATAAATTTGCCCTCATTATCCTTTTGGTCGGTCTCCCTCTAAATAATCTCCTGTAATCAGAAAATAAACTTGCTCTGCAATATTGGTTGCATGATCTCCAATCCTCTCAATATTTTTAAGCATGAAAAGTAGTTGGGTTACTTTTTGTATATCGTTTTTATTTTTTTCTAAATGCTTTACTGCAGCTTCCATATTAGAATTAGTCATTTGATCTATTTCTTCATCAGAATTCCAAACATTTTCTGCTGTATCTTTAGCTCTATGTAAATACGAATTTAAAACTGCATTGACTTGTTTTGATGCTTTTAAACCAGCTATTTCGAAATTTTTAGTAATTTCATTAGGTAAATCAGTTCCAATTTTAGTTAATCGTTTTGAGATGTTTTTTGCTAAATCACCAATTCTCTCTAAGTCTGAAGAAACTTTTAAGGCAACAACTGTTTCTCTTAAATCTATTGCCATAGGTTGCCTTAAGGCAATCAAATTTACAACTTGCTCTTCTATATTTATTTCATACTTATCAGTCAATTCGTCATCTTTGATAGATTTTTCTGCTAAACCAATGTCTTTTTTAACTAAAGATTGAATAGTGTTTTCAAGCTGTTTCTCAACTCCAGTTCCCATTTTCACTATTGTATCTTTTAATAACTGAAGTTGCTCTTCGTAAGATTTTACAATGTGCGGTTTTTCACTCATTAACCAAACCTTCCTGTAATATAATCCTGAGTTTGCTGATTATCAGGATTTTTAAATATTTTATCTGTTGATCCAAATTCTATAAGTTTTCCCAAATGAAAGAAACCTGTTTTTTGAGATACCCTAGCTGCTTGTGACATTGAGTGGGTAACTATCACAATTGTGACCTCTTTTTTAAGATCATCTATAAGTTCTTCAATTTGAGCTGTTGCTATTGGGTCAAGCGCTGAACACGGTTCGTCCATAAGAATCACTTCTGGACTTACAGATATAGCTCTAGCAATACATAGTCGTTGCTGTTGACCTCCTGATAAACCAGTTCCGATTTCATCAAGTCTATCTTTAACTTCGTTCCACAAGGCAGCTTTTTTCAAACTTGTTTCAACTATTTGATCCATTTCTTCTTTGCTCTGTGCAATACCGTGAATAGTAGGACCATAAGCTACATTTTCATAAATTGTTTTAGGGAATGGATTGGGTTTTTGAAAAACCATACCAACGTTCTCCCTAAGTCTCACAACATCTAACTTTCTTGAATTCAGTTCTAGGTTGTCCATTTTAATACTGCCTTCAACTCTACAAATTTCTATGACGTCGTTCATCCTGTTCAAGCATCTTAAGAAAGTAGACTTTCCACACCCAGATGGTCCAATTAAAGCTGTAACTTCTTTTTCTGCTATATCTATAGAGACGTCAAATAATGCCTGTTTGGATCCGTAATAAACATTTACATTTTCCGCTTTTATTTTACTCATTTAACTCCATTTCTTTTCAAATTTGTGTCTAACGATTTGAGCTGCCAAGTTCATTAAAATTAAAAAAGCTAGAAGCACCATAATACATGCAGATACTTTTTCAACAAAACCCCTCTCAGCACTTTCTGACCATATATATATCTGAACTGGTAAACTTGCAGCAGGATCAACTGGCGTACCAGGTATTGTATTCACAAAAGCAACCATTCCTATTAAAATTAAAGGGGCTGTTTCCCCTAAAGCTTGAGCCAAGCCAATTATCGTTCCAGATAAAGTTCCAGGCATTGATAGTGGCACAGTATGATGCATGGTTGTTTGCATATTACTTGCACCCATCGCTAAAGCAGCTTCTCTTATACTTGGGGGAACAGCTTTTAAAGAAGCTCTTGCAGCAATAATTATTGTTGGTAATGTCATAAGAGACAAAGTAATTCCTCCAACAAGTGGTGTCGATCTTGGTAAATTAAAAACTGCTAATAAAACACCAAGACCTAGCAAACCAAATACTATCGATGGAACAGCTGCCAAATTGTTAATGTTTACTTCTATAAAATCTGTAAATTTATTTTTTGGTGCAAACTCCTCGAGATAAATTGCAGCTAGCACTGCAACAGGAAATGAAAACGCTAAACATACTAGTATACTAAAAACTGTTCCCATAAACGAGCTAGCTATACCTGCTAGTTCTGCCTCTCTTGAATCAGGACTTGTAAAAAAACTAATGTTAAACTCTGATAAAATATCTCCTCTTTCATTAAGCATATCGTAAATCTGCAACTGGTAATCATTTACTCTTCTATTCTCCTCAGGAATATCTCTTGGATAATTTCCCTTATGAACTTGATCAACATCATCAGAAGCTGTTAATTTTATGGACACTATTTTACCTAGATAGTCTGGATTTTTTAAAAGTAGATCTTTAACCTCTGCCTCATATTTATACGAAACCATTTGTATCAATTGACGATCCTCTTCTTCAGGAAGTCCAGGATCTAATGAGGTCATAGCTTTGTAAGCAACATCATAATAGTCTGCATTTTCTAAATCATCTTTTGATGGGCTTTCTGCATCGATTAAAAGTAATTCTTTATCATAATGAACTTCTGTTACTATCCAAGTTTTTTGGAAAGCTGAGTAACCTTTTGAAAATATCTGAAACATAAAAACTGCTAAAAAGCTTAAAGCTAATCCTATAGCTATTTTGCCATACCATTGAAATCTTCTTTCAGCGTTATATCTTTTTTTTAATAAATTTTTCTTAAAACTATTCATATTTTTCCCTATATTTTTTAACAACTGAAAGAGCGATTACATTTAAGAATAAAGTTACTATAAATAAAGATATTCCTAATGCAAAAGCTGATTGAGTTTTTGGATCTCCAAATTGTTGGTCTCCAATTAAAATTACTACAATTTGCGCTGTAATGGTAGAAGTTGACTCAAGTGGATTCATTGTAAGATTAGCCGCTAGTCCTGAGGCCATTACAACAATCATTGTTTCTCCTACCGCTCTCGATACTGCTAAAAGTATCGAACCTACGATACCAGGTAGGGCTGCTGGAAAAATTACTTTTTTTACAGTTTCAGATTTTGTTGCGCCCATTGCGTAACTCCCATCTCTTAAATTTTGAGGTACTGCCGTCATAACGTCATCGCTTAGACTTGAAATAAAAGGAATTATCATTACTCCCATAACTGCTCCTGCAGCTAAAGCGCTCTCCGCTGAAACTTCTAAACCCATAGCGTTACCAATTTCTTTAACAAAAGGACCGACGGTTAAAGCTGCAAAAAAACCATATACCACTGTTGGAATACCAGCTAAAATCTCAATAATAGGTTTCGCATATTTTCTTACGCCTCTTCCAGCATACTCAGATAGATATATCCCACTCAGCAAACCTATGGGGATGGCAACACACATTGCAATAAAAGCAATAAAAAAAGTCCCAGCAAATAAAGGCACAGCTCCGAAAGCATCCTTCATTAATTCAGGATCTGGTTGGCCATCTCTTACAAAAGTTTTAGCAGGATACCAATGAGTTCCGAATATAAAGTCAAAGATTTTTACTGCTTGAAAAAACCTAATCGCTTCGAATAAAAGTGAAAAAACTATTCCGATTGTAACTAAAACTGCGCCTAATGATGCAACAAATAAAACCCATTTAAGAAAAATTTCTACTGGTTCTCTCATTCGATCATTTTTCTGAACAGATCTATACGCAAAACTCAGAGAGAAAATTAAAATTGCTAAAATAATTGCTACTTTAGCGCTGTTAGCTATTCCTTTTAATTGAATGTACTTATTAGCAGACTCATCTAGAAAATTAGTGATATTTCCCGTGTAAGTTCCTGCGGCTAATGCTTTAACCTTTGTGTAAATAAGCTGAAGCTCATTTTTAGTTAAGTTCTGATCAGTGTAATCTTGTAAAATAAATGTTTTAACTATTGATGGTTCAAAAACTGACCAAAGAGCAAAAATTATTAATGCTGGTGCAGCACACCAAGCAGCTAAATAATATCCATAAAATTTTGGTAATGCCGTAAGTCTTTGTGATGATTGAATAACTAGAGCTTTTTTTCTACCGAAATAATAACTTGTGAAAGCTAAGAGAATAATAAAAGTTACAAGTATTAAATTCATATTGAGCTTCCAGAGATAAAAAGGGGGTAAAATACCCCCTTTTTGTTTAATTGATACTACTACTTCTTAGCAGGCATGTTAACTAACTTCGTAGCGTTAGTTCTAGATGTTTTGTATAACTTGCCATCTAGAGGTACTAGCCCGATATCAGTTAAATAACCTTTTTTACCCATAGCTTTTTTACTTGTGAACTCTTTTACGAATTCATGTAAGCCAGGTACAACGCCCACGTGAGCTTTTTTCACGTAGAAGAATAAAGGTCTTGCAACTGCGTAACTGTAATCTTGAATCGAAGATAGACTTGGTTGACCGCCTTCAATGCTTGCAGCTTGCAATTTATCTTTTGCAGCTAAGAAATAACTGAAACCAAAGAAACCGAACATTTCTTTGTCCGCAGCTAATTTTTGAATAATAAGTGAGTCGTTCTCACCAACTTCAATTACCGCACCATCTTCTCTTAACGCTTTATATTTAGCGCCAGCTTTTTTAGAAGCATCATCGATACCTTTTTTCATTACTAATGAATTCCAAGCATCTCTTGTTCCTGATGTTCCTGGAGGCACCATAATTTTAATAGGGTAGTTTGGTAATGATGGGTCGATATCACTCCAATTTTTATATGGATTTGGTACTAACGCACCATCTTTAGCAACTTCTTTTGCTAATGCTGCCCATAATTGTTTTTTTGTAAAGTTTACTGGTTTAGCATCTTTAGAATAAGCTAACGTTATTCCGTCGTTACCAACTGTAATCTCTACGATTTCTTCAACACCATTTTTTTGACATAGCGCATACTCTTTAGCCTTCATAGCTCTAGATGCATTTGTTATGTCTGGGTGCTCTGTACCAACTCCAGCACAGAATAATTTAGCTCCACCACCTGTTCCTGTTGACTCGATTACTGGTGTTTTAAATTTACCAGACGAACCAAATCTTTCAGCAACGATTGTTGCATAAGGGAATACAGTTGAAGAACCTACGATTTTAATCTGATCTCTAGCTTGAGCAGAAGTTACAACTAACATTGCAACTAATGAAGCTAAAGCGATTGATAGTTTTCTCATTGTTTATCCTTTCATTTATTAATTAATTAACAAACATTGGATTCATAGAATTAAGAGGACTCTTAATTATTACAGATATGTTACAAATTTATTAAAATGATAACTTTTTAGTTGAACTTTCTAGTTATCTCGATTTGTTGATAATCAGAGGCTAAAGACCCTCCGCAACTAAAAGGTCTTACTTTATTTTTAACTGCGTAGGATTGAGTTGGCTTTAATGTAACTTCTAGTTGTACAAAGTTAACTAATTTTTGAGTAAAACCTTTATCATATCTCCAAGCATTCCATTGTGTTGGAGCGGTGAATACTTCACTTAAATAAGATGCAGCTTTTGAGTGAATCATATTGCTCTCGTTTTGTCCTTTTAAAAGATTATTTTTAACTTTTTCAAAAATTTTTCTACATTTAATTGAGTCCACCATGTACGAGTTAGCATTTAAATGAGTGCTCATCGGTGCTGACACAATTAATTGAATTCCATCGTCTCTTCTAGAAAATAAAGCTTCAGTATAAATTGTAGATACATTTTTATTATCTACTTCAAGAACTAAATCGTTTTTAGCTTGCCTAAGATCGTTTTTAAGTCTTAAAAGTCCAAGATCAAAAACTGTGAGAGGTTGAGAACGTAAAGTTTTCTCAATTAAGTTTACATCTGCCTTAACAGTTGTAAAAGTTAAAGTTAATAAAACCAGAATTATATAATTTGTTATTCTAGTCATACTAGAATTTTAACTATTTTACTGTCTATCTCAAGACATAATTTAATAAATTTGTGATATTTGCTAAAATTTAGAAAAGTGAACCTTTATTTCGGTGCCCCTTTGAGCCTCACTTTTTATTTCTAACTCACCTCTATGCTGATTAACAATGTGCTTCACGATCGCCATTCCAAGTCCAGTGCCACCAACTTTTTTACTTTTAGCTGCATCAACTCTAAAAAATCTTTCTGTAATTCTCGGAAGTTGTTCAGTTGGAATTCCAATACCATTATCTTTAATGGACACGGTATAAGAGTCTTCTATTACTTTTCCGTTACCTTGCCCACAATTAACTTCGATCTTTTTATTTTTTTCTGAATATTTTATACTGTTATCAATAATATTTGAAAAAACTTCAATTAATTTTTCATGATCGCCTTTAATAAAGAAATCATCTTTTATATTATTTTTAAATTCAAAAGATTTTAAATTTTTTTGATGGATGTCTTCAACGTTACTTAAAATTTCTTTTAAATTTACTTTATCTTGAGGCTGTATATGTTCCTCTAACTCAATTCTACTTAATGAAAGTAAATCTTTAATTAAGCTTTCCATCCTATCAGCTTGCTCAAGCATTATCGGTATGAATTTTTTTTGTGCTTCTAAATCATCTTTCGCATGTCCGCTTATAGTTTCTAGAAATCCTTTAATAGAAACTAAAGGCGTTTTAAGTTCATGGCTTACATTGGCTACAAAATCAGATTTGAACCTTTGCGCTTTTATAATATCAGTTAAATCTTTTAGAAATAAAACAACTGAGTCAGGATCATCGACATATGAGGTCGGTCCAGAGAATAGATGAACTTTAAAGAACTGAAATGAGGGAGAGGATAATTCTAAATCCATAGTAATTGTCTCTTTTTTTAAAAGCACTAAATCAATATTTTGGAGTAAATCAGGAACTCTCAATAAAGTAGCCACGTGCTTATTTAAATTATTTTCTCCAAATTTTTTTTTTGCACTACTATTAAAAAATTTGATATTTTTAAATTTATCTACAATTAAAATTAGATCATCGATTTGATTTATAATCTTTACTTGCTCATTAGTTTTTTCAATATTTTCATTGGTGATGTCTTCTATTCCCTCTTCATTATTACTTGGTTTGTTCTCTCTCTTAATATCGGATCTTGCCTCCATACCTGCTACAATTGATTTTCTGGATACTGCAATTACTACGATCACAATTATTCCAGCAAGAGAGTAAAGTAAGAATTCCATGATTTGATTATACTTTAAAGATATAGACTAAAGAAATATTTTTTAGCGGTTTGATACCGCACTATCTAAAAAGATTTTTGCGCAATTTTCCCAGGTATATTTTTTTGCATGCTCAATGCAAGCGCTTCTATCTGACTTAAGAGCTTCAAGTGCTGCTTTTTTAAGATCGTTGTTTAACGAGCCAATGTTTGTACCGTTAAAAATATCTTTTGGTCCTGCTACTGGGTAAGCAGCTACTGGCAATCCACATTTTAAAGCTTCTATAATTACAATTCCAAAAGTATCTGTTTTGCTCGGGAAAACAAAAACATCAGAAGAAGCAAAGTAACTTGCAAGCTCACCATTTGTTCTCTCTCCTTTAAATATTGCTTCAGGGTATTCTTTTTTAAGTTTATCTAAATCAGGTCCTTTACCAACAACTAGTTTCGTGCCTTCTAACTCTAAATCCAGAAATGCTCTGATGTTCTTCTCAATAGATACCCTACCCACATAAAGATAAATTGGTCTTTTATACTCTAAATTAATCTTTTTAGGCTTTTGAAATGCCCCGTGGTTTGCCCCTCTGGTCCAAACAACCATCTTATCCTTATCAAAACCAATTTCTTGAAGTTCATCTTTCATTGATTGAGTTGTTACTAAAATTTTTTCCGCCTTTGAATGAAATCCTTTAAGGAACTTTTGAGCAAGCTTAATTGGCAAATAAGGATAGTATAGCTTCAAATATTTATCAAATTGAGTATGGTAAGACGTGGTAAACTTAAGCTTATTTTTTACACAATATCTTTTTGCAAATATTCCTATCGGGCCTTCTGTAGCTATGTGAATTATGTCAGCATCGGCTTTAGAAATTAATCTACCTACTCTAGGCCAAACATTAAGAGAAAGTTTTATTTCATTATATTTTGGCATTGGCACAGTAAAAAATTGATTAGGTTCAATATATTCAACCTGATGTCCAATTTTTTTTAATTCATCGCCAAGATTTTTTAAAGTTCTACAAACACCATTCACTTGCGGATACCAGGCATCAGTAACGATTAAAATTTTCATTTATTTACTACTTTTAGATATGGCTCGTAATCGACAACATCACCTCTGATTTTGTCCCAGTCAATAACTTCCATGCGACCATCGAAATGTTCTACCAAGAAAGTTGCACCTTCTACCCAATCACCACAATTTAAATATCTCACACCATCTAAGACTTGATCGGCAGAATGATGAATATGACCACAAATTATACCATCAACATTTTTTCTTTTAGCATAAGTTGCTAAAGTTTTTTCATAATCGCCTATATATTTTACAGCGTTCTTTACTTTGTGTTTTAAATATTTTGCTAAAGACCAATTACCCTTTTTAAATAATCTTCTAAAAAAATTGATAACAACATTAAACTCAAGTAAAAAACTATAAGCAATAGCTCCTACTTTTGATAACCATGGAGCATATTTCATCACTCCATCCCAGGCATCACCATGAACAACAATATACTTTTTATTATCTGCCGAGACATGTATAGCTCTGTTAATTACTTCGATATCTCCAAAGTGTAATGGTAAAAACTTTCTAAACACATCATCATGATTTCCAACAATATATTTTACTTTTGTTCCATGTCTAGCTTTTCTTAATGTTTTTTGAATCACATCATTATGTTCTTGAGGCCAGTAAAATTTTGTTTTTAAAGCCCAAACATCAATGATATCACCAACAAGATATAAATTCTCTGACCTTGAATGTTTGTAAAATTCTAATAATTTGTTTGCTGCACTTTTTCTATGCCCAAGGTGCAAGTCGGAAATAAAGATGCTTTTGTAATTTAAAATCTTTCCCTTAGATTTAGTTTGAATTGTTTCCATATTTTTTATAAAACGAATCTCTAGTAAAAGTAGAATCATAAATATGTTACAGAATTGTTAAAATATGAATAAAAAATTGAATTTTGCAGTGATATTTAACGCAAATGCAGCAGGTGGTAGAAAACTTAAATTAATTAACAAGGTCATTAATCTTTTAGAAAAAAATCATATTGTAGATCTTTTTAAAACCGAAAGCGAAGATCATGCAAGGAATGTATTTAAAGAATTGTCTAATAAAAAATTTGATCGGTTAGTATTTGCTGGCGGTGACGGGAGCGTATGTTTTGGTATTAATGAAATGTTTAAAAGTGATAATCTAAAAGACAAATTAGTTGGATACATACCTGCTGGCACTGCAAATATTTTACAAATAGAAACTCAAATTAAGAAAAAGGCGGAGGAGATTTACAACGTCCTAGTATCAGATAATCAAAAGAAAATTTCATTAGCAAAAATAAATGATAAGTACTTTTTCTTGATGGCTGGTGTAGGTTTTGACTCTCGAATTGTTGAGTCCATAAATACTAATATTAAAAAGTATCTTGGAAAAGTAATTTTCGCTTTAAAAGGTTTTCAGCATTTTTTATTTTTAAAAAATAATAAAATGGAGGTTAAGGTAGATAATGAAAAAATTATGGCTGATTGGATTTTATGTACTAATTCAAAATACTATGCTGGTCCCCATTCTATAACTAATGATACCAATATATTTGAAAACAGGATAGTGGCTTACATATTTAAAGACCTGACCAGAATAAAATTACTTTATTATGTTTGGTTAATTTTAACCAAAGGCGACTTAACTCCTGCAAAAAGTGTAATTAAAAAAGAATTGAACAGATTAAAAATAAATGGTGTAAACAATAAAGTTCTATCACAAGTTGATGGTGAAAATTGTGGTTACGTAAACAGTCTTGAAATCCAAAAAACAGACAGATTTATAAATTTATTAGTTCCGTAGGATTTTCTAAATCTTTTCAACTTTTAGTTTAAAAGATTTTTCTTAATTTC
Organism: uncultured Pelagibacteraceae bacterium; assembly: GCA_902613915.1. Taxonomy (GTDB): domain Bacteria; phylum Pseudomonadota; class Alphaproteobacteria; order Pelagibacterales; family Pelagibacteraceae; genus Pelagilacustribacter. The sequence continues at coordinate 3,324 of CACMJB010000009.1, read as the reverse complement.
ATTTGAAAAATTTTTTAGATTATTTTAGATTTTTCTTTTTGGAGGAATAATATGAAAAAAAAATTAAAAAAAAACGAAAAGAAAAAGAAAAAAATACTAAAATCAATCGATAAGCTTAAAAATAAGATAAGCACTAAACAAAAAAAACTATCAAAGATTGATCTAAAGATAGCTAGTATCGAGAAAAAAATCGCTGAAAAAAGAGCTAACAAAAATAAAGAACCTATCACAGCATCTTTAAATAATTAGTTTATAAAGTAATTAAATGCCCCTGATTTAAAAACATCAGGGGTTTACTTTAATTTACCAAAAAGGTTTAAAAGTATAACTCCTGAAACAATTAAAATTAATCCAACAGTACCATAAAGATTAGGAGTTTGATTGTATTTAAATATTCCAAATAATGTAACTGCAGTTATTGTTAATGCTCCGTAAGTGGCATAAGTAAATCCAACAGGTATTATAGTCATTGCTCTAGATAAACAAAAAATACAAACAACAATACTTGTGATACAAAAAATTGTTGGTGTGAGCTTAGTAAAACTTTCAGTAGTTTTGAGAAAACCGTTAGTGGCAATACCTGTTATAATTGCAAGAATAAGATAAATATATCCACTAAATAAACTTATGCTTTTCATTGTGCTTTAGCGAACTGACCTCCATCTTTATATCTCCATAACCATTTCTTCATTACTTCTTCAACATCAGATGGATTTATATCTAAATCTTTTAATGTGAGATGATTATTTGAGACAACATTATCCGCTTCAGATAAAATTTCACATTGATCTCTAGTTAAAATTGGTGGAATTGGAAGAAAGTCTGTAATTGTGCTTTGTATTTTTGCAAGAGGCATTGGCATCGACACAACAAATCTTTTTTTATTTATCGTTTTCAAAATTGATTTAACCATATCCCCAAAACTAATAATTTTTGGTCCGCCTAATTCATATATTTTTCCTTCGTTTCCTTTTGTTTCAATTGCTTGAACGATTGCATCAGCAACATCAGTTACTAATATTGGTTGAAATTTATAATTCATACCAACAACTGGGATAACAGGAAGTATGCTCAATTTTGAAAATAAATTTGTAAAATTATCTTCCGTTCCGCACACAACGCTCGGTCTTATCACAACTGTGTTCTTAAAATTTTCAAGTGCTTTTACTTCTCCTTGATATTTTGATTTTTGATAAAGTGATTTTGAGTTTTCACTAGCTCCAATTGCAGATACATGTATGAATTTTCTTACATCCGACTCATTACAAATTTTAGCAACTGCTTCTGGAATGCTTGAATGAATATTATAAAATTTCTGTTTTCTTGTCTCATAAAGAATACCAATCAAATTTATTACGATATCGGAGTTTTTAATAGCTTTTTTTAATTCTAAAAAATTATTTGAATTCCAATTTATAAGTTCTATTGAACCTGGTGTAGCTTGTGTCTTTAAATAGCCTTTTTGAAAAGCTTTTCTAGTTGAAATAATGCATCTATAGTTTTTTTTGGTCAAATTCCTGACAAGATATCTTCCTATAAATCCCCCGCCACCTAAAATTGTGCAAATTTGATTTTTCATGGTATTTAATAATATATGAAAATAACTAAGTTTAAAGAGGACATAACTTCAAAAATAGCGGCTTCATTTAAAAATAGTATTGCAATAGATACTGAGGCTACGGGGCTTCAGATACCTGAGAGAGATAAATTGAGTTTGATACAAATTTGTGACGAAAAAGGAAATGTATTTATTATTCAACCGAATAAAGATAATTTTAAAGCTCCAAATTTAGTCTCGGTTTTAGAAAATGATAAAATTTTAAAAATAGGACACTTTTTAAGATTTGATAAAAATGCACTAGAATTTTTTTTAAAGTGTAAAATGAAAAATATTTTCGATACAAAAATTGCTTCAAAAATTGTTAGAACTTACACTGACAGTCATGGGCTTAAAAATCTTGTTCAGGAGTTTTGTAATAAATCTTTAGATAAAAGACAAGGTAGCAGTGATTGGAACAAAGATATTGATGAATTGTCAGAAAAGCAACTAGAGTATGCTGCTAATGATGTTATTTATTTACATAAAATAAAAGCTGAATTAGAAAAAATGTTAGTACGCGAAAAAAGAATGGACATTTTCAAACAATGTCTTGTCTTTTTAGATACTAGGGTTTCATTAGACCAAAGTGGTTTTAAATTTGATATTTTTGAACATTAATGAATAAAAAAATTATTTAAAATTAGCTAAAAATTCTGCAGATATTCAAATTGCCGAGCTTAAAAAAGTAAAAAAAATTTTTAACAATTCTTTTATAAAAGCCGTCGATTTGATACTCAATTGTAGAGGCAAAGTTATTTGTGCAGGGATAGGCAAATCAGGTTTAATTGCCAGAAAAATATCAGCAACATTTTCTAGTGTTGGTATTCCTAGTTTTTTTTGTGATCCAGCACAGGCACTTCATGGTGACATGGGTCAAATTGAAAAAAAGGATATTTTAATAATATTTTCTTATTCTGGTAATACAGCAGAGTTAACAAATATGTTAAGATACGCAAACCGTTTCAGAATTAAAATAATAGGTATAGCTTCAAAACCAGATAGTGTTTTGTTAAAAGCTAGTGATATAAAATTAATTTTACCAAAAGTAAAAGAATCTGATATTACAGGAATGGTACCTACTTCTAGTACTTCGATGACGTTACTGTTAGGTGACTGTCTAGCCACTACTGTAATGAATCAAAAAAAATTCTCAAAAGAAAAATTTAAAGTGTTTCATCCAGGGGGAAATATTGGAAAAGAATTATTGCTAGCAAAAGATATAATGCTGACTGGAAAAAAAATTCCAATAATCAATTATAAAAAAAACTTCAAGGAAGCTCTAAGAGTAATGACTCAAAAAAAGCTTGGTGTAGTCGTGGTATTAAAAAATAAATTCATTACTGGCATCGTTACTGATGGTGACCTTAGAAGAAAAATAAATGAAAATGAAAATAATAAAAATCTTGAAAATTACATGCAAAAAAATCCCCTGAGTGTAAATGAAAGTACTCCTGCGGCTAAAGCACTAGGTATAATGAGTGAAAAAAAAATTACTAGTTTGTTAGTAGTTTCAGATAAAGAAATAAATAAACAAAATAAAACATTAAAAGGAATTATCCACATACACACTCTTCTTCAAAATGGAATAAAATGACAGATAGAAAGAAAAGATTAATTTTTATTCAGATTTTTATTGTTTCCATAACAGTATTAATCACTTTTAAATTTTACTTTAATAATAAATCCAACAAAACTATTTTATCAGATAAATCTTTTTTAAAATC
>CACMJB010000008.1 GCA_902613915.1 uncultured Pelagibacteraceae bacterium | reverse complement strand
GTGCCAAAAGAATTAGATGAAACAGCTTATGTGGATGGTTACTCATTTTGGAGATTTTTCTTTAAAATATTTATTCCAACAATTACTGCAGGAATAGGTATTACAATGTTTTTCTGTTTTATGTTTTCATGGGTTGAACTTCTATTAGCTAAAACTTTAACGGCAGTAGCAGCAAAACCGATCGCAGCCACTATGACCAGAACCGCCAGTACCTCAGGATATGAACTTGGATTACTTGCTGCAGCAGGTAGCTTAACAATAGTTCCGGGTGCAATAGTAATTTACTTTGTAAGAAACTACATCGCGAAAGGATTTGCATTAGGTAGAGTATGATATTTTCTGTTTTACAAGCAGCTACTTGGGGTGACATGGGTAAGGAAAAAGAAAAAAGTTTCTTTGACTTTGAATTCGTCACCTGGATGGCATGGACTTGGCAAACAGCAGCTTTTTTTATCTTTATAGCTTTATGTCTAACTGTGATGGTAATTTGGGAAAAAAAATCTCCAGGGGGAGATCCAAGAAGAGGAATTTTAGGATTAGATACCACAAGAGGGGATAGACTTTTTATTTCTTTACTAGGTAGTGCATTTATTCATTTATTTTGGTTAGCTTTGGTTGGAAGTGTTTTGTGGATAGCAACAATTATTTGTGTTGCTTATTTCGTACTAGTGTTTAAATACGTATAAAAATTATGGTTAAAGTTGGTATAAACGGTTTTGGAAGAATAGGAAGATTAATCCTAAGAGCATTATTAGAAAACTACAAAGGAAAAATTCAAGTTGTAGGTATCAACGATCTTGGTTCAATCGAAGCCAACGCTCATTTAATAAAATTTGATAGTACCCATGGTACTCTTAATCACGATGTGAAAACAACAAGTGAAGGTTTTCAAATTGGTGATCAAAATATAAAAGTTTTTGCAGAAAGAGATCCTGCTAAGCTTCCATGGGGTAAAATTGGTGCAGATGTTGTTTTAGAATGTACTGGTTTCTTTTTAGATAAAGCTTCTGCAGGTAAACATATTGAAGCTGGTGCTAAGAAAGTAATTATCTCTGCTCCTGCTAAAGAGGTAGATTTTACAGTAGTTCAAGGGGTTAACAGTAAAGAGCTTAAGAAAGATCACAATATAATCTCGAATGGGTCATGCACAACAAACTGTCTTGCTCCAGTAGCTATGGTTTTAGAAAATAGTTTTGGAATTGAATATGGATATATGACTACTATTCATAGTTACACTGGTGATCAAAAATTATTAGATACACTTCACAAAGATCTTAGAAGAGCAAGAGCTTCAGGAGATGCAATGATACCAACATCAACTGGTGCAGCAAAAGCAATGAGCTTAGTTTTACCAAGTTTAAAAGGAAAATTAGATGGTACAGCTATAAGAGTTCCAACACCAAATGTGTCTTTAATTGATCTTACTTTCGTGCCCAAAAAAGAAGTCACTGCTGAAAATATCAATGATGCAATGATTAAAGCTGCAAATGGTCCTCTTAAAGGTATTTTAGCAACAAATTCAGCTCCATTGGTTTCTAAAGATTTTAATCATAATCCTCACAGCTCAATTTTTGATTTAACTCAAACTCAAGTTATAAAAGGAAAATTCAGTAGAGTTCTTTCTTGGTATGATAACGAGTGGGGTTTTTCTAATAGAATGTGTGATACAGCAATTCAAATTGCTGGATTAATTTAATTAAGTTCCTACTTTATAAAGTCTAATCATATTCGTCATTCCAGCTTTACCAAACGGTAAGCCAGCTGTAATAATAACGAAGTCATTCTTCTTTATAAATTTTAACTTTCTTATAATTTCTCTAGAAATAGACATCATATCTTTCCAACCATTAGCGTCTCTACTATTTTTAGATTGGACACCCCATAATAATGATACTTGTCTACAAACATTTATATTTGGTGAGATCGTTACTATTTTTGCGGCAGGCCTCATTGCAGAAACTAGTTTTGCAGATTTTCCCGAATTAGAAAAAACAATTATTGCTTTAACATTTTGATTGTAAGCAATGTTTTTTACTGATCTAAGAATTGATTTAACGGGATCATTATCTGAAAAAATAGAATTTTTAAAATCTTCAATGTGTTCTCTTTTATATTTTTCTGTTGAGAGGATAGTTTCAGTCATTGTTGAAACAGCTTGAGTTGGAAATTTACCGATTGCAGCTTCTGCTGATAACATAACTGTATCTGCACCTTGGAAGATAGCTGTGGCGATATCATTTATCTCAGCTCGAGTTGCAGTATTATTCTCAATCATACTTTCAAGCATTTGAGTGGCTACAATTACAGATTTAGAAAATTGAGAGCATTTCTTAATTAAACTTAATTGAACTTTTGGAACTTCACTATGACCTATATCTATAGCAAGATCTCCTCTAGCTATCATAATCGAGTCAGTTGCTTTTATAATTTTATTTATATTGCGAAGTGCATGTTTGTTTTCAATTTTGGAAATAATTCCCATGTCTTTTTTAATTAGTTTTCTAGCTTCAAGTATTAATTTCTCATTTTGCAAATAGGATAAAGCAATCCAATTACATCCAAGCTTTACAGCAGTTTTAATATCTTTTTTGTCTTTTATTGTTAATTTGTTAAATGCGATATCAAAATTTGGAATGTGAACACTCTTATTGTTCCTCATTAAACAATTTTGACTTTTACATAATGTTTTGACTGAAGTTCCTGTTTTTCCAGTTACAACAAAAGTATATTTACCGTCATCAATTAAAATTTTATTACCTTTTTTTAATTTCTTTAGAATTTTAGGATAGGGGAAGCTTATTCTGTTTTTGTCACCTAATTCTTTTTTAGCATCAAAAGTAAATTTTTGATTAAATTTAATTTTTTGAACATTGTCTTTGATTTTACCAACTCTAAGCTTTACACCTTGTAAATCAGCTATAAGAGCAATTTTTTTATCAGTACTTCTTTCAACTTTTCTTATTCTTTTAACAATAGAAGAAATATTTTTTGTTTCATGGCTAAAGTTTATTCTAAAAGCATCAACTCCTAATTTGACGAGCTGTTTTAGCTTAGTTTCATTATAAATTGCTGGTCCTAATGTTGCTATAATTTTGGCTTTTTTTTCCATTATGAAATTATTGTGTTATAACATTACTTGCCTCAAAAAAGAATATTTAACACTAATTAATTATGAGTAATAAAAAAATTGGAATACTAACCAGCGGCGGGGATTGTGGTGGCTTGAACGCTGCAATCAGATCTATTTTTTATAGAGCAAAAAACAAATATAATATGGATGTTTTCGGAATTAAGGACGGAACAGCTGGTTTAATGCAAAGGCCTGTAGCAGCAGTTCAATTAACTCACAAAACCTTCGAAGGCTATTTATTAAGACAAGGTGGTACTTTTTTAGGTTCTACTAATAAAGGAAACCCGTTTAAATTTCCGACTAAAGACGGAAAATTCATCGATACATCAAAAGAAATAATCGAAGGCTACCATCAGATGAAGCTTGATGGCCTTATCATCATAGGTGGAGATGGAAGCATGCAAATCTTAAAAAAACTTGCAAAAGAGGGTGATATGAAAATTGTAGCAATACCAAAGACTATTGATAATGATGTAGGAGCTACAGAAAGTTCTATTGGATTTCATACCGCTGTAGATGTAGCAACGCAAGCTTTAGACAACCTTCAATCAACAGCAGCAAGTCACAGAAGAGCAATGATTTTAGAAGTAATGGGAAGAGATGCAGGACATATTGCACTAAATGCAGGTATAGCTGGAGGTGCTGATATTATTTTAATTCCGGAAATTAAATATTCAATTGATGGAATTATAAAAAAATTAAATGAGATGAAAAAACATGACGTACAACATTCTCTTATTGTAGTTGCAGAAGCGGTTAAAAAAGAAGATGGTTCAAGAGTAATGCATAAATATATGGACGGTGAAAAAAGATTAGGTGGCATTGGAGATTATATTGCATCAGAACTTATGAAAAAAACTGAAACTGAATGTAGAGTGACAGCCCTAGGTCATGTTCAAAGAGGAGCGCCACCTACAGCAAGTGATAGAATTTTAGCTAGTGCGTTTGGTGTTTATGCAGTAGATTTATTAAATCAGAAAAAATTTGACCGTATGGTAGCGTGGAGAGATAGAAGAGTAGTAGATGTTCCTATAGATGAAGGAATAAGTACTTATAAAAATGTTGAAAGAAAAGACTCTCTTGTTGAAACAGCTTTATCATTAGGTATTTATTTAGGAGATGAAGTTTAATGAATAAAAATGATAATAAATATGCGAATAAAATTACAAATGCATTTCTTAAAAATAAAATAATTTCTCCTTTACCAACAAGATATACAAAAAAAATATCTAACGCAGAAAATTTTAGAAAACTTTGTGAAAGTAAAATTAATAAGCCCATTATTGGATTTAAAGCCGCAGGAACTGGAATTCCAGTATTAAAAAAATTAAAAGAAAAAGAACCTTTTTATGCAACTGTATATAAACATAATGTTTTAAATAACAAAAAAAGTGTCAGAATAAATAAATTTACCATGGGAATTGAATTAGAAGTTTGTTATTTGATAAAAAAAACCTTTTTCAATTTAAATAAGAAAGTAACAAAAAATAATATAAGAAAATTTATAACACATATAGCACCATGTATTGAGGTAGTTGGCTATAGGCAAAAGAAAAAAGGAATTAAAAGCTTAGGTGATCTTTGTTCTGATTTTGGAGCAAATGTAAAATTTGTCGTAGGCCCAAAAAAGAAATACAAAAATCAAAATGTTAAAAATTTAAAAACAAACATTTCTAATAAAAAAATTAATCAATCTGTTGATGGAAATACTAATACCGTTTACATTGATCCTCTAAACTCTTTAAGATTTGTTTTAAACAAACTTCAAAAAGATAAAATAAAATTTAATAAAAACTTTTATGTTTTTACTGGATCCTCTGTTGGTGTAGTGCCAATTTTAGGCAAAGGAATTTATAATGCCAAAATTGACAAAATAGGTTCTGTATCTACTAAAATTATTTATTAGATAAAAAATATCCACCAATAAGAACTATTGATATTATCGCTATCATTCTAAACTTTTGTTTAAACTGATCCTTCTTTTCTCCTTGAACTTTTCTCTGAGAAAGAAAATATATATTTGCTTGAGCTTTATTTCTAAATTTCGGTCTTAGGGGATTAGGTATTGCTTTGTTTTTAATAGCTTTAAACTTTTTTGGATTTATTGAAATCATGAGCCATATAACTCACTTTAAGTCCTTATATCAACAATTAGTGGCAAAATTAGTATCCGCGTCACTATTGCAATTGATAATCATTATCGATATATTGTAAATGATAATCATTATCAATAATTAGTGAGAATTAAAATGAAAAAAACGATAATAATCAGCTATCTATTCTTGGTCTCATTCGTGGGGAATTTATTCGCGAATGAAGTAAACATATTTAGCGCTAGGCATTATGACTCTGATGTTCAACTTTATGAGAAATTTACTACTAAAACCGGTATTAAAGTAAATGTTGTATCGGGAAAATCAGGTGCTTTAGAAAAAAGAATAATCGAAGAAGGAGCTGATAGCCAGGCAGACCTTTATATAACTGCAGATGCAGGCAGATTAGGCGCGTTTGAAGCTAATCTTCAAAGCGGGCTTACAAGCGCAGATATTAAATCTGTCGTGCCAAGTAACTTCAGAACATCAAAATGGACTGGTATAGCGAAGAGAGCTAGAATTGTATATTTTGCACCAGAAAGAGTTAGCGGTGCTGAATTAACAGGTTTAACTTATGAAAGCTTAGCTGATCCTAAATGGAAAGGTAGATTAGTAATAAGAGCTTCAAATAATATATATAATCAATCTTTAGTAGCCTCATTAATTAAAAATAATGGAAAAGGAAAAGTAGCTGAGTGGTCAAAAGGAATGGTTTCCAACATGGCAAGATCGCCTAAAGGGAATGACAGAGCTCAAATACTTGCTGTTGCTGCAGGTGAAGCTGATATAGCTGTAGCTAACACTTACTATTTGGCGCTAATGCTCTCTGGAAAAAAAGGTCCAGAACAAAAAGCAGCTGCTAAAAAAGTAAAACCTTACTTTCCTAATCAAGATGGAAGAGGAACTCATATGAATATTAGCGGGGCAGGTCTTGTTAAAGGTGCACCAAATAAAGCTAATGCAATTAAATTAGTTGAGTTCTTATTAAGTGAAGAAGCTCAAAAACATATTGTTAATAATACTTTTGAGTACCCTATGATAAAAGGCGTGTCTCCACATCCACTTGTGGTGAATATGGGATTAGATTTTAAACAAGATCTAAAAACTAAAGTTATTAATTACGGAAAAAGACAAGCAGATGCTTTAGAAGTAATGACAGCTGCAGGATGGAAGTAGCGATTAATTAACATAGAGCAACAATGACAAAATATAATATCTGGTTTTTTAGTTCAGTAATTATTGCTTCAATTGTTGCCTTTCCTATAATTACTGTTTTTTTTAGTTTTTTTAGTGAAACAAGCAGTTATTATTCAGTGTTAAAAAACACTTTTCTTTATGACTATATTTTTAATTCTATAATAATATTATTTTTTGTAATTCTAATTACTTTTTTTTTAGGTGTTATTTCAGCTTATTTTTTATCGTTTTATAAATTTCCATTTTCAAACTTCTTTAGCTGGGCATTAATTTTAGCATTTGCTGTTCCAGGATATATTTATGCATTTTCAATTATAGCTTTTTTTGAGAATTATGGGACAGCATTTTCATTATTGACTTTTTTGTTTGGAGAAAACAATTATAATTTATTTATACCTAAAATTGATGGAATCAAGGGAGCTATTTTTGCAATTTCATTTTCACTTTTCCCATATGTTTATGTTTTAACAAGAGCATCATTTCATTATCAGTCCAATAATTATATAGAGGTTGGCAAAAACTTAGGTCTTTCGTCAAGGGAAACTTTTTTTAAAATAATCTTACCTTCTGCGAGACCGGCTATCGTAGCAGGACTAGCATTAGTTTCAATGGAATGCTTATCAGATTTTGGAACAGTATCTTTTTTTAGTATAAACACCTTAACAACAGGAATTTATAATTCATGGCTTTCTTTTGATGATTTGAACACCGCAAACCAGATTTCTTTCATACTTCTTCTTTTTATTCTTTTTCTTTTTTCTATTGAAATTTACTCTAGAAAAGAGGCAAGATATCATCAACCAGGTAGAGGATTTAAACCAATTTCAAAGATTAAGTTAGTTGGAAAAAAAGCTTCGATTCCATTTATTATTTGTTCAGTTATATTATTTATAAGCTTCTTATTTCCAGTTTCTCAAATGATTTATTGGTCAATCAAATTTCCAAAATATTTTCATGACTTAAATATTATTACTTTGAATTTAAACACACTGTATCTAGTGTTACTTGCAAGTATATTTATAGTTTTTGTTTCTTTATTTATAAATTATGGCGGTAGAGTTTCAAAAAGTAAAATTTTAAATTATCTTACAAATTTTTCTGTTTCTGGCTATGCAATACCTGGTGTTATACTGGCTGTAGCTTTCATTACCTTTTTTTCTAATATAAGTGATATTCTTTCAGAAAATTTGAATATAAAAAGCTCAAAAGGTATTTTTATAGGTTCAATTTTTGGACTAATCTTGGCATATTTTATTAGATTTTTTTCTTTGTCTTTTAATGGAATTAAATCCAGTTATGAAAAAATTAATAATTCAATAGACGAAAGTGCATATCTTCTTGGGTATTCAAAAGTTAAGACATTTTCAAAGATACACATACCTCATTTAAGAACTAATATAATTTTAGTCATGCTTCTGATTTCTTTAGAAGTGATAAAAGAATTGCCAATAACTTTGATTCTTAGACCTTTTAATTTTGAAACATTTGCCACACAAGCTTATATTTATGCCTCACAAGATTTATTAGAAGCAGCAGCCATTCCATCTCTCTTCCTAATATTTTGGTCAACGATATTAATTTTACTTTCGTCAAGATATATACTTTCAATGAAAAACTAATATAATCTCCAAATGTTTGAAAATTTTCTAGAAATTCAAAATGGAAACTTTATTGCCAGTGAAAAAAATAAAGTAAATAATGTAAACTTGATTATTAAAGAACAAGGAGAAATTATTTCACTTTTAGGTCCTTCTGGGATTGGAAAAACTACAATTTTAAGAACAATAGCAGGTTTGCAAAAACTCAGTAAAGGAAAAATCATTTTAAAAGGAAAAACTATTTCTTCAGAAGAAATTCATGTAGAGCCTGAAGAAAGAAATGTAGCATTATCATTCCAAGATAATTCTTTGTTTCCTAACTACAAAGTGATCGATAATATTAATTTTGGAAAAAAAAGAAAAAATGGAAACAGTGCATCAGTTGAAGCTGAAGAAATTATTAAAATTTTACACATAGAAGCTATTTTAGATAAATTTCCTCATCAAATTAGTGCAGGAGAAGCACAAAGAGTCTCATTAGCCAGGTCTTTGGTCTCTAAACCAGATTTGCTTCTTTTGGACGAACCATTTTCTAATATAGATCAAAGTTTAAAAGAAGAAATACAAATTTCTGTAAAAAAACTTCTTAAAAGAATTAATTTAACGACTATTATAGTAACCCATGATTCTTACGAAGCATTTTCAATGGCAGATAAATGTGGAATTATACTTAATCAAGAATTAAAACAATATGATGTACCATATAATGTTCATCACGAACCAAACTCATTAGAGGTTGCAAATTTTTTAAATAAAGGGGTATTTGTTAATGTGAAAGTTATTGATAGCGAATGCGCTATTCATAGTCTTATGCATAAAGAATTAGGTGAAATTAAAGGAAAATTACTTAATAAATTTCCCTCTGGATCAAATGTAAAACTTCTTCTGCAACCAGAAGATTTAATCCACGATGATGAAAGCAAATTAAAGTTAGAAGTAGTAGATAGAAAATTTAGAGGTACAAATTTTATCTATACTTTAGCAACTAAATCTGGTGAACATTTACCTGTTTTTGTACACTCCCATCACATACACCAACATGAAAAAAGTGAAAAATTTGGTCTTAAATCACCAATATTTATTGATCATCTAGTTTGTTTTAAATCATGAATAAAAGTAATGATCTAGATGATATTTTTAAAGCAATGGAAGAAATTGATCTTCTAAGCGAAAAAAGAAAAAAGGATAAAGAAGTTTTAATTTTAGATAAAGATCAAGAAGTAGTTTCTAACACTAAGCTTTTAAAAGAAGATAGTATACCATTAGATACTGAGAAATTAATTCAACAAGCTGAAAATTATCTTAGACCAGCTAATAAAAAGTGATATAATTTAATATATATTAATCAAGTTGCGCCCTTAGCTCAGCTGGATAGAGCATCGGTTTTCTAAACCGAGGGTCGTAGGTTCGAATCCTTCAGGGCGCGCCATCATTTTTTTGAATATTTGATTTGGATTTAATATCGCCTTTGATAAAACCTTACAAATGAGCGGAAAATTACAACAATCCTTTTTAAAATTTTGTCAAATTAATCAATTCGAAATAAATCCAAAACAAGTAGAAATTTTAGATTTACTAGAAGATTTTATAAATTCTAAAAAAAAATTTTTAAACATATTTAAAAAAAGTACAAAACTTTGTTTTTATTTACACGGAGGAGTAGGGGTCGGAAAAACAATGGTATTAAATTTTCTTTATAGCAAAATTGAAAATAAAAAGGTGAGAATGCATTTCAATGAATTTATGATTAATTTTCACAATTATAGACATAAAGAAAAAAATGATAACTCTATTACAAATTTTGTCAAAATCTTAAAACAAAAATATGATTTAATTTATCTAGATGAATTTCAAGTTACTAATATTGTTGATGCTATGATTTTAGGAAAATTATTTGAAGTGATTTTTAAAGAAAATATTAAGATAATAATTACTACAAATATTAAACTAAATGACCTTTATAAAGATGGTCTTCAAAGAGATCAGTTTTTACCCTTTATTGAAATTATAAAAAAAAATTCTATTCAAAAAGAACTAGTTTTGGATGACGATTATAGAAAACAAAACTTAGAAAACTTTAGAAGAATTTACTATCCTCTTAACGAAAAAACTACATTCAAAATAAATCAAAATTTTAGAATTTTAACTAGAGATAAAAAAAGAGAACCACAAAATATTGAGACTAAAGGAAGAAAGTTTTTGATTGATAATTTTTATGAGGGGATAGCTAAATTTAATTTTAATGATTTGTGTGATAAAAAACTTGGTAGTGAAGATTACATTAATATAGCTAATGTTAGCAAACATGTATTTATTTTAAATATTCCAGTTTTTAACGACGTAAATTCAAATCAACAGTTAAGATTTATTACTTTGATTGATATTCTTTACGAAAAGAACATTAAGCTTACTATTTCTTGTGAAAATAGTTTAGAACTTTTAGGTTCATCAAAATTACATAAAGAAACATTTAAGCGAGCACTTAGTAGACTTTATGAGATGACTGTTAGTTTTAAAAGTTAATTGAGTTGTAAATTTTCTCATTTAGTTTGTATCTTCCTAGTAATACCATATATAGTATCTTTCTCAATTTGAATTTTAACCTGAAATGAATCATAATCCGCCCGTTTTGAATTCTTAATTCAAAAATATTGTTAACAATAACTCAAGAGGAAATCATTAATATGATCAAATCTATCAAAACTTGGATTTTAGTTGGATTTGCTTCTTTGCTTTTAGTCGCTTGCGGCCAAGGCGGAGGTGGAGCTGGTTCAAAAAAATCAAAAACATTAGACAATACTAAGAAAGCTGGTTTTGTGAAATGTGGTGTTTCACAAGGTCTTCCTGGTTTCTCAAATGCTGATGCATCTGGTAACTGGACTGGTATTGATGTAGATGTATGTAGAGCTGTTGCAGCTGCTGTATTAGGCGATGCTGACAAAGTTAAATACACTCCATTAAGTGCTAAAGAAAGATTTACGGCATTAACATCAGGTGAAATCGATGTACTTGCACGTAACACAACTTGGACATTATCAAGAGATGCTGACATTGGCTTAACTTTCGTTGGTGTGAACTTTTATGATGGACAAGGTTTCATGGTAAGAAAGAATTCTGGAATTAATTCTGTGAATGATTTCAAAAACGGTATTTCTGCTTGTACAAACACAGGTACAACTACCGAGCTTAACATGAGAGACTTCTTTAACTCTAAAAACATAAGTTACGAACCAATCGCGTTTGAAAAAGCAGACGAAGTTGTTCAAGCTTATGATGCTGGAAGATGTGATACTTACACTACAGATAAATCTGGTTTAGCGGCACAAAGAACTAAAATGTCAAATCCAGATGAGCACAAAGTATTACCTGAAACGATTTCTAAAGAACCATTAGGTCCTGTTGTAAGACAAGGGGATGCAGTATGGGAAGATATCGTAAGATGGTCTCTTAATACTATGATCGAAGCAGAAGAGTACGGTGTTAATTCATCAAACGCTTCTAGCCTAAAAGACTCTGAAAACCCTGCAATCAAAAGATTAGTGGGATCTGAAGGAGAATTAGGTGCAGCATTCGGTTTAGATAACGAGTGGAGCTTAAGAATTATCGAGCAAGTTGGTAACTACGGTGAAAGCTATAAAAAACACATAGCTGATACTGGAATTTTACCTAATAGAGGTCCAAATCAATTATGGACTAAAGGTGGAATTCTTTACGTACCACCAGCAAGATAATTGCTAATAAAATTAAAAAGGGCTGGATTTATCTGGCCCTTTTTTTTACTCTAATAGATAATGAAAAAAATCAAAATTTTAGCACTCTCTTTGATAATTTTAAGTTTTACAAATTTAAAAGCAGCTGAGTCAATTATGGGAAGTGTCGAAGGGATGTTTTGTATTGAATGTCAAAAAAAATTAGCTAAAGCTTTTAAAGATGAGTTTGGCTCAAATGTATCAATTACAGTATCATGGGAAAAAGGACTAGGAATTGTAAGCGTTCCAAACGACGGTAAAATAACTGAAGCTGATTTTAAAAGAGTAGTTGAAAAAACAGGTTTCAAATATGGTGAAATAAAAAAAACTTCAAATTCAATTAACAACATTAATGAAGCAACTTCATTTTTAGATAAAAATCCTGGGTTCTTAACACTTAAAACATTTTAATGATTTTTAAAAAATTCAATATTGAAAACAAAAAAGCAAGGGATTTAATTCCTCAAGCAATAACTGTTTTAGCTTTACTTTCTGTAATTATTTACTTTGCAACTAATGCTCAAATTAATATGGGTAACAGAGGAATATCATTTGGCTTTGGTTTTTTAAATCAAGAAGCATCATTTGATATTACATTTTCAATGATCGAATATGATGGTTCGCATTCATACGGAAGAGCATTTTTAGTAGGATTATTAAATACAATTTTAGTCTCAGCAATTGGAATATTTTTTGCAACAATTATAGGAGTAGTAGTGGGTATATCAAGACTATCAGATAATTACTTGATAGCTAAAGTAGCAGAATGGTATGTAGAAATCTTTAGAAACATTCCTTTAATCTTGCAAATATTTTTCTGGTATTTTGCAGCTTTAAGAGCATTACCTTTACCTGAAAATGGTATAAATTTTTATGATATTTCATTTTTAACAATTAAAGGTTGGTATGTTCCAAAATTTATATGGACTAATTTTAATATTTTCCTTTTATCCGTAATAGCAGCGTTTATAGCAATTTATTTTATTAATTCTTATGCAACAAAACAAAGAGAACAATTTGGAAAACAAATACCAACAACAATTATTTCTTTAGCAACATTAATACTAATACCTTTAATTACATTTCTTTTTCTTGGAGTATCTCTTACGTTTGAATATCCTGTTTTAAAACAACTCTCTCCTACAGTATTTACGTATGCGGGTGGTGTTAGCATTATTCCAGAATTAATTGCACTAGCTTTAGCTTTATCAATGTACACTGCTACATTCATTGCTGAAAATGTAAGAGCTGGAATCTTAGGAGTTGGAAAAGGTCAAAAAGAAGCTGCAGCAAGTATAGGATTAAATAAAAATCAAATTTTAAAACTCGTAGTGATGCCTCAAGCATTGAGAATAATTATTCCACCAACTACAAATCAGTATTTAAATTTAACAAAAAATTCCTCATTAGCAGCCGCTATTGCTTATCCAGATATAGTATTAGTTTTCGCGGGAACTGCCCTAATGCAAACTGGTAGAGCTATTGAAATAATTTCGATCACTATGCTTACTTATTTAACTTTAAGTATTTCAATTTCAATATTTATGAATTGGTATAATAAAAAAATGGCGATAAAGGAAAAATAATGAATTTAATTGCAAAGCCTTCAAAAGATAATATTAAAACTTATGTTCCTATAGGTTTATCACTTGCATCTTTAAGTTTTTTAGATGTTTTTGTTAACGCTTTTTTTAATTTTAATTTAATGGGTTTTTTGCCTTCTCAATTAAGCTATTTTTTACCATTGATATTAGGCTTTATTGGATTTTACCTTATCAGAATTGAGTTTAGCGGTGTTCGTTCTTTAGATGTTTTAAATAAAAATATAAACTCTAGTAATTTTAATGCTTTATTAACACTTTTCACAATTTTCATTATTATAAAATCTATTCCTCCAATGTTGGACTGGTTTATTTTAGAGGCTAATTTTGTAGGTAATTCAAAAGATGATTGTACAGGTGATGGTGCATGTTGGGTTTTTATAAAAGTTTGGTTTAATAGGTTTATGTACGGTCTTTATCCTGATGCTGAACAATGGAGAATAAATACTGCTTTCCTAATCTTATTTGCTGTTGTTGGAGTTTCATTTTTTGTATCTCAAAAACTTAAAAAATATTTTATCTTGTTCCTAGTTTTCGTTTTCCCATTTCTAGGAATTAAACTTATTTCAGG
Organism: uncultured Pelagibacteraceae bacterium; assembly: GCA_902613915.1. Taxonomy (GTDB): domain Bacteria; phylum Pseudomonadota; class Alphaproteobacteria; order Pelagibacterales; family Pelagibacteraceae; genus Pelagilacustribacter. The sequence continues at coordinate 33,774 of CACMJB010000008.1, read as the reverse complement.
TGGAAGTTTTGGACTAGAGTATGTAGAAAGTGCTGCTTGGGGCGGCCTTTCATTAACTTTTATTATTTCTGCTTTTGCAATACTTTTTTGTTTTCCAATTGGTGTAATTTTAGCCCTAGGAAGAAGATCTTCTTTACCAGCAATCAAATATATTTCCATAGGTTTTATAGAACTTTGGAGAGGAGTTCCTTTAATTACAGTTTTATTTATGTCAGCTGTAATGTTTCCTATGTTTCTACCTGATGGTACTTTTATTGATAAATTAATTAGAGTTTTGATAGCAATTACATTATTTGAAGCAGCTTATATGGCGGAGGTTGTAAGAGGAGGGTTACAAGCTTTACCAAAAGGTCAATACGAAGCTGCTAAATCTTTAGGAATGGGCTACTGGAGAATGAACGCGCTAATAATTTTGCCTCAAGCACTTAAATTAGTGATACCTGGAATAGCAAATACTCTTCTAGCTTTAGTAAAAGATACGCCATTAATTTTTGTTGTAGGGTTGATGGAATTAGCAGGTATGATAGGTTTAGCAAAAACTAATCCAAAATGGCTTGGAATGGCAATGGAGGGCTATGTTTTTGCAGGTTTAGTTTTCTGGGTAATATGTTATGCAATGAGTAGATACAGTCAAAATTTAGAGAGAAAATTAAGTACAGAAAGATAATTATGTCAAAAATAATTGAACTTAAAAATGTAAATAAATGGTTTGATAAGTTTCAAGTTCTAAAGGACATAAACCTTGAAGTAGCTCCACAAGAAAAAATTGTTATATGTGGGCCATCTGGATCTGGTAAGTCAACGCTAATTAGATGTGTTAATAGATTAGAAGAGCACCAAGAAGGAAATATTATTGTTGATGGCACAGAACTTTCTGAGAGCACAAAAAATATTGAAAAAATAAGAGCTGAAGTTGGAATGGTATTTCAACAATTTAACTTATTTCCTCACTTATCTATTTTAGATAATTGTTCTTTAGCACCTATATGGGTTAAAAAACTTCCAAAAAAACAAGCTGAAGAAATAGCAATGAATAATTTAAAAAGAGTTCAAATTGATGATCAGGCATTGAAGTTCCCTGGACAACTTTCAGGTGGTCAACAACAACGTGCTGCAATAGCAAGAGCTTTGTGCATGGAACCCAAAATAATGTTATTTGATGAACCAACATCTGCATTAGATCCAGAAATGATTAAAGAAGTTTTAGATGTGATGGTTGATTTAGCAAAAGGTGGAATGACAATGATAGTTGTGACACACGAAATGGGATTCGCCAAAGAAGTTGCTGATTATATGATTTTCATGGATGAAGGTAAAATTGTAGAAAGAGCTAAAACAAAAGAATTCTTTGAAAATCCTAAATCTGATCGAACGAAACTATTCTTAAGTCAAATATTATAAAAATTTTGGTATAGGTAAATTTTTACTTTTTAAAAACTCTTTATTGAATATCTTGCTGGCATATCTTTTTCCGTGATCACATAAGATAGTAACGATAGTTTTACCAGGACCCATTTTCTTAGCTAATTTAATTGCTCCAGCGATATTAATCCCTGAGGATCCACCTAATACGATTTTTTGTTTTTCAATTAAATCAAAGACAATATTTAATGCTTCTGTATCATCTGTTTGAAAAGCCTCATCTACTAGCGCTTTATCGAAATTCTTTGTAATTCTCCCTGTTCCAATACCTTCTGTTATTGAACTCCCAGTGCTCTCAAGCTTATTATTTTTGATATGTGAGTATAAAGATGATCCCATTGGGTCTGATAGTGCAATTTTAATATTTTTATTTTTATTTTTTAAACCAATTGATACGCCTGCTAATGTACCCCCAGTACCCACTGCACAAGTAAAACCGTCTACAGATCCAGCTGTTTGACTCCATATTTCTTCAGCTGTTGTTTGAATATGAGATTCCGTATTTACAATATTGTCGAATTGGTTAGCCCAATAAACACCACTAGAGTTAGTTTTATTCAAATCCTCAGCTATTTGTTTTGATTGCTTTATATAGTTTTTTGGATCCGCGTAAGGAACAGCATCAACTTCAATTAGTTCAGCACCTAATTCTTTTAAAGTTTCTTTTTTTTCAATAGATTGGGTTTTAGGAATGACAATCTTTAAATTTAAACCATATTCTTTACAGACCACTGCTAACCCAATACCGGTATTACCTGCGGTTCCTTCAACTATAGTTCCGCCTTTTGATATTAATTTCCTTTTTAAGGCGTCTTTAACAATAAATAATGCAGCTCGATCTTTTACAGACTCCCCTGGATTAAAATATTCAGCCTTACCGTAAATATGGCAACCTGTTAATTCTGAGGCTTGTTTTAATCTTACTAATGGTGTATTTCCAATCTGCGAAATAACTGAGTTTGTTTCCATATCACTAAATATATGAAAAAACTTTTACTTTCAATTTTAATATTTTCTTCAATCAGTTTTAAAACATTTAGCCACGTCGATCATTATGCTAAATTAAATTACCTAGAATATGAATTATTTAGAAATAATACCCCAATAGGCTACCATAAATTTGATTTCAAACGAGAGGGTCAAAATTTAATAATTGATAGTGAAATAAGATTTAATATTACAAAATTAGGTATAAATTTGTATCAATATTACGCTACAGGCCAAGAGGAATACACTAACGGTGTTTTTTCTGGTTTTAGTTCAGAAACTAATCAAAATAAAAAAGAAAAATATGTAAATATTTCTATTGATACTACTGATAAGAATTTGATCATAGACGGATCGTCCTATAAAGGGAAAGCTGATAAAGATTTTATAATTGGTACTTGGTGGAACCATGAAATTGTTCAAAAGAAAGCTCAAATTAGTGCTGTTTCAGGAAGGATTATTGAACAAAAAGTTGAATTTTTAGGAAAGGAAGACGTTACTTTTGGAGATAAAACTTACAAAACACTTAAATTTAATTTTAGTTCAACTGATCCTAGTTTATCGAAGGATAAAAAGTTAAATATAGATATCTGGTATGAAGAAGACACATATCTTTGGGTTAAAGCTGCTTTTGATAAAACTGGATTTTGGGAATATAGATTAAAAGAAAAGAGATAATACTAAAATTTAGTCATATTTTTTGGACAAGAGTCAATACGTTTTTTTAAAAATTTAACCATTTTTTAAGTTAATTTTTTTTTTTTTATATATTGCTTAATTGTCCGTTATGGGGTTAATTAATTAAAAAAAAGGGAGTTCTAATGGAAGAAAATTTCAATATTCATTTAGGTAAAAAATTAAGAATGAGAAGATTGTCTTTAGGTTTAACCCAGACAAAGGTCGCTCAAGCAATCAATGTTACTTTTCAACAAATTCAAAAATACGAAAAAGGTACTAATGGAGTAAGTTCAAATAGATTAATGCAATTATCTCAGTTTTTAAAAGTTCCAATTATTTATTTTTTTGAGGATTATAAAGAATTTAAAGATGTAAACCCAGGTGAAGATACAAATGATGACTTAAATTACTCATTTTTAAGTAGAACGTTCTCATCGCTTTCATCAACTCAAAAACAAAAGATTTTACAGATTTTAAATAACACGTCTAAATTTGAAAAAGTTGGTTAGTTGGCTCCTCGGGCAGGACTCGAACCTGCGACCAATTGATTAACAGTCAACTGCTCTACCAACTGAGCTACCGAGGAATAAATCGCAACATACTTTTTTTAACTAAATAAAACAACTAATTTTTGGAGGCCACGCCCAGAATCGAACTGGGATAAAAGGATTTGCAATCCTCTGCGTAACCATTCCGCCACGTGGCCAAACTTAGAAATTAATTATTTATTAAAGCATTTAATTATTTTAATAAAGAAAAATCTAACTATTAGGGGTTGTAGGCTTATAGATATAAAGTAAATTAGAAATTATTCAAAAATTATGGAATTTAAGAAATACGACCATTCTAAAGAAGAAAAAATAATCACTGATTATTGGATAAAAAATAAGTGTTTTATACCTAAAAAAACTAAATCAAATAAAAAATTTTCAGTTGTAATACCACCACCAAATATAACTGGAAAATTACATATGGGCCATGCTTTAAATAATAGCCTACAAGATGTTTTAGTTAGATTTAAAAGAATGAGTGGATTTGAAACATTATGGCAACCAGGCACAGATCATGCAGGTATAGCCACTCAAGCAGTTGTAGAAAAAAATCTTGAAAAAGAAAATTTAAATAAAAATCAGATAGGAAGAGATAATTTTATAAAAAAAATTTGGGAATGGAAAGAAGAATCTGGTGGCATAATTTTAGATCAATTAAAAAAATTAGGTTGCTCTTGCGATTGGTCTAGAACCAGGTTTACAATGGATAAAGACTTATCCAAGGCTGTAATCAAAGTTTTTGTAGATCTTTATAATGAAAAATTAATTTATAAAGACAAAAAACTAGTGAATTGGGACACAAAACTTCAAACAGCTATCTCTGATTTAGAGGTTATACAAAAAGACGTTCAATCTCAATTATATTACATAGATTATATTATTGAAGGAACCGAAGATAAGATCACTATTGCAACTACGAGACCTGAAACAATGATGGGTGACACAGCTATAGCGGTAAATCCAAAAGATGAAAGATATAAGTCATTAATCGGTAGAAATGTTTCAATACCATTAGTTAATAGGTCCATAAAAATAATTGCTGATCATTACGCTGATCCTGAACAAGGTTCTGGAGCTGTTAAAATTACGCCTGCACATGATTTTAATGATTATGACGTTGGAAAAAGAAATAATCTAAAAGTAATAAACATATTAGAAAAAAATGGTTCAATTAACAAAAATGGAATAAAAGAATTTGTTGGTTTAGATCGATTTGAAGCAAGAAAATTATTAATTAAGAAACTTAAGGAAAATGGTTTCTTAGTAAAAATAGAAAATATTAAAAATAAAGTTCCTTATGGTGATAGATCCAATTCAATTATTGAGCCATTGTTAACAGAACAATGGTTTGTTGATGCAAAAAAGTTAGCAAAAAAACCTATTAAAATTGTTCAAGAAGGTAAAACATCTTTTTTTCCCGAAACTTGGACAAAAACTTTTTTTCAATGGATGAAAAATATTGAGCCTTGGTGTATCTCCCGTCAAATTTGGTGGGGCCACAGAATTCCGGCTTGGTATGATGATAAGAATAATATTTTTGTAGCTGAAAATGAAAAAGAAGCTTTAATATTAGCTAAGAAAAAAAATAAAAAAACTCTCAAACTTAGAAAAGAAACAGATGTTCTTGATACTTGGTTTTCATCAGCTTTATGGCCGTTCGCAACATTAGGTTGGCCCAACAAAACCAAAGAACTTTCAAAATTTTATCCTACATCTGTGTTAGTAACAGGCTTTGATATTATTTTTTTCTGGGTAGCAAGAATGCTTATGATGGGAAATTATTTTAAGAATAAAACCCCTTTTAATAAAGTTTATGTTCATGCGCTAGTAAGAGATGAAAAAGGACAGAAGATGTCCAAATCTAAAGGGAATGTAATTGATCCATTAGAATTAATAAATGAATATGGAGCAGACAGTTTAAGGTTTACTTTAATTTCAATGGCATCACCTGGTAGAGATGTAAAGTTAGCAAAAGATAGAGTGATAGGTAATAGGAACTTTATTACAAAAATTTGGAGTGCAAATAATTTCTTACAATTAAATAAATGTAAATTTGATAAGAAAATAAATATTAATTCTATCAAATTATCAATTAATCACTGGATTTATAATGAATTTGTAACAACTCAAAATTTAGTAACTAAAAGTCTTGAAATTTTTAGGTTTGATGAGGCCGCTAAACATATCTATCAATTTGTTTGGCACTATTATTGTGATTGGTATTTAGAATTTTTAAAACCAATTTTTAACTCTAAAAATAAAGCTGAATTAAATGAAGCTAGATTATTTTCCTCTTTTATGATGTCGAATATACTTAAATTGTTGCATCCATTTATTCCTTTTTTTACCGAAACAGTTTGGATTAAGAACAATTATAAAAAATTAACTAAAACAAACTTGATTCTATCTGAGTGGCCAGAATATAAAACGATAAATAAGTTTAAAAAAAACTGTACAGATATAAATGATTTAATTGAATTTATTTCAAGTATAAGATCATCAAAATCAGAATTAAAAATTACTCCTAAATTATATTGTGATGTTCATTTTTTGGAAAAATCATCTAAGTTAAGAAAAATAATTCAAAATAACTTAATTCTAGCTAAACATGTCGGCAGAATAGAAAATATTTTAAAATCGAAAAAAATCGATAATAACTCAATTGAAATTTTGTCCCAAAATGAAAAAATTTCTTTAAATTTTAATGAAGATATTGATTTAGTATCACAGAAAATTAGAATTTCTCAAAAAATTGATAACTTAAATAAACAGATAAATGCTTTGGATAATAAACTTAAAAATAAGGCTTATATAAAAAATGCTCCCAAGGAAATTGTTCAAAATGATAAAAAATTACTTAAAGAATTAACTATTGAAGATAGCAAATTAAGAAGTATTGTATCTAGTATCAATTAAAAATGTCAAAATTTAATAAAAAAAAATTACCAAGTCGTCATACTTCTCTAGGTCCAGACAGAGCTCCTCATAGATCATTTTACTATGCTATGGGAGAAACAGAACAAGATGTAGCAAAACCATTTGTTGGTGTTGTTTCAACTTGGAACGAAGCTGCTCCTTGCAACACAGCTTTAATGAGACAAGCGCAATCGGTTAAAAAAGGAGTGAAAGAGAGCGGTGGGACACCAAGAGAATTTTGCACAATAACCGTTACGGACGGTATAGCAATGGGTCATGAGGGTATGAAATCATCTTTAATTTCAAGAGAGATAATAGCTGACTCTGCCGAACTTACTGTTAGAGGGCACTGCTATGATGCTTTAGTTGGGATTGCTGGCTGCGATAAATCATTACCAGGTTTAATGATGTCCATGCTGAGACTAAATGTTCCTAGTGTTTTTATTTATGGTGGCTCTATCTTACCTGGAAAATTTAAGGGAAAAGACGTTACAGTCGTAGATGTGTTCGAAGCTGTTGGCAAACATTCATCAGGAACAATGTCTTCAGACGAATTAAGAGAATTAGAATTAGTTGCTTGTCCAAGTGCAGGAGCGTGTGGGGGGCAATTTACTGCTAATACTATGGCTTGTGTATCTGAAGCAATAGGTCTTGCATTACCATATTCCGCAGGAACACCAGCACCTTATGAAGAAAGAGATAAGTATGCTTTTGATAGTGGTCAAACAGTAATGAACTTATTAGAAAAAAATATTAAACCACGTGATATCGTAACAAAAAAAGCTTTAGAAAATGCTGCTACAATAGTTGCAGCTACCGGAGGATCAACTAACGCTGCTTTACATCTACCAGCTTTAGCAAATGAAGTTGGAATAAAATTTGATCTTATGGACGTTGCAAAAATATTTAAAAAAACACCTTATCTTGCAGATTTGAAACCTGGTGGAAAATATGTAGCTAAAGATATGTGGGAAGCAGGTGGTGTTCCTATGTTATTAAAAACTTTATATGAGGGCGGTTATATTCATGGTGAGTGTATGACTGTTACAGGAAAAACTATGAAAGATAATTTAGCAAATATAAAATTTAATACTAATCAAAAAGTTTTAAGAGAATATAATAACCCACTTTCTCCAGATGGAGGTGTTGTTGGGTTAAAAGGCAATCTAGCCCCAGAAGGAGCAATCGTAAAAATTGCGGGATTAAAAAAATTACAATTTACAGGTAAAGCTAGATGTTTTGATAATGAGGAAGACGCAATGAAAGCAGTGCAAACAAAAAAATACAAAGATGGAGATGTAATAATAATCAGATACGAAGGTCCAAAAGGTGGCCCAGGAATGAGGGAAATGCTTTCAACAACTGGAGCTATTTATGGCCAAGGTAAAGGTGAAAAGGTTGCACTTATTACTGATGGAAGATTTTCAGGTGCTACTAGAGGTTTTTGTGTTGGTCATGTTGGTCCAGAAGCTGCAATGGGCGGCCCAATTGCACTTCTTAAAAATGGAGATGTAATTGATATTGATGCGAAAAAAGGTTCGATTAATGTTAGACTAACTTACGCTCAATTAAAAGCTAGAAGAAAAAAATGGAAAGAAAAAAAATCAAGTTTTGGATCGGGTACAATATGGAAATATGCTCAAACAGTTGGACCTGCTTACCTCGGAGCTCCAACTCACCCAGGTAAGAAAAAAGAAGTTAAAGAATATTCAAAAATTTAATGAAAATACGTCCAGTTATTTTATGTGGTGGTTCTGGCACAAGACTTTGGTCTGATAAAAAACATCATCAACCAAAACAATTTATCGACTTTGGAAATTGGACACTATTTGGAAAAACTTTAGAGAGAGTTAAAAATTCGATTTTCGATTATCCAGTAATAAGCACCAATCAAAAATACATAAGTGAGATTAAAAAAAATTTAAGATTAAAAGGTTTTAAAAAATATAAAATTATACTTGAACCAGCAAAAAGAAATACTGCACCTGCTATGCTTAGTTCAGTTTTAATAAAAGAAATCCCGGAAAAACAACCTTTAATTTTTTTAACCTCGGACCATTTAATTGAAAAAACAAAACTGTTTAATCGATCCATTAAGCAAAACCAAAAATATTTGACAGATAATAATATTTTTATATTTGGTATTAAACCTTCTAATCCTTCTTCTGAATTTGGTTATTTTTTATCGAAAAAAATAAAAAACAAAAACAAGGTTACAAAATTTATTGAAAAACCTAATTTTGAAAAGGCAAAAAAAATTATTAAAAAAAATGCCTATTGGAATTCTGGAATGTTTTTCTTAACAAAAAAATCAATAATTAATAACTTTAAAAAGTTCCAAAATAGAAACTTTAATAATTGTTTAAATTCCGTAAACAAATCAAAATTAAAAAATAATATTTACTATCTTCATAAAAATGATTTTTTAAAATGCAAACCAATTTCTTTTGATTATGCAATATTGGAAAAATCAAAATATATTAATGCTATAAATTTAAATATACCCTGGTCTGATCTAGGCAGCTGGAAAGAGATTTGTAAAGTTTATGATAAATTAAAAACAAAATATCAAAGAAAAAAAAATATTTTTTACAGACCTTGGGGCAGATATACAAATTTGTATAATGGAAAAAATTTTTTAATTAAAGAATTATATGTTAAATCTAAAGGAGTTTTAAGTCTTCAAAAACATTTTCATCGTTCTGAACATTGGGTAGTAACTCAAGGTACTCCAAAAATCACACTAAATAAAAAAAAATTTGTTTTGAAGCCTAATGAAACTATTTTTATTCCAGTAAAATCTATACACAGAATTGAAAATCCTTATAAAAAACCGGTTAAGATGATTGAAGCTCAATTAGGCTCAATTTTAAAAGAGACAGATATTGTTAGGTATCAAGATATATACGGTAGAGTTAAATAATTTCTAATTCGATTGGTGTGTGATCAGAAGGTTTCTCTTTAGATCTTGGTTTTTTATTTATTTTAATTGATTTTACATTTTCAATTAAATTATGTGAAAGTAAAAAATGATCTATTCTCATACCATAGTTTTTCTGCCAAGACCCTGCAAAATAGTCCCAAAAAGTATACTCTTGTTTTGTTTTATTTTTAAAACGATAGACATCTTTAAAACCCAAATTAATTAGTTCTCTATATTTTTTTCTAATTTCCAATCTTCCTAATGCATCATTTTCATATCTTTTGAAATCATGCACGTCAATTTCTTCAGGAATAATGTTAAAATCCCCAGCGATGAGTATACTTGATTTTTTTTGAACATTTTTTTTAATATTATTTATAAATTTTTTTAACCATGTTTTCTTGTATTCATATTTTTCTGTATCAACAGGGTTTCCGTTAGGGACATATATATTTACAAGGACTATAATTTTTTTTTTAAACTTTAAATCAGCGGTAATTATTCGTGATTGCTTTAAATCGTCCTTGATAAAATTAAGATTGATATTATTAAGTTCGTTTTTAGAAATTATAGCAACGCCATTGTAACTTTTTTGACCAAATACGTATGATACGTAACCTAAATTTTTAAATTCATCGGTTGGAAAATTCTCATTTTGTGTTTTAATTTCTTGTAACAAGAGTATATCTGGATCAGAGTCCTTAATATAATTTTTTATATTTTCTATTCTTGCTCTTACAGAATTGACATTCCAAGATATAATTTTCATTAAACTGAGAATGACAGACCACAACCACAAGAGGCAGTTGCTTTAGGATTATCAATTACAAATGACTCTCCAATCATCTCTTTTTTGAAATCAACAACAGACCCAGAGATGATATCAAGAGAGGATCTATCAATAATTACCTTACCAAAAACAACATCATCATCATTAGTTTTTGTATCAAAACCAAAATTATATTTAAATCCAGAACAACCTCCACCTTGGACAGTGATTCTAAAAAACTTCTTATCTTTATCTTTAGTTATTATATTTATTTGATTTAAAGCTTGATCAGTAAAATTTAATTTCTTTTCCATAAACAATGTATATCTAGTATATAATCTATGTATTAAGCATGCAAAAAAAATCAATTGAAAAATTAGCTAAATATGCAGTTCCACTTAAATCTAGCGGAAGATTCTTTATAGAAAAAAGAACTGATTTAAGAAATGACTTTCAAAGAGATAGAGACCGAATTATTCATTCAACTGCATTTAGAAGGTTAAAACACAAAACCCAAGTATTTGTTAATACTTCTGGAGATCATTTTAGAACAAGAATTACACATTCTTTAGAAGTTTCACAAATTGCTAGAACCTTATCAAAATTTTTTAACTTAAATGAGGATTTGTCTGAAACTCTAAGTTTAGCCCATGATTTAGGACACACTCCTTTTGGCCACGCTGGAGAAGAGGCTTTAAATAAATGTATGAAAAATTACGGAGGTTTTGATCACAATGTACAAACTTTAAGAATTATTACAATCTTAGAAAATAGATATTATGAATTCAAAGGTTTAAATCTTTCAATTGAAACTATTGATGGTTTAATAAAACATAATGGACCAGTTAAAAACTTATCAAAAATTAATAAAATTTTAGGAAGAGATTTTTTTAGAAAGAAAATTAATTTTAAGACTAACTCATCTTTAGAGGCACAGATCGCATCAATTTCTGATGATATTGCATATAATAGTCATGATCTAGAGGATGGATTAAAATCAAATTTATTCATGTTAAGTGATTTAAAAAATATACCAGTTTTAAATAAGATAGTATTAAAGCATAAAAAAAAGCAAAAAAAATACTCAATCGATATAATTATCAGACAAATTATAAGGGAGACAATAAATGAAATGGTAAGTGATGTTATTGAAACAACTAAAAAAAATTTGAAAAAAAATAAGATTTTAAATTTAACAGACGTTTATAATGCAAAAAATCAAATAGTGACTTTTTCAGATAAAATGAAAAAATTTGATAACCAAATTAAAAGTTTTTTGAAAAAAAAAATGTATTTTCATCAAAAAGTACACTCAAAAACAAATTTAGGAAGGAATATAATTAAAAAACTTTTTGTTAAAATTAGAAAAAATCCAAAAAAATTTATAACTAATATTAGAAACAATAGTGATTTGGAGAGAACTATCTGTGATTATATTGCTGGTATGACTGATAGATATGCAATAAATTTATATAATAAAATACGATGAATATTTTCGAAAATCATTTTAAAGAGATAGAAAATCTAGTTTTAAAAAATAAATCTCTTTTAAATTTAAATAATATCGATAATTTAAAGAATGTTAGTTTAGAGATACCACCTTCACAATTTAATTTTGATTTGTCTTGCAATATTGCAATGGTTTTAGGCAAATCAAATAAATTAAATCCTAAAGATTTAGCTCAAAAATTAAAGAAACTTTTTTTTGATAATATAGAAAATTTTGCTGATATCGAAATTGCAGGACCAGGTTTTATTAATATTAAACTTTCTAATTCTGCTTTAATCAAAAACATAAATTTTATTTTAGAAAACTATAAAAAGTATGGAAGTTTCAAATCAAATAAAACTTACAATATAGAGTTTGTTTCAGCTAACCCAACCGGTCCAATGCATGTAGGTCATTGTAGAGGAGCAATATATGGCGATGTGTTGGCTAACTTACTGAAGTTTAATGGGAATAAAGTAACTAAAGAATATTATATTAATGATTATGGTAACCAAATAAAAAATTTTGTTGAGTCAGTGCATCACAGAATCATAGAGATTAAAGAAAAAAAACCATTTCCAAATAAAGAAAATCTTTATCCAGGCGATTACGTCAAAGATATAGCTAAAAATATTCTGAGTGAAAACAAAAAACTCAACTTGACTGATTTTGATAAAAATTATGATTTTTTAAAAAAAAAATCACTAGAAGCTTCAATGTATTTAATCAAAAATGATTTAAAAAAGTTAGGCATATCACATGATAACTTTTTGTCTGAAACAGACGTAGTAAACAAAAACATGGTTGATAAAGCGATAAATACTTTAAAAGCAAAAAATTGTGTGGAAGAAGGATATCTTGATCCACCAAAGGGCGAAAATATAAGGAATTGGAAAAAAGTTAAAAGATTAATTTTTAAATCTACCTTATTTGGTGATGATACAGACAGAGCTCTTCAGAAAAATGATGGATCTTGGACCTATTTTGCGAATGATATTGCTTATCATATGGACAAAGTCGATAGAAAATATGATAAACTTATTAATATATTAGGCGCTGACCATACCGGTTACATAAAAAGAATTAAGTCAGCTGTATCAGCTTTATCAGATAATAAAATTTTGTTGGATTGTAAAATTTGCCAATTAGTCAAATTTTATAAAAATGGTCAACCATTTAAAATGTCAAAAAGAGCTGGGGAATTTATCTCAGCTCAAGATCTTCTTGATGAAGTAGAGAAAGATCCAATTAGATTCATGATGTTAAACAGAAGTAATGATGTAGAAATAGATTTTGATTTTGATAAATTTAAAGAAAAAAACAAAGACAATCCTGTTTTTTATGTTCAATATGCTTATGCAAGAATAAATTCAATTTTAAGATCATTAAAAATTAAATTTACTAATAAAGTAGAATTAAATGATAAGGATTTTCAATTAAATGAAATTGAACAAAAAATACTGAGAAAAGTATTCGAATGGCCAAAAATAATTGAGTCTACTTCAAATAAATTTGATCTACATAAAATACCTGTTTACTTATATGATTTAGCAACTTTATTTCATTCTTATTGGAGTAAAGGTAATGAAGACGAAAAATATAAATTTATTAAGAATGAAAAAATAAGAAGAAATGAAATTTTAGCAATTATGAACCTTATTGTCATTGTACTTCAAAATGGCATGGGAATACTTGGAGTCTCTTTACCTGATAAAATGTAATGCAAAAATTTGTAAGTATAGTTTTGTTTATTTTAGTTATAATATTTTTTGGAAGTACATATAAATACTATTCCTCTAACAAAAACATTAAAAATAAAGAGTTTAATCGGAATAATATTGATCAAATACTTAATGATAAAATATCAAGTTTGCCAATTCTTAAGAATGATACTGATAATGTAATTGAATTTAATGATGGTTTTTCTAACGAAATAAAAAATGATAGACCAAGAAGTTTTTGGAATCTTCTCAAATCAGAATGAAAAAAAAAGCTATTATTATTAGTTTGAAAGGAAAAACTTTAAGTAAAAAGGAGAAAATTCTTCTTTCAAAAGAAAATCCTTGGGGTGTAATTCTATTTAAAAGAAATATTTATTCATTAAAACAAACACAAAGACTGGTTAATCAAATTAAAAAATGTTCTAAAAGTAAAAATTTTCCAATTTTAATTGATGAAGAAGGTTCAACAGTTTCAAGATTAAAAAATATTTTTAATCATCATTCGAATGCTAATTACTTTGGGAAAATTTTTGAGAAAGATAAAAAATCTGCAATATCTATTTATAAAAATTATTTAAAATCTTTATGCAATTTACTCAAGATTATTGGTGTAAATATTAATACTATACCTGTCTTAGACGTATTAAGGAAGAATACTAGTAAAATTATTGGCTTAAGAAGTTTTTCAAATAATAGAGAAATAGTTAAAATTTTAGGTGATATTACAGTTCGTGAGTGTCAAAAACATAAAATCATTTCTGTAATTAAGCATATTCCTGGTCACGGATGTGCAGCTCAAGATAGTCATATTTTTTTACCTAAGGTAAATTTAAGTGAAAAAAATTTAAATTTAATAGATTTTTTTCCTTTTAAATCTAATTCAGCAAAATTAGCAATGACAGCGCATATACTGTTTTCAAAAATTGATAATAAAAATGTATCTACTTTTTCAAAAAAAATTATTAATAAAATTATTAGAAAAAAAATTGGTTTTAAAGGAATTTTAATGTCAGATGATATTTCAATGAAAGCTTTAAACTATGATCTAGTAACAAATGCAAAAAAAGCCCTCGAGGCAGGTTGCAATTTAGTTCTTTATTGTGAAGGAAAAATTAAAGACAACTTAAAATTGATTAAATCTGTTCCATATATAGACAAATTTACTGTAAAAAAAACATCAGAAATTTATAAAATTTTAAGGTAAAATTATTAATGGAATCAAATCAAATTTCAGTTAACATTCCTAATTATAGTGGTCCGCTTGAAGCTCTCTTAGATTTAGCAAAATCACAAAAAGTTAATTTAGCTGAGATATCAATCACTAAGCTAGCTGATCAATTTTTAGAATTTATCAAAGAAAATGAAAATCTAAATTTAGAAACTGCTTCGGAGTTTTTACTTATGGCTACTTGGTTGGCTTATTTAAAATCTAAACTTTTGTTACCTGAAGATGAAGATGATGATTTTAAAGCATTAGAAGTAGCAGAAAAACTTAAACTACAACTAAAAAAACTTGAATTAATTAGAATATTGTCAGATCAAATGTTACAAAAAAAAAGATTAGGAGTTCATATATTTACTAGAGGTATGAAAGGAGGTATTAGATCTATAAATACTCCTGTATATGACGTATCTCTATACGAACTTCTTAAAACATATGCTGGTATTCAGATGCAAAAAACTTTTCAAAGTATAAGTATTCCAAAATTACCAGTTTTAACTACAGAGGAAGGAATTAAACAAATAAGAAATAATTTAGATAAAATTAAAGATTGGAAAAATCTTAATGAATTAATTCCAAAATTTTATTCAAAAAATGAGATGAAAAAATCTGGAATTGCAGGAATTTTCGCAGCTAGTTTAGAATTAACTAAAGAAGGAATAGTAAAAGTATCTCAAAGAAAATTATTTGAAAAATTGATGATTAAAAAAGCTTAAAATGTCTAGCAAAAAAAAAGATAATATAATTAATTTTCCATCTTTACCTTCAAAATTAGAAAGACAAGTTGAAGCAATATTATTTGCTGCATCTGAACCACTTGATATTGAAACTATAGAAAAAAGAATTCAAACAGATACAAACATCAAAAAAATTTTAGATAATTTAAAAGAAATTTATAAAAACCGGGGAATTAATTTGGTTTGCATAAAAAATAAGTGGTCATTTAGAACAGCTGAGGATTTATCTAAATTAATGGCGCTTCAAAAATCAACACAAAAAAAACTTTCTAAAGCTACAGTAGAAACATTAGCTATTATTGTTTATCACCAACCAGTTACTAGATCAGAAATTGAGGAAATAAGAGGCGTATCGTTTGCCTCTAACACGTTAGATATATTACTCGAATTGGATTGGGTTAGACCTGCTGGCAGAAAAGATGTTCCTGGTAAGCCAATACAATATGCGACGACTGAAAATTTTTTAAATCATTTTAATATCCAGAAACTTTCTGATTTACCAACAATTGATGAACTTGGTACAGCAGGGTTAATTGATACATCTAGTATTGATAAGTCAATATTTGGTACAGGCAAATTTTTTAAAGAGCAGTCACTCAAAGAAAAAAACAATATTTATGAAGATATTGATGAGGCGATAAAAAAAGCACCAGAGGAAGAAAAATAAACATATATATTTAAGAAGATTTATTGTATATAATTTCTATATGGGAAATATAGGCTGGACAGGAATAATAATTATAGCAATTTTAGTTGTGATCCTTTTTGGAAAAGGAAAAATATCAAGCATTATGGGAGATCTTGCTAAAGGTATTAAAAGTTTTAAAAAAGGTATGTCCGATGACCCATCTGCTGGAAGCAATAATTCAGAAAAAGATTCAGACGATAATTCTGAAAATAAATAATCCAATATGCCTCAAATTGGTTGGTTAGAGATTTTAACGGTTGTTATAATTGCAATTCTTGTTTTAGGTCCAAAAGAATTTCCAATAGCTCTTAAAAAAATAGGTTCTTTCTTTGGAAAATTAAAAAATACTATAAGCAGTTTTCAAAGGGAAGTTACTTCAGTTACAGATGAAGTAGATATTGAAAAAAATATAACTAATTCTGATCAAATCAATAAAGAAAAAAATGAGAATGAGCGAAAATAATTCATTCACAAGTCATTTTTCAGAATTACGTTCAAGATTGATAAAATCAATCGTATTTATATTTATAATTTTTATAATTTCTTACACTTTTGCAGAATACATATACGCATTTTTAGTAAATCCGTACGCTGAAGCAGTTAAAGATGACCCGACATCTAGACGACTTATATTTACTGCATTACACGAAACTTTTATTACTTATTTAAAAGTTGCTTTTTTTTCAGCAATTTTTATTGGAAGTCCTGTTTTATTAATACAAATTTATAAATTTATAGCTCCAGGGCTCTATCAAAATGAGAAAAAAGCTTTATTACCTTATTTAATATCAACACCAATACTATTTTTATTTGGTGGAATGCTAGTTTATTATTTGGTGATGCCACTAGCTATTAAATTCTTCTTATCTTTTGAAACAATGGGTACAAGTTCAAGTTTACCAATTCAACTAGAAGCAAAAGTGAACGAGTATTTATCTTTAATAATGAGATTAATTTTTGCTTTCGGAATTAGTTTCCAATTACCAATATTATTAAATCTTCTAGCAAGAATTGGAGTTGTTAACTCAGAATATTTAAAAAAATCAAGAAGATATATTATAGTGATAATTTTCACAGTTGCAGCTATCCTAACTCCACCAGATCCAATAACACAAGTAGGTTTGGCAATTCCACTTTTATTACTTTATGAGTTATCTATAATAACTGTTAAATTCACTGAAAAAAAAGCCAATAAAGAAAAATTAAAAGATGCATAATATAAAAGATTTAAGAAAAAACTTAGAAACCTTTCAAAAAAAATTAATGGAAAGAAATATTAATTTTAATATAGAGGATTTTACTAAAAAGGATGCTTTAAATAGAGAATTAATAAGTAAAAAAGAAAGCCTGGAACAAGAAAAAAAATCTTTATCTAAATCAAAAGATAAAATAAATTTTGAAAAATCAAAAAAAATTTCGGACGAAATTGAAATTTTATCAAAAAAGCAATCTGATAGTCAGAGCGAGATCAATAAAATAATTCACGCTCTTCCCAATATTGCTTTAGATGATGTTCCCATCGGAAAGGATGAAAAATCTAATAAATTAATTAAACAAGAGGGCAGCATAAAAAAGTTTTCCTTCAAAATAAAATCTCATGTTGAGTTAGGTTCAAAAAATAACAATATCGATTTTGAAAGCTCAATTAAATTATCAGGATCAAGGTTTGTTGTTTTAAAAGAAAACTATGCGTTACTGGAAAGAGCATTAATTAATTTTATGCTTGATACACATGTTAATGAATTCAAATATACTGAGATTTCACCACCTTTGATAGTAAATGAAGAGGTTATGTTTGGCACGGGTCAACTGCCTAAATTTGAGGAAGACCAATTTGAAATAAAATTTGAAAATACTGACCAGAGAAAGTTTTTAATACCAACTGCTGAAGTAGTGCTTACAAATCTTGTAAGGAAATCAAATATTGATAAGAAACAATTACCAAAAAGATTCGTAGCTTCTACACCTTGTTTTAGAAAAGAAGCTGGAAGTTACGGAAAAGATACAAAAGGCATGATCAGACAGCATCAGTTTTATAAAGTTGAGCTTGTTAGTGTAGTTGAGCCCGATAAGTGCATTGAAGAGCTAAATAGAATGCTGAATTGTGCTGAAAAAATTTTAGAAAAACTTGAAATCCCTTATCAAGTTATGCTTTTGTCATCTGGTGACATGGGATTTAGTGCTGAAAAAACCTACGACATAGAAGCTTGGATACCCTCTGAAAATAAATATAGAGAAATTTCTAGTTGTTCTTCTTGTGGCGTTTTTCAATCAAGAAGAATGGGTGCAAAATTTAAATCAGAAAAAGGTTCAGAATTTCTTGGAACGTTAAATGGCTCAGGATTGGCTGTAGGCAGATTAATGATAGCTTTATTAGAGAACAATCAAAACGAAGATGGTTCCGTAAATATTCCACTTGTTTTGAGAAAGTACATGAATAACCAAGATAAAATTTAATTAAAATTTGCTTGTTTAATTAGAACTTTTCCTATATTTCTTTCTGCATGAGCGGACAAGGATTTGCACAATTCATTCCACTAATTTTAATATTTATTATTTTTTACTTTTTTCTAATCAGACCACAGCAAAAAAGAGTTAAAGACCATAAGACAATGGTTGATTCACTCAAAAGAGGCGATGAAGTAATAACATCTGGTGGTATAATCGGTATAGTCGATCGAGTTATGGAAGATGATCGCATCGAAGTAATTATTGGGGAGAATACAAAAGTACAAATTATTAGATCGACAATCACTAGCTTGCTTAAAAAAGAAGAAGTTAAAAAATAATTCTTTTTCGTGTTAAATTTCTCAAAAATAAATGTATTAATAATTTACATTATTTTTCTTTTTATTAGTTTTTTCTCTATTTTAAATTTTCAAGAAAATAAAATAATAAATAAAAAAGTTAACTTAGGTTTAGATCTTCAAGGAGGATCTTATCTTTTATTAGAAATAAACTCTGACAATTTGGTTGAAGAAAAAATTCAATCAAAAGTAATTCCAATTAAAAAATTATTGAAAGACAATGGATTAAGCTATCAAAATTTCAAAATTAATAATCAAAATTTGAATTTGATTGTTGACGATGTCGAAAAATTTGAATTACTCTTTTTCTCTAAAAAAGATAATGTGGTTAACCCTTATCTAGATAATTATAGGTCTTTCGAACTAGATTATAAAAAAAATAACAATAATGAGATCGAAATTAGTTTTTCTAAATTTGGATTATTAACTATCAATAACTCTGCCTTGAAACAGTCAATAGAAATAGTAAGACGAAGAATTGATGATGTGGGAACAAAAGAACCCACCATTCTTCAAAGAGGTGAAAAAAGAATCTTAGTTGAATTACCAGGTTTAAAAGATCCAGAAAGAATAAAATCTTTGTTAGGACAAACTGCTCAATTAAACTTTAGGCTAGTTTCTGAAAATGATGAGTTTGGTTCTGAAGAACTCATTTCTGAAAATGGAGAAAAATTATTTGTCAGCAAGAGAATTGTTATGAGTGGTGAAAATTTAATAGATGCTCAACCAAGTATACAAAATCAAAATAATGAGCCTACAGTATCTTTTACTCTAGATAGATTAGGTGCTCAAAAATTTGGAAGAGCTACTACTGATAATGTAGGAAAGAGGCTAGCAATAGTTCTTGATGGTGAGATAGTGAGTGCTCCAAATATTAACGAACCGATAACTTCTGGAAATGGAATGATTTCAGGAAATTTTACTTTTCAAGAGGCTACTGATCTTGCATTACTTTTAAGATCAGGTGCTTTACCAACACCTCTTTTAGTAGTTGAAGAGAGAACAGTAGGTCCTGATTTAGGTGAAGACTCAATTAAATCTGGGGTAACATCATTAATTATAGGTTTTGTTTTGGTAATACTATTTATGTTTTTTAAATACAGGATATTTGGTTTAATTGCCAATACTGCCCTAATTGCTAACCTAATTATGTTAGTTGGAATTTTAACTATTCTTGAAGCCACATTAACTTTACCAGGTATAGCTGGAATTATATTAACAGTTGGTATGGCTGTTGATGCTAATGTTTTGATCTTTGAGAGAATAAGGGAAGAATTAAAAACAGAAAAATCTATTATTCATGCTTTTGATAGCGGATATGCTAGAGCTAAAATTACAGTTCTAGATGCCAATATAACTACATTAATCGCAGCAGCGATATTATTTGCTTTTGGATCTGGTCCAGTGAAAGGATTTGCTATTACATTAGGAATTGGAATTGTGACTACGTTATTTACAGCATATTTTTTAGCGAGACATTTAACATCTCTCGTAGTGTTAAATAATAATAAGGAAATCAAAATTTAATGATTAATTATAATTTTTCATCAAAATTTAAGCCGGCAAATATTCTTTCTATTATTTTATTTATATTAAGTGTTTTTTTCATAACTTTTAAAGGATTGAATTACGGAATTGATTTTAAAGGAGGTACTTTAATAGAATTAAGAACAACTAATACAGACGTTTCTTCAATAAGAAATATTTTGAATGACATGAACCTAGGTGATGTAAATGTTAAAAAGTTTGGTAAAGAAGGTGATTTTTTAATTAAAGTTGAAGAACAAGGTGATAACAACAATCTAATACCTAAAATAAAAAAAAAACTCTCTGATAGTTTAAATTCTGAAATAAATTTTAGACGTGTTGAAAACGTTGGGCCAAAAGTTAGCGCAGAACTTTTACAATCAGGAATAATGGCTATTACTTTATCATTAGCCGCAATGCTTTTCTATATATGGGTTCGATTTGAATGGCAGTTTAGCGTTGGTGCTATTGTAGCATTATTTCATGATGTTGTAATTACACTTGGTGTATTTTCACTTTTGTCTTTAGAGATAAATTTATCTATTATTGCAGCGGTACTTACCATAGTTGGATACTCTATGAATGATACAGTGGTAATTTATGATAGAGTTAGAGAAAATTTAGGAAAGTATCATAAACTTGAAATAGCAAATATCGCCAATTTATCTATTAACGAAACACTTGCTAGAACAATAATTACATCAGTAACAACCTTATTAGCTTTATTCTCAATATTTATTTTGGGCGGAGAAATTTTAAGAGGTTTTTCTTTTGCAATGATTTTAGGTGTTTTTATTGGTACTTACTCTTCGATATTTGTTGCTTCCCCAATATTAAAATTTTTTAAAGTTAGCTACAAAACTCTTGAAAAAGAGGAAGAAAAAATAGTCCCTTAATTTAATAAATATTTTGAGCTGCTACCATTGTTAATAGCATTGGTAAAGAGAGCAGGGTATTTGTTCTTGAAAATAACATTGCTGTTTTAGCAGAAGCAGCTTTTACTTCTGGTGTACATTCCACCATACCTAGAGCTTTCTTTTGATTTGGCCATATTACGAACCATACGTTGAAAGCCATTACCAAACCTAACCACATACCAATACCGATAGCAGAGTTTTTACCGCCTGAACCATCTAATCCAAGTATCATTGCACTGTGAACATAACCATTCAGCCACGCTAGAATTAATCCAGATATAACTGTAAAAGCTGCTGCCCATCTAAAGTAGAATAAAGCGGCAGGCGCAATTACTTTTCCAATCGCTGGTTTTTGTTCATCTGAAATCTTAGGCATATTAGGTATCTGAACGAAATTAAAATACCATAACAAACCAATCCACATAATTCCTACTGTTACATGAATGTATCTAAACAACCAGCTCCAAAAGATTGTGTCAAATGCAAAACCATCACCAAAAAAATGTAAACCTAAAAACAATAAAATCGCTAAAGCTAGAGAAAGGTGAACTGTTTTTGATAATGATTGCAATATACCTGTCATGATTCCTTTATAACATAATTAAAGCCTTTAGGCAGTTTTTTTCATTGAGTTATCACCCATGATTTCTTTAAGAAATTTACCAGTAAAACTCTCTTT
Organism: uncultured Pelagibacteraceae bacterium; assembly: GCA_902613915.1. Taxonomy (GTDB): domain Bacteria; phylum Pseudomonadota; class Alphaproteobacteria; order Pelagibacterales; family Pelagibacteraceae; genus Pelagilacustribacter. The sequence goes on along the minus strand of CACMJB010000008.1, from coordinate 11,741 downwards.
TACCTCAGCCACTTTTTCAGGAGTACCTTCAGCTATAATTCTACCACCATTTATACCACCCTCAGGACCCATATCAATTATATGATCTGCTGTTTTTATAACGTCAAGATTATGTTCTATCACAACAACGGTATTTCCAGTATTAGCGAAAGCTTGAAGAATTTCTAACAGTTTTTTTATATCATGAGAGTGTAGGCCGGTCGTGGGCTCATCTAAAATATATAATGTTCTTCCAGTTGGTCTTTTTGATAATTCCTTAGCTAATTTAATTCTTTGAGCTTCACCTCCTGATAGCGTGGTAGCTTGTTGACCAATTTTCATGTAACCTAAACCTACATGTTTAAGTGTGATCAGCTTTGATCTAATACTTTGTATATTTTCAAAAAATTCACATCCTTCATCAACAGTCATATCTAAAACATCTGCTATATTTTTATTTTTGAATCTAATTTCTAAGGTTTCTCTGTTGTACCTAGCTCCTTTACATGTATCGCACGGTATAAAAACATCAGGAAGAAAATGCATTTCATAAGTGATCACACCATCTCCTTCACATGTTTCACATCTACCGCCTTTTACATTAAAAGAATATCTTCCAACTTTATATCCACGTGCTTTTGACTCAGGTAATCCCGCAAACCAATCTCTAATCGGACCAAATGCACCTGTGTAAGTAGCTGGGTTCGATCTAGGCGTTCGTCCAATAGGGGATTGATCTATATCTATAATCTTGTCAATTAATTCTGTACCTTTAAAACCTGTAAAAGCTTTTGGAACTTTACGGCTTTTATTTTTATTCAAAAGTAAATTAAATGCGTTATAAAGAGTGTGTAATATTAAAGTTGATTTTCCACTTCCAGAAACTCCAGTTACACAAGTAAAAGTTCCAACTGGTATTTTTAAATTTACTTTTTTTAAATTATTTCCACTTGCTCCACTTATTTCAATAAACCTTCCATTTTTTGCTAATCTACGTTTTTTTGGAACAGCTATAAATTTTTTTCCAGATAAATAATCTCCAGTAATACTTTTTGGATTTTGAATTATTTGTTTAACAGATCCGTCCGCAACAATTTGACCTCCATTTAGTCCTGCTTCAGGCCCTATATCAATAATATGATCAGAATTTTCCATTGTTTCAATATCATGTTCTACAACAATCACAGTATTTCCAAGATCTCTTAATTTTTTTAAAGCTTTAATAAGTTTTTTATTATCTCTTTGATGTAAACCAATCGATGGTTCATCAAGTACATAAAGAACACCTGTCAAACCTGAACCTATTTGCGATGCTAATCTAATTCTTTGAGCTTCACCCCCTGATAAGGTACCTGACTCTCTTGATAATGTTAGATAGTTCAAACCAACATTCAATAAAAAATTTAATCTTTCATTTATTTCTTTCAAAATGTGCTGCGCAATTTTATTTTCTCTTTCTGTTAATACGTTTTTAAGATTTTCAAACCATTGTTGGGCATCATCTATAGATTTTTCTGTTACTTCACTTATATTTAACTTATTAATTTTTACACAAAGAGCTTCATCTTTTAATCTCATGCCTTTGCACTTTTCACAATTAGTTTCGCTTTGATATTGTGAAATCTCTTCTCTTTTCCACTCGCTGTCAGTTTCTAAATATCTTCTCTCTAAATTGTTTACGACTCCTTCAAATGTTTTTTTTGTTGTATAAGCTTCATAACCATCATCGTAAGAAAATTTTATTTCATCTTCATCTGATCCAAATAAAATAACATCTTGTATTTTTTTTGGTATTTTTCTCCATGGATCACTCATTGAGATTTTATAGTGCTTAGCTAAAGAGGCTAATGTTTGGGCATAGTACATAGAAGTAGATTTAGCCCATGGTTCAATAGCGCCATCTTGAAGACTTTTTTTTGGATCTGATACTACTAAGTTAGGGTCTACATTAAGACTGTGACCTATACCTTCACATTCTTCACAGGCTCCATAAGGTGAGTTAAAAGAGAAAAGTCTAGGTTCAATTTCCTCTATGGTAAAACCACTCTCTGGACACGAAAACTTAGACGAGAATGTTACAGATTCTAACTTTCTAAATTTCTTTGGTAAAGTTTCATTTTCATACTCAACAACCAATAAACCGTTTGAGAGATTAACAGCTGTTTCAACACTATCCGCTAGTCTATTTCCAAGATTTGAGTTTAGAATTACTCTATCTACAACTATTGAAATTTCATGTTTTAATTTCTTGTTTAAATTTGGAAAATCATCAATATTCAAGTATTTTCCGTTTACCTTAATTTTAGTGAAACCTCGCTTTTTATAATTTAGAATTTCTTTTTTATATTCTCCTTTTCTACCTCTAACAATTGGTGCTAAAAGATAGATAGTACTATCCTTAGGTAATTTTTTAATTTTATCTACCATCTCACTTATAGGCTGTGAAACTATGGGTTTACCAGTGAATGGTGAGTAGGGTATCCCAACCCTTGCAAACAATACTCTCATATAGTCGTATATTTCTGTAACTGTCGCTACTGTTGACCTTGGATTTTTTGATGTATTTTTTTGCTCAATTGAAATTGCCGGACTCAATCCCTCAATAAGGTCAACTTTCGGCTTTTTCATTTTATCTAAAAATTGTCTTGCATAAGATGATAGACTTTCTACGTATCTTCGCTGTCCCTCAGCGTAAATTGTATCAAAAGCTAAAGATGATTTACCTGACCCAGATAGACCAGTTATTACAACTAATTTCTCTTTTGGTATTTCAAGAGAAACATTTTTTAAATTGTGTTCTTTTGCGCCTTTTACAACGATTTTTTTCAACATATTTTTTTTTAATTAAACATACATCTTATATTTATTGGCTTATTATGATATAAATTTATAGTTTTAATAAATAATCACAACTTATTCAAATTAATATGGCAGGAAGTTTAAATAAAGTTCAATTAATAGGTCGTTTAGGCGCAGATCCAGAAATAAAGCAAATGGTTAATGGTAAAAGCGTTGCAAGGCTAAGTATTGCCACAAGCCAAAGCTGGAAAGATAAGTCGAGCGGTGAAAGAAAAGAAAAAACAGAATGGCACAGAGTAGTAATTTTCAATGAAGGTTTAGTAAATGTAGTTCAGCAATATGTAAAAAAAGGTGCTAATGTTTATATTGAAGGTGCATTAAGTACAAGAAAATGGAAAGACGAAGCAACTGGCCAAGATAAATATTCTACAGAAATAGTTCTACAAGGGTATAACTCAAGTTTAACAATGTTAGACAGCAGAGGAAATAATAGTAATTCAAATCTAGTATCAGATAACAAAAGTGCCTTACCTAATGATAACCTAAGTCAAGATAATTCTGATTTAGATGATGAAATTCCTTTCTAATATTTCATGGAAAAAAATACGGTAACGAACAAAACATTCAAACCTATATTCGTTCAAGATGAGATGAGTTCTTCTTATCTATCTTACGCTATGAGCGTAATTGTAAGTAGGGCATTACCAGACGTTAGAGACGGTTTAAAACCTGTTCACCGAAGAATAATTTATGCAATGTATAAAGGAGGTTACGACTGGTCTAAACCCTTCAGGAAATCGGCTCGAATAGTGGGAGATGTTATTGGTAAATATCATCCACACGGAGATCAATCTGTCTATGATGCTTTGGTAAGATTAGTCCAAGATTTTTCAATGAGCGTTCCATTGATATCAGGCCAAGGTAACTTTGGTTCTATTGATGGCGATCCACCTGCAGCCATGAGATACACAGAGACTAAACTTGGAAAAATTGCTCAATTTTTAACTGAAGATTTAGAAAAAAATACTGTTTCTTACCGAAGCAATTATGATGAAACTGAAAAAGAACCTGAAGTTTTACCATCTCAATATCCAAATATTTTAGTAAATGGGGCAGGAGGAATTGCAGTTGGAATGGCTACAAGTATACCCCCACATAATCTTGGTGAAATAATTAATGGCACCATAGCTTATATTAACAATAAAGATATCACAGTTGCGCAATTGATGAAGCACATTCCTGGACCTGATTTTCCAACTGGTGGGATAATAATAGGAAAAGATATTATTAAACAAGGATACAATAAAGGAAGAGGTTCATTTAAAATCCGAGGGGAAATAGAATTTGAGGATAAAAAAGGTGGCAGAGATATTTTAATAATCAAATCAATTCCGTATCAAGTTAATAAATCTATATTAATAGAAAAAATTGCACAATTAGTTAGAGATAAAAAAATTGAAGGTATAAGAGATATTAGAGACGAGTCTAACCGTGAAGGTATTAGAGTAGTTATAGAATTAAGAAAAGGTATCGAGCCTGAAACAATTAGAAGACAACTTTATAAATTAACTAACATAGAAAGTTCATTTGGTTTTAATACATTAGCAATAGTTAACAACAAACCAAAAATTTTAAACCTAAAAGAATTTATTTCTGAATTTTTAAAGTTCAGAGAAGATACTGTCATTAAAAGAGTAAAATTTGATTTAAAAAAAGCAGAAGAAAGAGCTCACATATTAATTGGTCTTGCCACTGCTGTTGAAAATATTGATGAAATAATTAAAATTATTAAAAACTCTAAAGATACAGAGACAGCTAAAAAAAACTTACTTTCAAAAAAATGGAAAATTAAAAAAAGCACAAAACTAATATCTCTTATTGAAAAAAAGAAAAATATTACAAGTTACTCATTATCTAATGAACAAGTAAACGCAATTTTAGAATTAAGATTACAAAAGCTTACTGCATATGGAATAGGTGAAATTGAAAATGAAATTAGCAAATTAGCTGAGCTAATTGTTGAATATAATAAAATAATTAATTCTAAAAAAGAACTTTATAAACTTATAGTAAAAGAATTGGAAAATATAAAAGATAAATTTGCATCTCCCAGAAAGACACAAATTATCGATGCTGTTCTTAATTATAATATTGAAGAGACAATCCAAAAAGAGTCTGTAGTTATAAGCATTACAAATCAAGGTTATATCAAAAGAAGTCCATTGAGCTCTCTGAAAGCTCAAAAAAGAGGTGGAAAAGGAAAAACTGGTATATCCACGAGAGAAGAGGATTTTGTTGTACAAATATTTACTGCCAATACTCACACACCAGTATTATTTTTTTCTACGCAAGGATTAGTCTATAAAATTAAAGCACACAAAATACCAGAAGGGACAGCGGCTTCTAAAGGAAAATCTATATTTAATATTTTACCACTTAAAAGCCATCATTCTATTAGCTCTATAATGCCCTTGCCTGAAGATGAGGCAGAATGGAAAAATTTAATGGTAGTTTTTGCAACATCAAAAGGAAATGTAAGAAAAAATACCTTAGAGGATTTTATCAATATTAATAATAGCGGAAAAATAGCAATGAAATTAGATCAAGACGATAAAATTATAGGTGTTAAGATTTGCAAAGATGATCAAGATATTTTGCTTAGTAGTCAATTTGGAAAATGCATAAGATTCAAATCAAAAAAATTAAGATTATTTAAAGGCAGATCATCTAAAGGAATTAAAGGAATTCAACTTAAAGAAAAAGATAAGGTAATTTCTCTTTCGATTTTAGATAATACAAAAATAGATGCTAAGACAATTAGCAATGATAAAAAAATTAAAAATGGTGTAGATAAATTCATTTTATCTGTTTCTGAGAATGGTTATGGTAAGCGTTCATCATATCTTGATTACAGAGTTACAAATAGAGGGGGTAAAGGTATAATAGGGATTATTAATTCCCCTAGAAACGGTAATATTTCTTCTACATTAGTAGTCAATGATAGTGATGAAATAATATTATCAACAGATAAAGGAAGTATCATGCGTTGTGCTGTAAAAGAAATTAGAGTTGCTGGCAGAAATACACAAGGTGTGCGGATAAAAAGTTTAAAAGGTACAGAAAAAGTAGTTTCAGTTATTAAAATTGAAGATAATATAAAATAAATGAATACAGCTATTTATCCAGGAACTTTCGATCCAATAACTTTTGGACATATTGATGTTATTAAAAAATCATTAAATATATTTGATAGAGTTATTGTTGCAACTACAGATAATGTAAATAAGCACTATCATTTTTCAATAAATGAAAGACTAGATATAATTAATAATTCTTTATTTAAAGATTTAAAATTAAGTAAAAAAAAAATTAAAATAATTAGTTTTGACAATCTAACAATAGATCTTTGTAAAAAATTTAAAGCAAATACTATAATCAGAGGTTTAAGGGCAGTTTCAGATTTTGAGTATGAATTTCAATTAGCTGGAATGAATAAAAAACTTAATTCAAAAATAGAAACTATGTTTTTAATGTCAGATGTTGAAAATCAAATTATTTCTTCTAAATTCGTAAAAGAAATTGCAAGTCTAGGAGGAAATATTAATAGATTTGTGACGAAATCAACTGTAAAAATGTTAAAAAATAAAATTTTATGAAGAAATTTTTTTATTTATTTATACTAATTTTTAGTTTATCTGCTAGTTTATCAGCGAAAGCAAATATTATGATTTTAAAATTAACTTATGGTGACGTTGAAATAGAACTTTATCCAGAAAAAGCTCCTAATCACGTAAAACGATTTAAAGAGTTAGCTGACTCTGGAAAGTATGATGGAGTAGTTTTTCATAGAGTAATAGATGGATTCATGGCACAAACAGGCGATGTAAAGTTTGGTAACACTAACAGTCCAGATTTTAATCTATCTTTAGCCGGCACCGGAGGATCAGATCTGCCAAATTTAAAAGCAGAGTTTACTGATATAGCTCACACTAGAGGAATTTTATCTGCCGCTAGATCTGCAGACCCTGATAGCGCTAACAGCCAATTTTTTATTTGTTTCGACTCAGCTCCACATTTAGATAGACAATATTCTGCTTTTGGAAAAGTAATCAAAGGTATGGAATTTATTGATATGATAAAAAAAGGTGACCCTAATAGTGGCGCTGTTCCAGATCCTGACAAAATAATTTCCTTAAAATCAAAATAGTTTAAATGCTCAAAAAAGAATTTTCTTTTGAGTTAATTACTCAAGACGATAAAGCTCGCCTAGGTAAAATAAATACTTCAAGAGGAGAAATTGATACACCTGCTTTCATGCCAGTTGGTACTCAAGGTACAGTGAAAGGAGTATTCAATGATGATATTTTAAAGACTAACACTCAAATTATTTTAGGTAACACATATCATCTTTTACTCAGGCCAGGTATCGAAATACTAAATCGATTTAATGGAATTCATAATTTTATGAATTGGAATAAGCCTGTTCTTACAGACTCAGGTGGATATCAAATAATGTCCTTATCTAAGTTTAATAAAATTGATGAAAATTTAGGAGCTATATTTTTTTCACATCTAGATGGAAAAAAAATAATATTAAGTCCAGAAAAAAGCATACAAGTTCAAAAAAGTATAAATTCAGATATACTAATGGTTCTTGATGAATGCCCTAAACTAACTTTAGATAAAAAAATTTTATCTAAAGCAATAGATGTTTCTACAAAGTGGGCAAAAAGAAGCAAAATAGAGTTTGGAAATGATAAATCAAAAGGTTTATTTGGTATAACCCAAGGTGGCTTATTTAAAGATCTAAGAATGAAGAGTATAGAAAAATTAATTGATATCGATTTTAACGGATATGCCATGGGTGGTCTAGCTGTTGGAGAAAAACAGTCTGATATGTTTAAAATCTTAAATGAAACTGTAGATTATCTACCAAAAAATAAACCAAGATATTTAATGGGTGTAGGCACTCCCTCAGATATTTTGGGTGCTGTAAATGAAGGTATAGACATGTTTGATTGTGTAATGCCTACAAGATCAGGCAGAACAGGTTTAGCTTTTACTTGGGAAGGGAAGATAAATTTAAAAAATTCACAATATCAAAATGACAAGACACCTTTAGATGAAAATTGCACTATAAGAAATTTGAATAAATATTCGAAAAGTTACTTAAATCATTTAATCAGATCCAATGAAATGTTGGCTTCAATGCTTATTTCATTACATAATATTAATTTTTACCAACAATTTATGCGCGAAATAAGAAAAAATATAAAAGAAGGCACATTTAAACCTTTCTACAAAAAATATATAAAATTATTTAATTAATTATTTGAAATCTTTAATATAAGTATATAAAAGATCTCTTTTAAGGGCCCTTAGCTCAGTTGGTAGAGCACCTCCCTTTTAAGGAGGGTGTCGATGGTTCGAGTCCATCAGGGCTCACCAATTACGTTTTAATTGGTGGATATTTAATTATAACATCACTTATCCAGTTATTTAAATTCTCAATTCTTTTTTTGCTACTTGGATGCGTACTTAAAAATACGGGAGGTTCCTTACCTTTATTTTTTTCAGCCATACGCTCCCAGAGTTTAACCGACTCTCTAATATCATATCCTGATAGTGAAGAAAAAATTAAACCTAAATAATCTGCTTCTGTTTCTTGTTTTCTACCAAATGGATTCATAATACCTAATTGAAATATATCCAAACCAGTGTTTTGTCCTATAGTATTTCTTGTTCTATTAATTGCCCCACCTAAAAAAATATCTGCAACAGTAGTTCCTAAATTTATTGTCATTGCGTGACTCATTCTTTCAACAGAATGTCTTGCAACAGCATGAGCTATTTCATGACCCATAACAACTGAAAGAGCATTTGTATTTTTTGTTACTTTAAGAAGACCCGTATACACAGCAATTTTACCACCAGGCATACACCATGCATTTACAACTTTATCGTTATCTACTAAAACATAATCCCATCCAAAATTTCTAGTAGGATCATCTTTACCTTGATTTTCAAAAAAAGAACTTACCGCAACTTCCGTTTTTTTTCCTATTTCTCTTATTTCTTCTAATTGAGATCCAGAGGTAATTAATTTTGTTTTTGTTCTAAATTGTTCATACGCAGCAGCAGCTTGTGCATTAATTTTAGACTCTGGAATTATACTAAGTTGCTTTCGTTCAGTAATTGGAACAGTGGAGCAAGAAGGTAAAAGTAAAGAACAGCATCCACAACCAAAATAGCCAAGAAATTTACGTCTATTTATGTTATACATTTATTAGATTCATGATTTTAAATAATAAAATATTAATTGCAATTTTTATTTTGATAATAGTTTTTATTATTTACTCAAGCTATACTTAATATATGTCTGAGCCATCATTAAAAAAGTCAATTTTTGCAAAAATAAGAAATAATTTTATAGCGGGTGTTGTTGTTTTAATTCCAATTGGAATAACATTATATTTAACATTGTTTATTATAAGAATTTCTAGCAAGGTTATTCCAAAAGAAATTAACCCTAATAATTACCTACCTTTTGATATTCCTGGTGTTGAAATTTTAATAGCACTAGTAATCATTACTTTTATTGGATGGTTGTCGCTTTCTTTTTTGGGAAAAAAATTTTTTGAGTTATTTAATAATATACTTAAAAAGATCCCAATTTTAAGAACGATATATTCTGCAATCGGTCAAATGACTGAAAGTTTCACTAAAACAGACAACAAACAAAAAAGTGTTGTATTATTAGAATACCCACGCAAAGGTGTATGGGCTGTTGGATTTGCAACCAAAGAAAATGAAGGTTTAATTAAAGAAAAGATTAAAGAAGATTTAATTAATGTTTTTGTTCCAACAACACCAAATCCTACAAGTGGTTTCCTTTTACTAGTTCCGAAGAAAGATTTGATTTTTCTTGATATTTCGTTTGAACAGGCATCTAAATTTATTGTTTCAGCAGGGACAACAAATATTAATTAAAATTCTTCTACGTTAATAATTTCAGCTTTATCAAATAACTTTAAAAGAAAAGAGTATCTTTTTTCATTAATATTATCTCGAATATCTAAAACATATTTTTCCGCTAATTGAAACAAGTCCTCATGATGTAAAGGATCTGCAAATCTAAAGTTTTTAATCCCACTTTGTTGATATCCAATTAGATCTCCAAAACCTCTTAATTTCAAATCTTCTTCAGCTATAAAAAAACCATCATCCGAGTTTTTTAATATTTTAATTCTTTTTATTGCATTTTTACTTAATCCTTCTTTGAATAATAAAATACATACGCCTTGTTTTTGACCTCTGCCAACTCTTCCCCTTAATTGGTGTAACTGAGCTAGACCAAATTTATTAGCATTTTCAATTATAATTAAATTTGCATTAGGAAAATCTATACCAACTTCAATAACAGTCGTTGAAACTAAAATAAAAATTTCTTTTTTTAGAAATTTATTTAAGATTATGTCTTTCTCTTCTTTATCTAATTCCCCATGTATAAGCCCAACTTTATTGGGAAATTTTTTATTAATAATTTCATATTTCTTTTTTGCTGATGAATAATCTAAAAAACTAGACGTTTCAATTAATGGACATACCCAGAAAACTTGATTTCCAGACTCGATTTGTCTTTTAATGGATGGCCATAACTCATTTATTTTTTTCTCTGGCTTGCTTAATGTTTGTATTGGTTTTCTTTCAGCAGGTTTTTCATTAATTTTAGAAATATCCATATCCCCATAGAGTGACATCATCATAGTTCTTGGAATTGGAGTAGCAGACATTAATAGCACATCACAATTGTTTCCACCTTTTTTTGCTAAGTCACTTCTTTGTTTTACACCAAATTTGTGCTGTTCATCTATTACAATTAAACCTAGATTATTAAATTCAATCTTTTTTTGGAATAATGAATGTGTTCCAATAATTAAATCAATCTTTCCTTCTTTTAATTCTTTTAATATATTTTTCCTCTCTTTGTACTCAGTTTTTCCAGTTAAAAATCTTATTTTTACTAAATTACCAAATACTTTTTTTGATAACTCAAAATGTTGTTTTGCTAAAATTTCAGTTGGACTCATTAAAGCAGTTTGATAACCGCTTTGTGTAACATTATAAATTGATAAAAGTGAAACAATAGTTTTGCCTGAACCTACATCGCCTTGAATAATTCTAAACATTCTTTTATTGCTAAGTAAATCTTGATTAATCTCTTCAAGAACTGCATTTTGACTATTAGTTAGTTTAAATGGTAGTTTTTTTATAAGAAACTCAACTTTTTGATTATCAAATACTTTTGCTTTTTTTCTTTTTCTAATTCGTTTTCTATTTTCTGATAAAGATAAAAAATTTGCACAAATTTCGTCAAATACTATTCTTCTAAAACTATTTGATTTATTATCCTTTTTTTCGTTTAAATGAAGATTTTTAATAGCATGACTCCAATTAAGTAGCTTATTTTTTTTGATAAATTGATCATCAAGCCAATCATTAATTTCAGGAATATTCGATATGATTTTTTCACTTATTGATCTATATTTTTTTTCATTAATACCTTTTGTTAAATTGTACTTAGGTATATTCTTAACAACATAATCTTGATTTTCTATTGTTGTGACGTAATCAGGATTTGTTATTTGATATTTTTTATTAAAAAAATTAATTTTTCCACTAATAATGATCCATTCATTTAAGGGAAAAAGTTTTCTTAGATATCCTTCACGGCTATTAAAATAAACAATATCAATTTTTCCAGTTTCATCTTCACAGATTATCTTATTTGGTAAATTTCTTATTCTAGGAAAATTAAGTTTTTTTACTTTTACTTTAATTGAGCAAATGGTTCCGACTTCAAGTTCATTTAATTTAAGTATTTTTGACCTATCCGTTTCAGAATAGGGGAGATTTAAAATTATATCCTTTATTTTTTCTATTTTTCTTTTTTTTAAATATTT
>CACMJB010000007.1 GCA_902613915.1 uncultured Pelagibacteraceae bacterium | reverse complement strand
TTTAGCTGCAACGAGTATTGCAACATCTGTGATGACGATGATTATTTGGAGTTTTGGTTTTTTAAGAATGGGAACTGTTGGAATTGTTTCTCAAGCACTTGGAAGAGGTGATTATAATGAGATAGTTAAAACATTATTAAGAAACTTCATCATAGCGATGGGAATTGCTTTAATAATAATAATTTTAAAACCATTAATTTATCTATCTATAGGACATTTTTTTAAAACTTCATCCGAAACGCAAGAATTAATAAATACATATTTAAATGTAAGAGTTTTTTCAGTCCCAGCTGAATTAGCTATTTATATTTTGGTGGGTTTTTATCTGGGAATTCAAAAGACTAAAATTTCAAGTTTGTTAATTGTAACATTATCAATACTAAACATTGTTTTTAGTTCAATATTAGTTTTATCTTATAATTTAAATGTATTTGGTGTCGCCTTAGGAACTTTATTTGCAAGTTATATAACTGTGATAATTTTCTCGTTATTTACATACAATTACATTATTAAGAAATTTAAAATCATACCAAAATTTGAAAGGTTAATTATTAAGTCTAAGCTTTTAAGATTATTTAATATCAACTTTGATATTTTTATTAGAACTTTATTTCTAACTTTCTCCTTTTTATGGGTAACTTACTTAGGTTCTAAGTTAGGAGAAGATTATCTAGCAGTAAATACAATATTAATGCAGTTTATAATTTTAGCTGCTTTCTTTCTGGATGCTTATGCATTCTCAACAGAGGGAATAGTAGGATTTACTATTGGTAGAAAGAATAAAATATCTTTTCTTTCTGTTGTTAAAAATTCTATTCAAGTAAGTTTTTATACTGCTTTAATTATTGCAGTTCTTTATCTTTTACTTTTCAAGGAAATTATCAATATTATAACTGATATAGAAATTTTAAGATTTATTTCTTACCAGCATTTTATATGGATTATCATAATTCCTCCTGTTGCATCTTTTTGTTACCAACTCGATGGAATATTTATTGGAGCTTCTCAAACAAAAGAAATAAGAAACGCTATGATCGTCTCTGTTATAGGGTTTATTGGAGCTTCAATTTATTTAATAGATTATTTTGAAAATCATGGTTTATGGTTTTCTTTAATGCTTTTTATGATACTCAGAGCTTTAACTTTGAAGTTTTATTTTAATAAAATTTTAAGAAAATTTTAAATGCAATTTCTATATAAAATCCCAGGATACATTCTTCTTTTGTTTGGAGGATTTTGTTTAAGTTGGGGAGGTTTTATTGTTAGATCTTTTCAAGAAGCTGATGTTTGGCAAATATTATTTTTAAGGTCATTTTTTTTTATAGTTGCACTTATTCTATTTTTATCACTCACTTATAAAAATAAAGCAATTAAAGTAATCAAGGACTCAGGAGTTCCAGGCGTATTAGGAGGCTTTGTAATGTCTTTTAGCTTCGTTGCTTTTATTATTGCTATGGATAATACGACAGTAGCTAATGTTGTATTCATAATTAGTACTCAGACTATGTTTTTAGCAATTTTTGGATTTTTTTATCTAAAAGAAAAAATTTCTTTAATTGGATCATCCTCAATTTTTTTAGCTATGAGCGGAATCCTAATAATGGTTGGAGACTCAATCTCAACAGGTTCATTATTTGGCAATCTAGTCGCACTGGTTATTCCAATTAATTTTGCAATTTACGTTATGATTATACGAAAAAATTCTAATTTAGATATGGTCCCAGCAATGCTTTACTCTGGGATTTTTAGTTTAATTTATGGCGCTATTTTATCTAAATCTTTTGAATTTACTTCACATGATCTTTTTATGGGTTTTTTATTGGGTGTTCCCCAATTAGCACTGGGATTTATATGTATAACCATTGGTTCAAGGACGACAGCTTCAGCCACTGTAGGTTTGCTTATGTTAATGGAGACATTATGTGGACCTTTATGGGTATGGTTATTTTTAAATGAAATTCCTCCAATAAGTGTATTCATAGGTGGATTAGTCATTATTTCAGCAATAATATTAAAGAGTTTTGACAAAAAACATAGCAAGACCTGAATAATTTGCATTTGACTTTTTATTACAATTAGAGGAGAGTCCACGACGTAACGGGAGAGACCAATATTTGGCGCCGAAGGAGCAACCACCCCGGAAACTCTCAGGCAAAAGGACCGTTACCATAATAACTCTGGAAAGCAGGCCTTGGCCTCACCGAAGGATTAAATCTCTCAGGTACATAGACAGATGGGGTTGATAAAGAAGAGTTATTATGGAGATACAGAAAACAGCTTTATACAATTATCACAAAAACCTTGGAGCAAAGTTTGTTCCTTTTGCAGGTTATGAAATGCCTATTCAGTATAAAGAGGGGATAGTTAAAGAGCATATTTCTACAAGAACTCATGCTGGATTTTTTGACGTCTCACACATGGGGCAATTTTTTCTAGAAGGTGATGAAACATTAATTGAGTCTCTTGAAAAAATTATACCAGCAGATCTAAAAAATTTGAAAATCAATCATTCGAAGTATTCCTTTTTACTCAATAACGAAGGTGGAATAATTGATGATTTAATTATTACAAGAACAGAAAAAGGTTTTTGTATAATTTTAAATGCTGCTTGCAAAGAAAACGACATAAAACAAATTTCACAATTTTTAAAAGATAATCATAAACATCTTTTAAACAACAATTTATCTTTGATAGCATTACAAGGTCCAAAATCTGTAGAGATTTTAGATAAATTAATACCTGGTGTTGCAAATTTAAAATTTATGACAGGAAATAATTTTGATTATGAAGGTGAAAAACTTTATGTAACAAGATCGGGATACACAGGTGAAGATGGTTTTGAAATTTCAATTTCTAACAATAAAGTTGAAAAGTTTATCGATTACTTAATTTCGAATAAAGTCAAGCCAGTTGGTTTAGGAGCTCGAGATACATTAAGATTAGAAGCCGGTCTATGTTTATATGGCCACGATTTAAATGAAAAAATAAATCCGGTTGAGGCTAATTTGAAATGGGCTATAGCAAAAAAAAGAAGAGAAGTTGGCGGCTTTAATGGATGGGAAACAATAAAAGATCTTTTAGCTAAAGGAAGTGAAAAAATTAGAGTCGGCATTAAGCCAGATGGAAAAGTAATTGCTAGAGAAAATACAAAAATTTTTTCATCAGAAAATAATGAAATTGGATTCGTTACTAGCGGTACATTTGGCCCGAGTGTAAACGCCCCAGTTGCAATGGGATACGTAAAATCAGAATTTTCCGAAATAGGTACATCTATTCAGCTTGAAGTAAGAGGAAAAAAATATGGGGGTAAAATTTCTGAACTTCCATTTTATAAAAAAAGTTATGTTAAATAAGGAGGAGGTTAAATATGAGCGAAAAAAAATTTTCTAAGAAACATGAATGGGTTTCATTGGATGGCGACGTAGCCACTGTTGGGATAACGAAACATGCAACTGAAATGTTAGGGGATATTGTTTTTGTAGAAGTTCCTGACGCGGGAAAAGCAGTGGAAAAAGAAGGTCAAGCTGCTGTTGTTGAGTCTACCAAAGCCGCAAGTGACGTTTATTCTCCTATTTCTGGGGAAATTACTGAGGGAAATAAAGCTATAGCAGATGATCCTGGTAGCGTTAACACAGACCCTGAAGGAGCAAGCTGGTTTTTTAAGTTAAAGATTAAAGACAAAGGTGAGTATGACTCCCTGATGTCAAAAGATGAATACGATAAGTTTTGCAAGGAGAACCCAAGTTAAATGATTGACGATAATTCAAAAGAATTTATTAAAAGACATATTGGTCCCTCTGAGGAAGACCAATCCAAAATGCTACAATATGTTGGATATAAATCCTTAGAAGATCTAATGAGCAACACTGTGCCAGAAAAGATCTTATTAAAAGATGATCTTAAAATTGATAAACCAATGTCCGAAAATGATGCTTTAAAAAAATTAAAATCTATTTCAAAAAAAAATAAAATCTTTAGAAATTTTATTGGAATGGGATACTATAATTCTATTACACCTAATGTAATTTTAAGAAATATTTTAGAAAATCCAGGATGGTACACGTCTTATACACCTTATCAGCCTGAAGTAGCGCAAGGTCGACTTGAAATGCTTTTAAATTTTCAACAATCAATAATTGACTTAACAGGCATGGATATTGCAAATGCTTCTTTATTAGATGAAGCAACAGCAACCGCAGAAGCAGTAGGTTTAAGCCAGAGATTGGATAAGACTAATTCAAAAAAAATATTTATCTCAAGCAATTGCAATCCTCAAACAATTGATCTCATAAAAACAAGAACAAAACCTTTTGGTTTAGAATTAATCATTGGTGATGAAAAAAAAGAACTTTCTAAAATTAACGAAGATATTATTTGTGGAGTTTTATCATATCCGGGAACTTTAGGTGAGATAAACGATCCTAGTGAAAGTATTAGTCAAATACATAAAAAAAATGGAAAAGCTATTTTGGTTTGTGATCTATTAGCTTTAGCTAGATTAAAAACTCCAGCTGAACTTGGAGCTGACATTGCTGTTGGCAGCGCTCAAAGATTTGGTATTCCAATGGGATACGGTGGACCTCATGCAGCATTTTTTGCAACCAAAGAGGAATTTAAAAGATCAATGCCGGGAAGAATTATAGGCGTTTCAAAAGATAGACACGGAAAAAAAGCATACAGGCTCTCTTTACAAACTAGGGAGCAACACATTAGAAGAGATAAAGCAACAAGCAATATTTGCACCGCTCAAGCATTACTAGCCATCATTTCTGCTGCCTTTGCAATATATCATGGACCTGAAGGAATACTTAAAATAGCGAATAGAACTTCTAAACTAGCTAAAATTTTTGCTGATAACATTAAAACAGATGGTTTCAAGATTTTATCAGATAATTTCTTCGATACCGTTACAATTAAGACCAATGAAAAAACAAATCCTATTTATGAAGCTGCATTAAAAGAGAGTATAAACCTTAGAAAAGTTGATGAAGAGCATTTATCAGTTGCTTTTGATGAAGCAAAAAAGCTTGATGACGTCAATTTACTATTAAAGTTATTTGGAGTTTCTAAAATTATAAAACAAGACGTTAAGGTTGAACTAGATAATCTTCCAAAAAATCTTTTAAGAACTTCAAAATACTTAACTCATCCAGTTTTTAACAAATACCATTCTGAAACTGAGATGCTAAGATATTTAAAGAAACTTGAAGATTGTGATATTGCTCTTAATAGATCAATGATTGCTTTAGGATCTTGTACAATGAAACTCAATGCAACAGCAGAATTAATTCCTATTACTTGGAAAGAGTTTTCACTTCCACATCCTTTTGTTCCTACAAATCAAATGGAAGGTTATAAGATACTTTTTAATGATCTAATAAACGATCTGAAAGAAATTACTGGATATGACGCAGTTTCTTTACAGCCTAACTCTGGGGCTCAAGGAGAGTATGCAGGTCTAATGACTATAAGAAAATTTCATAAAAATAATAAACAAGAAAATCGTAACGTCTGTCTAATTCCAGACTCAGCTCATGGAACTAATCCAGCAAGTGCCCAAATGTGCGGGATGAAAGTGGTTGTAGTTAACTGTGACGATGATGGAAACGTTGATATAGACGATCTTAAAAACAAAGCTGAAAAACACTCAAAAGATTTAGCTGCTTTAATGGTAACTTATCCTTCTACTCATGGAGTATTCGAGGAAAAAATCATGGATATTTGTGAAGTTATTCATAATCACGGTGGGCAAGTTTATATGGATGGAGCAAATCTGAACGCACTTGTGGGCGTTGCAAAACCAGGAAAATTTGGACCGGATGTTTGTCATATCAATTTACACAAAACATTTTGTATACCTCACGGTGGAGGAGGGCCAGGAATGGGTCCAATAGCTTGTGCTAAGCACTTAGCAGATTTTTTACCAACACACGAAATTATAAAAGAAGCTGGCCCTAAGAATGGAATGGGAGCTGTATCAGCTGCACCCTGGGGTAGCTCAAGCATACTTCCAATATCTTGGATGTATATAAAGATGATGGGTGCTGAAGGATTGAAAAAAGCCTCGCAAGTCTCAATTTTAAATGCAAATTATATTTCAAAAAAATTATCCAAAGATTACAAAGTTCTTTACACTGGAAAAAATGGGAATGTTGCACATGAATGCATAATTGATATCAGACCGATAAAAGCAAGTTCAGGAATCTCTGAGGAGGATCTAGCAAAAAGACTTATTGACTTTGGTTACCACGCTCCAACAATGTCATGGCCTGTTGCTGGTACAATCATGATTGAGCCAACTGAAAGTGAAAATTTGGAGGAGATCGATAAATTTTGTAATGCACTTATAAAAATTAAAAAAGAAATTAATTTAGTGGAGTCATCAAAGTTTGACAAAATAGATAACCCGCTGAAAAATGCACCTCATACTTATGTCGAATTAGCTTCCAGCGAGTGGAAGCATGCTTACTCAAGAGAAGAAGCAGCTTTTCCAACTGAGTATGTTAAAAATAATAAATATTGGGCACCAGTTGCTAGAGTAGATAACGTTTTCGGAGATAGAAATTTAGTATGTTCATGTCCATCAATGGACGAATATAAAGAGGAAGCTGCATAAATCATTCAATGAAAATTGCAGTCATTGGCTCAGGAATTTCAGGTTTATCTTCAGCATATTTTCTCTCAAAAAAATTCAAAGTTGATTTGTTTGAACAGGCTGATCACTTTGGAGGACATTCTTATACTTACGATATAAAAGAAAATGATAAAACTACACCAGTAGACCTTGGTTTTATTGTTTTTAATAAACTCACGTATCCAAATTTAATAGATTTCTTTGAAGAGTTAAAAGTTCCGTATGAAAAAAGCGATATGTCTTTTGCAGTTTCTATCAAAAATTCAAATATAGAATACAGTGGAACTGGTTTAGGTGGAATTTTTGCTAATAAAATAAATTTATTTAATTTTAATTTTATAAGAATGATTGGAGAAATAATCTCATTTTATAAAGCTGCTCCCACCTATCTTAATGACGAAACTAAAGAAGAAACATTAGGTAATTTTTTAAATAAAAAAAGATTATCAAAATATTTTATAGAATATCACATGATACCAATGGTAGCTGCAATTTGGTCAATGCCATTTGATAAAGCTAAGGAAATGCCATTTAAATTCTTTTTAGATTTTTTTACAAATCATGGTTTGTTCAAACTAAAAAATAGACCTCAATGGTATACGGTTACTAATAGGAGCAGAACATATGTTAAAAAAGCAACCGATAGAATAAGCGGTGAGATCTTTAAAAACTACAAAGTAACAAAAGTATCTAGAAGTAACGACAATGTAAGAATAATGATAGGAAATGAATATTTGGACTATGATCAAGTCATATTAGCTTCTCATGCTGATCAAAGTTTGAATTTATTAGAACAGCCAACTGAAAAGGAAAAAGATATATTAAGTAAATTTAGTTACGTTGAAAATAATGCTTATTTGCATACGGATGAACAGTTAATGCCTAAAAGAAAACGAGCTTGGTCAAGTTGGAACTCAATCTCTGATGGAGAAAAAACTTGTATTACTTACTGGCTAAACAAACTACAAAACTTAAATACTAATAAAGATTATTTTTTAACGTTGAATCCAATTTACAAAATTAGCGAAGAATTTGTGATTAAGAAGGTTAATTTTACTCATCCTTATTTAAATTCAGAAAATACAAAATTGCAAAATGAACTCCAATCCATACAAGGGTACAAAAGAACCTGGTTTTGTGGAAGTTATTTTGGTTACGGTTTTCATGAAGATGGATTAAAATCATCTATTGAATTAGTAAATAAATTTAAAACTTGATGAATTCTTGTATATATAATGGTGAAGTTAACCACACAAGATTTAAACCTGTAAAACATTTCCTAAATTACAAAACTTTTTCATTATTTATTGATCTAGATGAAATAGAAAAATTAGATAAATCTATTAGTATTTTTTCTCATAACAAATTTAATATTTTCAGTTTTTACAATAAAGATCATGGCGATAGAGACGGAAGCTGTCTTAAAGAATGGGTAATATCTAATCTCAAAAAATATAAAATAGAAGGAAATATTTCAAAAATTAAAATACTTTGTTACCCTAGAATTTTTGGTTATGTTTTTAACCCGCTAAGTATTTTTTATTGTTACGAAAATGATAAATTAAGATCAATATTTTATGAGGTTAAAAATACATTTAATGAACAACATACATATATATTTAAAATAAAAAATGGCAGAGAAATAAAACAGAAGTGCAAAAAAAAATTTTATGTATCTCCGTTTATAGATATGAAAACGTTTTATAATTTTAAATTAATTAACCCTAATCAAAGATTATCAGTAATGATTAGACAAACAGATGCAGAGGGAACAGTACTAACCGCAACGCAAACTGGTGATAAAAAAGAATTTAATTTTAAGCAATTATTGATAAATTTTTTCAGATATCCTTTAATGACGTTCAAAATAATAAGCTCGATACACTTTGAAGCATTACTTTTATGGAAAAAGGGAGCAATATACAGAAAAAGAGATAAAAAAGTTTTTAACAATCTAAGTTATGAGGAATATTAATGAGTTTATCGAAAATTTCAGAAAAATTTATTCTTAATAAATTAAAAAAATTAGAAAATGGAAATTTAAAATTAATAAATTACGATGGAAAAGTTTTTCATTTTGGTAATTTAGAGTCCGAGCTATCTGCAGATATAAAGATTAATAATCCAAATTTTTTTACAAATATTATATTAGGAGGAAGCTCTGCATTTGGAGAAGCCCATATGAAAAAAGATTTTTACACTTCTAACCTTACGAATCTTATTGAAATAACAGCTAAAAATGTGAAGCTTGTTTATTCTTTTTCAGGTAGCTTAAAATTACAGAAACTTAAAAATTTACTTAAGAAGATATTTGCATCAAATACTAAGTCAAAAAGTTTAAAAAATATTTCTAAACATTATGATTTGGGAAATGATTTTTTTTCCAAATGGTTGGATAAATCACTTACATACTCAAGTGCAATTTATAAGAATCAGAATGAAAGTTTAGAAAAAGCGCAAATAAATAAGTATCAAAAGTTAATTGATCTTCTGAATATAAAAGAAGGAAATAAAGTTCTAGAGATCGGATGTGGCTGGGGAGGTTTTTCAGAATATCTAGCAAAAAATTATAATGTTTCAATTGACTGTATAACAATTTCAAAAAAACAATTTGAATTTTCGAAAAATAGAATCTTTGCATCAGGATTAGATAATAAAGTTAATGTAAAGTTTTTAGATTATAGAGATGTTAAGGATAAATACGACAACATTGCATCTATTGAAATGATCGAGGCAGTCGGTGAAAATTATTTAGATAAGTATTTTAGTACTATAAAAAATGCATTAAAAAGCAATGGAACTGCTGCAATTCAAGGAATAACAATAAGTGATAACTTATTTGAAAGATACAGAGGTAGTGAAGATTTTATTCAAAAATATATTTTTCCTGGTGGATTTTTGCCGTCAGAAAAATTTATGAAACGGTTGATAAAAAAACACAAACTTTCTTTAGACGTAGTTAACTCGTATTCAGATGATTATGCGAAAACATTAAATATTTGGAAAAGCAATTTTTTAAATGCATGGAAGAATATTTCACCATTAGGCTTTGATGACACTTTTAAGAAAATGTGGGAATTTTATTTGTCTTATTGTGAAGCTGGGTTTAAATCAAAAAACATTAACTTGATTCAATTCTCAATGTCTAATAATCAGAGTGTATGAAAAAAATTTTAAGTATAGTTTTTTTATTAATTTTTACAGGGTGTGCGAATAAAATGAAACCAACGGATTTTAAAGATCAAAAACCAAGATTGATTATTGAAGAATACTTGTCAGGAAATGTTAAAGCCTGGGGAGTTTTACAAAATAGATCAGGGGATGTTACAAGACAATTTAAAGCCGATTTAAATGGTAAATGGAACGGTTCAGAATTGATCTTAGATGAAGTTTTTGATTGGACAGATGGAGAAAAACAAACAAGACAGTGGAAAATAAAAAAAATAGACGAGCACAATTATGAAGGTACTGCTTCTGATGTAGTGGGAACTGCCAAAGGATATTCATATGGTCCAGCTTTTAAATTCGAGTACGTTTTACTTGTTCCTGTAAAAGGAAAAAATATCAAAATTACGTTTGATGACTGGATCTTTATGCAAGATGAGCGTGTTGCAATTAATAGAGCTACAATGACAAAATTCGGAATAAAAGTTGCTGAGCTTACTGTTATGTTTTTAAAGCAGTAATAATTTGAATGAGTGTAAAAAAATATTATTCTCTCTCTAAAAAAAGACTATTTAAAATAAATCGAAGTATTACAGGTGAAGGTATAAGAAGAACTTTAAATATTATAAAAAAAGAACATCCTTCACTTAAAATTAAAAGCATAAAGTCTGGGACAAAAGTCTTTGATTGGACTATTCCTAGCGAATGGAATGTTTCTAGTGCCTATGTAATAGATAAGAAGGGAAAAAAAATTATTGATTTTAAAAATAATAATTTACATTTAGTAGGTTACTCTGAACCAATAAAAAAAAAAATTAACAAAATAGAATTACTAAAGAGATTGTATTCAATAAAATCAAAACCTAATGCAATCCCATATATCACCTCGTATTACAAAAAAAATTGGGGTTTTTGTATTACTCATGAAGAAAAAAAAAATATTAATAGAAAATATAAAAAAAAAGATATTTTTAAAGTAGTGATAAATTCTAATTTTAAAAAAAAGGGGACATTAAATTATGGAGAATTAATAATTCAAGGTAAATCAAAAAAAGAAATATTAATCTCTACATATGTTTGTCATCCTTCTATGGCCAACAACGAGCTATCAGGTCCAATAGTATCTATGTCACTTATTCAATTCTATAAAAAAAAAATACCAGAAAAAACTTTAAAATTCTTATTTATACCAGAAACTATTGGGTCAATTAGTTTTCTTTTTAAAAATCAAAGTAAGCTTAAAAATATTTTAGCAGGATATAACTTATCTTGCATTGGAGACGAGAGAAAACACTCTTGTATGTTTTCAAAATACAAAAATACAATATCTGACAGATCATTAGCTGAAGCTTATAAATTATTAAAAATTAATTACAAAGAATATTCATTTTTAAACAGAGGTTCAGATGAAAGACAATACAATTCACCAGGAATAGATTTGCCCATAGCATCAATTTTTAGATCTAAATATGGTGAATATAAAGAATATCACACATCTCTTGATGATTTTAAAGTGGTAACGTTAAAAGGATTGAAAGGCGGATATGATGTAGCTAAAAAATCAATCGATATTATTCAAAAAAAAATCGTTCCAGAAAATAAAATTTTATGTGAGCCTTTTATGAGTAAAAGATCTCTATACCCACTAACCAGTAACGCATTCCAAAAAAATTCTAAAACTTTACTTAGTAGAAAAATTATGGATTTTTTACAGTTTTGTGATGGAAAAAATGAATTAGAGTATATTTCGAAATTAGTGAATATAAATAAAAAACTCACAAAAAAAATATACTTAATTTGTAAAAAAAATAATTTAATAAAATAATATTAAAATTTTTTAATGCAAAAAAAATTTAATTTCATTTATCACAAAAAAATTTCTTTTATTTTAATACTTTCAATTACTTTCTCTATTCCTTTTGTAAGTAATTATGTTTTATTTTTTTTTAAGGAACCTTGGTATTCAACAATTAATCTTCCAAGTTTTAACCCACCCAGCTGGGTGTTTGGACCAGTATGGTCCACTTTATATTTTTTGATGTCTTTTGCAATTTGGAGAACTTGGATTCAATTTTACGATAAAAAAATATTATTTATTTATTTCATTCATTTATTCTTTAATCTTATGTGGAGCATTTTATTCTTTGGATTCCATACAATTGGATTGGCATTTCTAGATCTAGTTATAATATTAGTTTTTATATTGATCTTGATGAAAATTTATTTTGAAAAAGATAAACTAAGTTTTTATTTAATGGTGCCATATTTCCTATGGAGTTTATTCGCACTAGTTTTAAATGCTGTTATTTTTTTAGATAATTAATTTAAAAACCATTTTTTAGGATAGTTTCTTTTTAATAGATATCTATTTAATAATATTGATAAAACTACTATAGAGACAGATCCTACTATAACAGGAAACAAAATGTAATTCACAGAAACATCTGCAAATAATGCTATAAGTGGATTTGCTGCTGCAGGAGGATGGACTACTTTAAAATAAATCATTAAAGTAATTGTTAATCCTACAGATAGTCCTAAGCTTATAAAAGATATTCCTAAAATTTCATTAAATATAACTCCAATTATTATTGCTAATAAATGACCAAAAAAAATATTTACTGGTTGAGCAAATTCACTATCATGAAACACAAAAACTATTAAAGTTGTTGATCCAAAAGAGAACATCAACCAAAAACCTGTGGATGTCTCAAAACTTAAAAATGACAGAACGCCAATTATTATTGAACCAAATATACCTAAAATGATTGGTTCAACCTTTTTTGATATTTTCATATATATTTTTTTTTATTTTAAGTTATATACACTTAATGGATTATACAAAACCATTCAAATTTCTTAAAAATTTACCTCCAAAATTAAATACTTTTTATAATAAGAGATCTAGTTCTGGAGTTAAAGTAAGTAATAAATCTAAGACAAAAAAAGATTTTGATCCAGTAACTAATTTTGATCGTGCTTTTGAAAAATATATTAGATCATTAATAAATAAAAAATTTCCTAAAGACTCAATAATCGGTGAAGAATTTGAAGATAAATTTTCTTCTAATAATTTTAAATGGTCAATTGATCCTATCGATGGAACAAGAGCATTTGTTATTGGTGCGCCAACATGGTCTAATCTTATTAGCCTTTCAGAAAATAATAAATCAGTTTTAGGTTTAGCAAATTTTCCTGAGTTAAATAAATATTATATTAATGATAAAAATAAATCATACTTATTTAAAAATAATAAAAAATTTATTCTTAAATCATCGAATAATAATAAATTGAAAACAATAAAAATTATTGGAAATTTTCATGGAACTCTAAGTTATGAAAAACAGAAAAGGGTGATTAAAAAATTTGGGTGGTCATTTAGGTTGGCAGGTTTTGATGCTTTAAATTATTGTTTGTTAGCTGAAGGAACTGTAGACGCGGTAATTGAAGCTAATTTAAAGCCATATGATATATTACCTTTGATACCAATTATAAAAAACTCAGGAGCAATTGTCACAAATTGGAAAAATGAGCCAGCTGAAAATGGAGGAAATATTCTAGCCACATCTAATAAAGTATTGCATACTAAAATCTTAAAATTATTAAAACCATTTACCAAAAAATCATGATTAATTTATTTTTAAATAGAGTTTTCAGAGCAATTAAAATTGATATTGAGCTTTTTGAAGAAGTTGAGAAAGATAAAAAAGCTACACTCCAAGCTGGTTTAGTAGTTGTATTATCTAGTTTAGCTGCAGGCGTAGGTTCTTTACATTTAGGAGCATCAAATTTTTTAATTGCACCCGCATTATCATTATTAAGTTGGTACGTTTGGGCATATATTATTTATTTTGTAGGTGTAAAGCTTTTTGGTGATAGAAAAACGAAAAGTAATCACGGAGAACTTTTAAGAACAATAGGTTTTTCAAGTGCCCCAGGTCTTATCAGAGTTTTTGGTGTTACACCTGAACTTATGACAGTAACTTTTATTGGATCAGCATTTTGGATGTTAGCTTGTATGGTTGTAGCTGTTAAATCTGCTTTAGACTATGACAGTTTATTAAAAGCTTTTGGTGTTGTAGTTGTTTCTTGGTTGTTTCAGGCGTTCTTTTTATTCTTAATAATTGTATTGTTTAAAGGCGCTTAAAGAGGAAAAATTCTTTTAGCCAAATTACAACTGTTACATATTTTGTAACTATGCATTATAAGATTTTGCTTAACACTTTCATCTTCCTTTTTGCATTCTTCGCAAATATCATCAATTTTTAATCCTTCTTTAACAACCCAGGCTCTGTGATAAAAATTATCAATATTTTTTTGAATTAACCCTTTCGCAAAATCGTTAGCTTTTTTTTGGTCAAATGGGCCGTGGATCTTTTTTGTGTTCTCATCAATAGTATCAATGTTATTAGGATTTTTATGAACTCCTTCTATGACAATATAACTATCGTTTTCCATAATGGATAATATAACATATTCATTATGAAAAAGTTTTTACTTTTAGTCACATTAATAATTTTTAATTCAAATTTAAAAGCTGAAGAAAAAAAAGCTTATTTTGCTGGTGGATGTTTTTGGTGTATGGAAGAATCATTTGATCAAGTTGATGGAGTTAAATCTGTTGTCTCAGGATATTCTGGAGGACATTTAAAAAACCCTACTTATGCCGATGTAATTTACACTGACTCAGGTCACGTTGAGGCAGTGGAAATAACTTACGACTCTTCTATCGTCAATTATGAAGAATTGTTAGAAATATATTGGCAAAATATAGATCCATTTGATGCCGAAGGTCAATTTTGTGACAAGGGAAAAAGCTACCGTTCAGTTATTTTTTTTGAAGATGATAAGCAAAAAAAAATTATAGATAAATCTTTTCAGAATTTACAAAAAAAATTAAATAAGAAAATTGTTACATTGGTATGGGATTTTGAAAAATTCTATCAAGCAGAAAATTATCATCAGGATTATTATGAAAAAAACTTTATTAGATATTTAATGTATAAAAAAGGATGTCAAAGAGATGAAACATTAAAGAAGATATGGAATTAAAAAAAATATTAATAACTTTATTTTTTATTTGTTTCACAAAGAGTCTGGATGCTGAAATCATAAGTCCAAATGAAAAATTATTACCTTATGATGTAGTCAAGATTCAGCTAGAAGCTTTAAAAAATAATAATGAAAATGATGACGGTATTAAGCAAACATGGGTATTTGCTCATCCTGAAAATAAAAAAAGCACTGGTCCTTACGCAAGATTTAGGATTATGATTTACGGGGATCAATATAGAACTTTATTAAATCACACCTCACATAAGATAGAATTATTAATGAACTCACCAAATAAATATATTTTTAAGATAAAAATTTTAGCAAAAGATAAACAGCTTCTATTTTATGAATGGCACGTAGAGAAAGCATCAGAAAATAATTGTAAAAATTGCTGGTTTACATCTGCTGTTTCGATGCCTATTGATCAAGGCAATACAATTTAATGAAAAGACCCTCTTATCCATTTAGACTTTTAATAATTTTATTGATACTCACAGTAATTCCAATTGGAACTACTCATTTAGGATCAATATATCTAGGCTCAAAAAATGGAATTTTATTAGGATTTTGTGTTGGAATTCCATGCGTTAGTTATGCTTGCTGGAAAATGTTTATGGATGGATGGAGAGATGAGGATGAGGAATGAATTTTAAAACATCGAGAAAAGAAGCTTTAGAAGTTTTAGAAAATTACGTCGAAAATGAAATTTCAAACTATAATTCAAAAAGAAATTTTGATTTTGGACCTACAAACAGAGAAAACGTTTCATGTCTTTCACCATATATCACTCACAGATTAATTACAGAATATGAAGTTACCAAAAAAGTTTTAAGCAAACATCCTCATCAAAAAGTAGAAAAATTTATTCAAGAAATATTCTGGAGAGTTTATTGGAAAGGCTGGTTAGAATTAAGACCAAAAGTATGGTCAGATTTCATAGAAGATCTTACGACAATCGAAGATAATGAAAATTATCAAAAAGCTATAAATGCTCGAACAGATATTCAATGTTTTAATGATTGGGTTCGGGAGCTTAAGGAAAATAATTATTTACATAATCACACAAGGATGTGGTTTGCTAGTATATGGATTTTTACTTTAAATTTACCTTGGCAAAAGGGAGCTGAGTTTTTTATGAAACATTTACTCGATGGAGATGCAGCATCTAATTCCTTAAGCTGGAGGTGGGTAGCCGGTCTTCAAACCAAAGGGAAACATTATGTTGCACAAGCTTGGAATATTTCAAAATTTACAAATAACAAATATCAAAAAGTAGAATTGAATGAAAATGCATTACCAATAACAGATACTAGAGAATATAAACTTAAAGCTCCAGAAATCTCGAAAGAAGATATTGGAAGTGATACATTATTATTTTTTGAAAATGATTTAAACATTGAGTCTTTAAAATTAAAAAAATATCAAAATATTTTTTGTATTTTTCTCAGCAATGAGAAGAGGAAAATTAAATTAGATGAAAAAGTTATAAATTTTAAGAAAAAAATTATTGATGACCAAACTAAAAGATTTCCTGTTACAAAAGTTTTAGAAGAGACTCAATTTGAGGAATTTGCTGAAAAAACTAAAAAGTTTGATATTATTTACCCATCTATTGGAGAGAATTTATCTTTTTTGAAATTAATTAAGAAAAAAAAGAATTTAGAATATAATTTTTTAGTTAGAGAGGGAGATGAATTTTGTTGGCAATTTTCAAATAAAGGCTATTTTAATTTTAAATCTAATATCCCCAAAATCATTCAAAAAATTATTTAGCAGCACATTTTTTTGAGCAATATTTAACTTTTTCCCAATTAAGTCTCCATTTTTTTCTCCAGGTAAAAGGTTTATTGCAAACAGGACAAGTTTTTTTGGGTAAATTAGTTTTTTTCATTTTTAAGCAAATGCTTATTTTTTAAAAATAAAAAAAAAGCAGCTATTTCATAAAAAATTTGGAGTAAAAAAAACAGGGGCCTAATCTTAAAAATTTTATAAAGAAAATTATATTTTGGGATATTTTTCCAAATAATTAAGAAAGTCTCGGCTCCCTCTATTAGCTTCCCATCTTTGATTACATGCATTCTTCTTAGAAGTTCTTTAAAAGATTTGGAGGAGATATGCTGTGCCTCCATATTTGTACTCACATCAATCCACTCTAATTGTTCGTTACAATGTTTTTTATAATGGTTTACTTCAGCCCTACAAATATTACATGAATTATTAAAAAGAATTTTTATAGTCATTAATTAGTATTTTCCTTAATAAAATTATTCGCTACTTTAAAAATTCTGAGCTTTCTTTCCTTATTCATTTTTTCAGACACTCTAACCATCATTGCTAAACGAGGATTTTTTAAAAAAAATTTTTTGTGCCTATCAATAAACCTCCAATAAAGTCCGTCCATTACATCACACCAGGGACCTTTTTTAAAATGCATCATTTTTAAAAAATAACTTGAACCACAAATATAAGGTTTGGTTGCAAAAATTCCTCCATCACTAAATAATCCCATTCCATAAACATTAGGCGACATAACCCAATCAGAAGAGTCAACAAACATTTCCATAAACCATTTATAAACTTGTTTTGGATTTATTTCACAAAGGTTCATAATATTTGCAAGTATCATTAACCTTTCAATATGATGAGACCAACCATATTTACTTGCATTATTAATTGCGTGGTCTAGCGGATCTAATCCAGTAGAACCATCGTACCAAGATGTTTTCATTTTTCTTTTATGATTAAAAAAATTTGTATTTTCTAATCTTTCATCATAGTTTTGATAAATTCCTCGCATGAATTCTCTCCAACCGATGATTTGTCTTATGTAACCTTCAAATGAATTTAAAGGGACTTTGCTTTCAATCTTTTTTAATTTTTCAATTACCTCTTCCGGTGTAATTAAACCTAGATTTATAAGCGGGCTTAAAGCACTATGAAATACAGTATTAGATTTATCAGTTACAGCATCTTCGTAATCTCCAAATAATTTTATTCTTTCTTTCAGAAATTCATCTAACCATTTATTTGCATCTTTACGAGTAGTAGGAAACCAAAAATTATCTATTTCACCAGGATGATTTTTGAACTTAGAATTTATTATTTTTTTAAGATTAGCCGTTTCTTTTGTTTCTTTTATTTTTGAAATTTCTGGTATTTTAATATCTTTAGGAAGTTTTTTTCTATTGTCTTCATCAAAACTCCATTTATTACCTTTTGGAGTTCCATTTTTATTCATTAATAAATTCATTTTTGTTCGTACTAATTTGTAAAAATTTGCCATAAAAGGCCTTTTATTTTTTGCAAGATAGTTTTTAAATTCTGCTCTATCCATTAAAAACATTGGAGATTTAATTTCATTGATTTTAAGTGAATTTTTTTTAGCTAAATTAAGTATTTTTTTTTCAAAGAACTTATCTTCAATTTCATAGAAACTTAGCTCTTTTACTTTTTTTTCTTTAATAATTTTCTCTAACTTCTTTTCATAAGCTAAATTAAAATCATTATTGATATCTTTATATATTATTTTAAAATTTTTGGCTTTTATCTCTTCTTTGAACGACCGCATCGAAGACAGAAATAATATTATTTTATGCTTATGATGTTTTTCAAAAGTACAAAGGCCATAATCTTCAGCCATAAAAAATGTATGATCCTTATATTCAGCAAAATATTTTGGCGAAAATAATTGATTTCCCAATACTATAAAAAGCTTCATATTTCTTAAATTACACTTTTTATTAAAGTATTACACGCGTCATTATTTGCGTTTATTTAGCTTATAATAATGGTAACTTTAATTATGAAAAAAATAATTTTAGGTGCCACAGGCTCAATTGGCTCATCATTAGCTAAAAAATTAGTAGATGGAGGAGACGAAGTACACCTAGTTGGACGAGATGAAGGTAGCGTGTCATCTATGGCTGGTGATTTAGGCGCATCTTTTACAGTTTGTGATGTTTTAGAAGAAAACTTTTCCGAAAAAATTCTAAGCGATATTGGTGAAGAACCTATTAACGGATTAGCTTATTGCATAGGTTCAATTGACCTTAAACCTTTAAAGTTAACTAAAAAAAGTGATTTTTTAAAAGCATTTAATTTAAATTTAGTTTCTGCAGCTGAGGTAATCAAAACATTCGGAGATAATTTAAAGCAAAACAAAGGATCAATTGTTCTATTTTCTACTGTAGCTGTGAAACAAGGTTTTCCAAATCACGCAATTGTTTCATCTGCTAAAGGAGCGATTGAAGGTTTAACAATTGCATTAGCAGCTGAGTTCGCACCAAATATTAGAGTTAATTGTATCGCGCCAAGTTTAACAAATTCAAAAATGTCTAGTAATTTTTTAAAGAATGAAAAAATTGCTGAGGGAATTGCAAAAATGCATCCTCTAAAAAGATTAGGTGAGGGAGCAGACTCTTCTTCATTAGCAAGATTTCTTTTAAGTGATGAAAGTTCTTGGATCACAGGACAAATATTTGGTGTTGATGGAGGCAGATCATCTGTCGCATAACAATTTTTTTAAAAAGATTTAATAATTCGCATAATGTTAAGAACAATTTTAATATTTTTGATTTTATCATTTGGACCAGCTTTTTCTGCTGGAAGCGATAGCAGCGGAAGTAATAGCGGAGGAGGAGATAGTAATAACTCTGAAAATTTATATAAATCCTCTGTGAGCTTAATTAAGAGGGCGGGCAAATTAGAAAAAAAAGATAAAAAAGAAAAAGCCGAAAAGTTGTATTCTCAAGCATTTAAAAAATTAAGCAAAGCATTAAAAACAGACAAAAATAATCCTGACATACTAAATTATATGGGTTTTACTTCTAGGAAGGTTGGTAATTTTTCTGAAGCCGAAGATTATTATTTAAGAGGTTTAGCGATAGATCCAAAACATAATGGTATAAATGAATACCTGGGCGAGCTTTATGTTCAAACAAATAGAATAGATAAAGCCAATGAAAGACTAGAAGTACTTAAAAATTGTAATTGTAAAGAATACGGTGAATTAGAGTTAATTATTAAGACAAGAGGCTCTAAAGTTTACTAAGATAAGTCAACTGCAAACTTTTTTAATTTTTCAATAGGAATTAGTTTTAAAGTTTTAATATTTGTTTTTTTTAAATAAATTGAACATGCCGCATCTTCTTCAATAGATTTTGCAAACCAATTCGCACAAACGCACCAACAGTCACCATCTTTTAATCCAGGAAATCCAAACTCTGGATTTGGTGTAATTAGATCATTTCCTACCTTTTTGGACCATAATAAAAATTTATCTGTTACTTTAGCACAGACAGTATGAACACCTCTGTCATTTTTATCAGTGTTACAACAACCATCTCTAAACCAACCAGTTACAGGATCATTAGAACAAGGCTCAAGTGGCTCTCCAAAAACATTTTTTTGAATTTCATTACTCATTTCGAAAATACATTTGCGATTTTTTGATCGATTTCTAAATTAAAAGAAAATGATCTTCTTTCGCCATTAGATTTAAATGGATAGACAGTGTGCATTAAATAATGTGGAAATAATATAACATCACCAGTTTTAGGTTGATGGTTATATATACTTTCACTTAAAAGCATTTTATTGCCACTTATAAAATCAATTGAACCATCTGTTTTGACTAATTTTTTAGATGAAGACTTAAATGAAGGTATTTTTAAATAACCAACGCCTGAGATATGGCCATCATGAAAATGTATCGGATTGTATTCATTATTGAACTGTCTAACTACCCAAAAATTTTTTATATTAACTTTTGATGTATTTTTGCCAGTTGTTTTTTTTATATAATTCTTTACTTCATTGGTAATTACTTTCTCTAAATTTTTTTTAACGAAAGCCCTAGGTAGTTGAAACTCTTGCTTAACTTGTCCAACAAGTTTTTTTGAATAATCTAACTTTTTAATCAACTTTTTTTTAAATAATATTTTATCAACTTCAGTATTGATTTTCCTAACTAAAAATTTAGGAAGATTCAGTTTTGCTATTTTAGGACCAAATGGGCTTAAAATTTTCATTATAATTTTGTTGGATTTGGTTGTCCTTTATAAACTTTTTCAGGATCAAATTTTTTTTCTTTTTCTTTAAATTCTAATTCTATTGCATCAGCTTTTTCAATTCTTCCTAAAGGTATTGACCTATAAAAGCATGATTTATATCCAACATGGCAGCTTGCTCCATTTCCTATATCTACTGACATCCAAAGAGCGTCCTGATCATCATCAATTCTTAGCTCAATTACTTTCTGCACAAATCCACTAGTTTTACCTTTTTGCCATAAAGCTTTTCTTGATCTACTCCAATAGTGAGCTTCTTTTGTTTCTATAGTTTTTTTTAGCGCTTCCTGGTTCATATAACCATGCATTAAAAGTTCGCCATTTGAACTATCTGTAGTAGTTACAGGAATTAAACCTTCAGCATCAAACTTCGGGGAAAGAAATTTTCCCTCTTCCACCTCAAAAACGTTTTCTCTCTTTTTAAACATTAGCGTAAAATAGTGAAAAAATGACAAAATAGCAATTTGCATTAGTTAAATATGTCCTATAAAAACACTAAAATATGAAATTAGTTAAAGATACTGAAAAAGATCTTATAAAAAAACCTGAAGTTACTGATAAGCAGGCAGAGGAAGCTTTTAAAACAATTTTAAAGTGGATAGGTGAAGATCCAAGTCGAGAAGGATTATTAGAAACTCCTAAAAGAGTAGTAAAAGCATTTAAAGAGTATTTTAAAGGCTACCATCAAAACGCCGATCAAGACCTTACCAAAACTTTCGGTGACGTAGAAGGTTATGATGATATGGTCTTAGAAAAAAATATTACTTTAGAAAGCCATTGTGAACATCATATGGCTCCAATAATTGGGGTGGCACATGTAGCTTATATTCCTAACCAAAAAGTTGTTGGACTAAGTAAATTAGCAAGAACGGTAGAAATTTTTTCAAAAAGATTACAAACTCAAGAAAGATTAACAATGCAAATTGCATCAACACTTATGAAAGCTTTAGATGCAAAAGGTGTTGCTGTTACTATTGATGCTGCGCATCAATGTATGACTATGAGAGGTATTAAAAAAGAGAGAGCAACAACAGTAACAAATTATTTTTTAGGATCTTTTAAGGAAGATCTTAGTATTCAAAACAGATATTTAAGATATATAGCTAAATAGATGGCAAATAAATTTAAAGCCGTAGTAATAGATAATCAAAACGAAAAATTTACAAGAGATATTAAAGAAATTGACACCAGTCATTTAAAAGATGGAAATGTTTTAGTTAAAGTTGATTATTCAAGTTTAAACTACAAAGATGCTTTAATCTTAAATGATGGTGGAAAAATTGTAAGGAAATTTCCATTTGTTCCAGGAATTGATTTTACAGGATCAGTAGTCGAAAGTGAGGATAGTAAGTTTCAAAAAGATGACAAAGTAATCTTAACTGGTTTTAGAGTGGGTGAGGCTTACTTTGGAGGCTTTTCACAATACGCTAAAGTAGATTCAAAATTTTTAATTAAGATGCCTAAAGATCTAGATAGTAAAAAAGCTATGATGTTAGGTACAGCGGGTTTCACAGCTCTTCTTTGTTCATTTGCAGTTAAAGCTAAAGAAGAATTATTACTGGGTGAAAAAGTAAAAGATGTTTTAGTTACAGGCGCTACAGGAGGAGTTGGAAGTATCGCTGTAATGATTTTATCAAAAATGGGATATGATGTTCATGCTGTAACAGGAAAAAAAGATAAAAACGATTATCTGAAAGATCTTGGAGCAAAAAATATAATTGATAGAAAAGAATTTGACGGAGAAAGTAAATTACTTGAAAAAGGTGTTTGGGATGGTGTTGTTGATACCGTGGGTGGTGCAGCATTAACAAAAATTTTTGCACAAACAAAACCTGGCGGAATAGTTGCTGCTTGTGGTAATGCAGGAGGGATTAAAATTAATACCAATGTAATGCCGTTTATTATAAGAGGAGTGAAACTTTGGGGTATTGATTCGTCTGGATCATCAATTAAAAGAAGAGAATTTGTTTGGGGAGAAGCTGCAAAACTTATTGATTTTTCAAAAGTACAATCTTTCACAAAAGAGCTTTCATTTACTGAGCTTCTAGATACTTACCCAAAACTATTAAAAGGTGAATTTTTTGGAAGAGCGATAGTAAATCCTAATAAATAAATTATAATTACCTTAAATGGATTGGGATAAATTAAAAATTTTTCATACTGTAGCTGAAGCATCAAGCTTTACGAAAGCTTCAACAATCTTAAACTTAAGCCAGTCTGCTATTAGTCGCCAAATTCAAGCATTAGAGAGTGATTTAAAAGTTCAGTTATTTGAGAGACATGCAAGAGGATTAGTTCTCACAGAAAATGGTGATTACTTATTTAAATCTGCTCATGAAATTATTAGCAAATTAAAAGATGTTGAAACTAATTTAAGCGGGCATAAAGATAAATTAAACGGAAAACTTATTGTAACAACAGTTGTAAGTTTTGGTACTACTTGGCTTACGCCTCGAATAAAAGAATTTATGGATCTCCATCCTGAAATTGAAATAGAATTAATTTTTGATGATAAAGAACTTGATTTAAGCACTCGTCAAGCAGATGTAGCAATTCGAATGAGAAGACCTAAACAGTTAAACCTAATCCAGAAAAAGTTCGTAGATTTCAATTATCATATTTATGGTTCTAATGAGTATTTTGAAAAAAACGGTTATCCAAAAACTTTAAAAGATTTAGATAAACATAAATTTATTACTTACGGAAGGGGAGCTCCTTCACCAGTTTATAATCCTGATTGGGTATTAAAAATTGGAACTAAAGAAGGAAAAAAAAGAAAATCAATGATGAAAGTAAATAGTGTTTATGGATTATTATTAGCAGTTCAAAGTGGAGTTGGTTTAGCAGCTCTACCAGATTACATAGCGCATGGAGTAAGCAATATAACAAAAGTTTTACCGGATGAGCCAGGTAAGCCAACTGAAACTCATTTCGTTTATCCTGCTTCATTAAAAAATAATGCAAGACTTATTGCATTTAGAAACTTTCTTTTTACAAAGGTGAATGAATGGAAATTCTAATATCTTTTATAATCCCTTTTCTAATCTTACTAACCGTTGTTGTCTTTGTTCATGAATATGGACATTATTATTTTGCTAAGAAGTATGGTGTAGGTGTAACTGATTTTTCTATTGGATTTGGAAAAGAAATATTTGGATTTAATGATAAATCAGGAACAAGATGGAAATTTTGTGCAATTCCATTAGGTGGATATGTAAAATTTTTTGGTGATAGGAATGTTTTTAGCCAAGCAGAACAAGAGCAGCTTTTAAAAGAATATAATAAAGAAGATCAACAAAAATTATTTGTTGTAAAACCTTTATACCAAAGATCATTGATTGTAGCTGCAGGTCCATTTGCTAATTTTATATTAGCAATTTTTATTTTTGCATTTATTTATATGTTTGCTGGTAAAGATTTTACTCCAGCTCAAATTCAAGAAGTTCAACCTGAAAGCCCAGCATATGTTGCAGGTATAAAATCTGGAGATGTAATTCAAAGTATAAACGACAAAGAAGTTAAAAGTATAATGGAAGTATCTGCTTTCATAAACGCTTCATCTTCAGAAGTAATTGATATTTCTATTTTAAGAAATGATAGAAAAATGACTTTTAGCGTAAAGCCAAAATTTATAGGTAGCGAAGATACTTTAGGAAATAAAATAAATAAAAAGATAATTGGTATAAAGATAGCTCCATTAAATGAAGAAATTAAAAGAGAAAGACTTGGCCCTGCTACCGCTTTGTTTTATGCGGTTAAAGAAACTTGGTTTGTAATAGACGCATCGTGGAGTTTTATAATTTCATTAATCAAAGGAACGGGAGATACCTCCCAATTAGGTGGACCAATTAAAATTGCAAAAATAACAGGTCAAGTTGCTAAATTTGGGGTCGTAGCATTTTTAAGCATAATGGCTTATATTTCAATTAGCTTAGGCTTTATCAATCTTTTTCCAATACCAATGTTAGATGGTGGACATTTAATGTTTTACGCATTTGAAAAAGTATTAGGCAGACCTTTGACTCAAAAAACGCAGGAAGGTTTTTTTCGAATCGGGTTGTTTTTGCTACTAACTTTAATGTTTTTCACTACATTTAATGATCTTAAGGATTTAGGCTTATTTTAAGCCAATTTTAATCATCAAAAAAGTCAATAAAATCAATACTTTTAGGACTACAATATATTGTGTTAACATTTATGTGAAACACTAAAAAAATGTTGATTTAATTGGTTTTTTATAGAGATTAGAAAATAACCAAAAAGGGGCATAAAATGAATAAAAAACAACTAGTAGCAAAAATATCGTCTACTTTGGGTCAAAGTAAAGCTGATGCTGAGAGAACTTTTGATTCAATAACGACAATTATTTTAGATGCGTTGAAGAATGACGATACTGTTAAAATAGCTGGTTTTGGTACTTATAAAGTAGCAAAAAGAAAAGCCAGAGTAGGCAGAAATCCTAGAACGGGTGAGTCAATTCAAATTGCTGCATCACAAAAAGTTAAGTTTTTACCTGCTAAAAGCTTAAAAGAAATGTTTAACCGATAAACGTTTATTTAGCCCTTATTTGAAAATCTCAAATAAGGGCTAACTACTTGCAAAAATTGCATAGCTCAAATTAAGACAATTCAATACTAATTTAAATTCATAAATTCTATAAGGCCTTCAACAAGGGAGAACTTATGAAAAAATACATTGGTTACTTTTTAGCAGGTACAGCCATTTACTTTGGTTTTGCTGGTTTAGGTTATGCCGAAACTACAGTGTCTGCAGAAGTACAATACATATTTAATACCCTATTATTTTTAATGTCAGGTTTCTTGGTCATGTGGATGGCCGCAGGTTTCGCAATGTTAGAGTCAGGATTAGTAACATCAAAATCTGTATCAGCTATCTGTGCAAAAAATATAGGTTTATATTCAATCGCCGGAGTAATGTTCTGGTTGGTTGGTTACAATTTAGCTTACGGTATTCCTGAAGGTGGATATATTGGAACATTTACGCCATGGAGCGATGGATCAAAACTTGAGACAGGCTATTCGGATGGTTCTGATTGGTTTTTCCAAATGGTGTTCTGTGCCACTACAATGTCAATCGTATCTGGTACGTTAGCTGAAAGAATTAAAATTTGGCCGTTCTTTTTATTTGCAGCGATTTTAACTGGAATTATATATCCAATTGAAATGGGCTGGCAATGGGGTGGTGGTTGGTTATCAGCTGCTGGTTTCTCAGACTTTGCTGGTTCTACACTAGTACACGCTGCTGGAGGAGCTGCTGCTTTGGCTGGCGCTATCGTTCTTGGTGCTAGATCAGGTAGATTCTCGAGTAGAGGAGAAGCTAAGCCAATGGCGCCTTTTGCGGCATCATCAATTCCATTAGCAACCTTAGGAGTATTTATACTTTGGTTAGGTTGGTTCGGTTTTAATGGTGGATCACAATTGGCTGCTGGAACACTTGAAGACGTGTCTTCAGTTGCAACAATTTATATCAATACGAACTTAGCTGCAGGCGGTGGTGTTTTAGCTGCTGCAACTGTATCAAGAGTAATTGGTGGTAAAACTGACGTAGTAATGATGCTTAACGGTGCAATAGCTGGATTAGTAGGTATTACGGCAGAACCATTAACACCAAGCCCGTTAGCTGCAATCTTCATTGGAGCGATAGCTGGAGTATTAATGTACTTCTCAACAAAACTATTGTTCAAAATGAAAATTGACGACGTAGTTGGTGCCATACCAGCACACTTAGTAGCTGGTGTATGGGGTACATTAGCAGTGCCATTAACAAACGGTGATGTTTCTTTCGGAGCACAATTCTTAGGAACTATCTCAGTAGTGGTATTCGTATTTGTAGTCTCGTTTATTGTTTTCTTAATTATGAAAAATACAGTTGGATTAAGAATAAGTAAAGAAGCTGAAAGACTAGGAACTGACAAAGCAGAAGTTGGTGTAATAGCTTACGGTATAAGAGACTAAATTAAAATTCCCTCCCTCGTTAGTTGGGAAAAGTTATAAGGCCTGGTTCGGTTCCCCCGTCCAGGCCTTATTTATTTTACAAAGCTCGTATGCATATAAATCATGCATCAAAACTTCAAAATTTGATATCAAATCCAAAAAAAGGGGGAAACATGAAAAAATTAACTTTCATTTTATTAGGTTGTATTTCTGCTTTACTTGTTAGCTCTCAAAGCTTCGCAGAAACTACAATGTCTCAAGAGGGACAATATATTTTCAACTCATTAGGATTTTATATAGGTGGAGTACTAGTTGCTTTCATGGCTGCAGGTTTCTGTATGCTTGAAAGTGGATTGGTGACTACAAAAAGTGTATCGACAATTGCCGCCAAAAATATAGGCAAATTCGCTATATGCTCACTCGTATTTTTCCTAGTTGGTTATAATTTAGCTTATGGCGTGCCAGAAGGGGGCTACATTGGCTCATTTTCAATTTGGACTGATAGTTCTGATGCTGGAACAGGTTATTCAGGATATTCTGATTGGTTCTTTCAAACTATGTTTGTGTGTGCAACAGCTTCAATAGTATCAGGTGCTGTGGCAGAAAGAATTAAGATTTGGCCATTCTTTATTTTTGCAGCGATTATGGCAGGATTAATTTATCCAATTTCTATGGGCTGGCAATGGGGTGGCGGCTGGTTAGCAAGCGGCGGATTTTCGGATTTTGCTGGATCAACTTTAGTTCATGGATGTGGCGGAGCAGCAGCACTTGCTGGGGTAATAGTTTTAGGTGCAAGAGAAGGAAGATTTGGAAGAAGAGGAGAAAAGAAGTCTATGCAACCATTTGCAGCTTCAAGTATTCCATTAGTAACACTTGGAACATTTTTACTTTGGTTTGGTTGGTTTGGTTTTAACGGATTTAGTCAATTAGCAATGGGAACGTTTGATGACGTTAACGCAATCTCAAAAATTGCAGTTAATACTCACTTAGCTGGAGCAGCAGGAACTTTCACTGGCGCTGCATTGACAAGACTAATTGGCGGCAAAACTGATATTGTTATGATGTTAAATGGAGCATTAGCAGGTCTTGTAGCTATTACTGCAGAACCTTTAACACCAGGACCAATTACTGCAATGATAATTGGATCTGTTGGAGCAATCATAATGTACTTTGGTACAAAAATGTTAGAAAGTTATGGCTTAGATGATGTAGTTGGTGCAATACCAGTACACATGTTTGCTGGAATTTTTGGAACATTAGTCGTTCCATTAACTAATTCAGATACATCTTTTGGTACACAATTTATTGGAACTGCCTCAGTGTGTATTTTTAGCTTTGTTTTATCTTGGGCTACATTTACTGCTCTTAAATCAACTATTGGATTAAGAATAAGTAAAGCAGCTGAAAAATTAGGAACTGATAAAGCAGAAGTAGGTGTTACAGCATACTCAATAAGAGACTAATAAAATTTAAAATTAAAGGCCCGAATTATCGGGCCTTTTTTATTTCTCATTTTCTTCCCAAATTTTATTCCAATCAACATTTGGTGACAAACCGAAGACAGAGTTTATATTTGTACAATGTATCGCCAAAGAGGGTATTGGTGAAATACATAATTCTTTCTCAAAAATTTTATGCAGAGGCGTTTCAAAAGGCGAATGCTCATTTTCAGACATATAAAGTAAATCTTCATAATACCTATCAATTAAATGTTTACTTGTTAAAAAGGTAAGCAAACATTCATTTACAGTTCTCCAATGATATTTATTACCAACAAAAATATTAGAATTTTCCAATTTTTTATAAAGAAAGGGATAGTCAACAGGGCAAACAAATAACTCTTTATCTAATTGAGAAGAAATTTTTTCATATGAACTAATTATTTCGAAAATACTCTCTTTTTTATGGATATAATCGTCTTCTATGAAATAAACTAAATCTTCTGATTTATCTTTTGCAATTTTAAACGAGGTTAAAATACTCGCCATTGTAGCTTTCATATTTTTTTCGATGATTGAATTATTTTTGTTTAAAATTTTAATTTGATTGAATTTATCAATATTGAGATCAATTATTTCATGATCCAGGTTTTCAGCTACTAATTTCTTTTTTATTTTTTCTTTGTCTTCTTTTTTAGAATTATAGTCGATTATAAAAATCTTAATTTTTATTTTTTTTAACTCATCTTTATTAAAATTTAAACTATTGATAACTGAATTAATAGTTCTGAATGTGTATTCAGATTTTTCTTTTTCAAATACTCTTCTTTTATTTTGCGTTACTAAATTTACAGATGTGCAAGTTTTAATGATCAAATCCAAAGATTTAACTGGTCTGGTAATTTTTATTTCACCTAACGGGATAGAAATATTATTTATACCTAAATTTGAAAGATTTTTATTAGCTAGTTTATCGGAGGTTGGTAAATATAAGTTGGATTGATCGATAATCTCAAAACCAATAATTCTACATAATTTTATAAAAAGCTTTTTTAAAAAATTAGCTTTTTTTATATTCTCTATTTTTTTCATTTTACTAAATTATATATATTAGTTTATATTGATCTT
This sequence comes from uncultured Pelagibacteraceae bacterium, assembly GCA_902613915.1. Taxonomy (GTDB): domain Bacteria; phylum Pseudomonadota; class Alphaproteobacteria; order Pelagibacterales; family Pelagibacteraceae; genus Pelagilacustribacter. The sequence continues at coordinate 24,619 of CACMJB010000007.1, read as the reverse complement.
CTATGAACATTAAATCATCTCAAAAATTAGTTGAAGAAGCTAATAAAAGTATTGAAACTTTAAAAGCAGAAGAGGTAAAAAAATTAGCTGAAAATAAAGAAATTACTTTGATTGATGTAAGAGATATTAGAGAGCTATGGAAAGAGGGAACTATTGAAAATTCAAAGCACATTCCAAGAGGAATGTTAGAGTTTTGGTTAGATCCTGAGAGCTCTTATTATAAGGCAAACAAAATAAAAGATTTAAAGAAAATGGTTTTATTTTGCGCACTTGGTCTGAGGTCAGCTCTGGCCACAAAATCATTAGTAGATATGGGATTTGAAAATGTAGCACACGTTGATGGCGGATTTGATGCTTTAAAAAAAGGTGGATTGAAAGTTATCGAAAAAGAAAAAAAATAATTATTTATTGGACTCTGCTAAAGCAAATTCAATTCTATCTTGACCCCAAAAAATTTTATTATTTACAACAAAAGTTGGAGCTCCAAAAATCCCTTTTTCATAAGCATCATTAGTTTTTTTTCTAAGAGAGTCTTTAATTTGAGAAGAAGTTGATCTTAAAATAAAAGTTTTTGGATTAATATTTAGATTTTTCAAAACCTTTTCAACAATCACTTGATCATTCATATTTAAACCATCTTGCCAGATTGTGTTAAAAATACTATCAACATAGTAACTCTTAATATTATCCTCTTCAGCTACAAACACACCTCTCATTAAATTTAAGCTTCGGATAGGAAAATAAGAATTAAACTTAAATTTTACACCATTTTTAACAGCTATCAGTTTACAATCTCTTATCATATGCTTTGCTTTGGCAGGTATGAAAGCAGGTGCTTTTATTCCATGTAAATTATGCAAACCTCCTACTAAAATAGGTTTGTATCTGAATTTAATTCCTTCTTTTTTTTCAATTTTTCTAATCTCTTTATGAGCTAGAAAAGAATAAGGACTTACAAAGTCAAAATAAAAATCAAAAGGTTTAATCATTAAAGCTAATTTTTTTAGCAAAGAAAATTCTAAAAAACCAATAAGTGACTAATCCAATTGGGCCTGTGAAGTAAGTTAAAATTAATGATGGAATTATTACTATTTTTGGAATTAGGTATTTTCTTGCATCTCTAACAATCCATGCTCCAGCAAATAAACTTATAGACAAAAAATGTAACCAGAAAATTAACAATAATATTTCATTAGAAAACATTGCATATAAACCATCAAGTCCACTGTATAATTCAAATCCATCAAATATATCTCCTTCTATAAACAAACCATAAGATAAATAAGCATAACCTATAGCTAATAAAAGTGGTGCGATTACTGATTGAACAAAAAAATTTGTTATTTGATGATTAGGTAAAATAATTAATAACAACCAAAAGGGAATTACTCCCAAATTAGCTATTAAATAAATATTTTCAGAATTTAAAAATGTTAATAAATTATTTATCATCAAAAATAATATAGTATATTAGCTACATGAATCCCACAGCTAATAAAAGTGATTTTGAAGATTTAACTACTAATCTCAGAGACTTAGCATATTCATATTTAGAAAAATATAGCCCGTCTAAACAACAGTTAAAAGTTTATTTACTGAAGAAGTATTTAACAAAAATTAAGGGAACAAAATCAAAAAAAGAAGTTACAGCGATAATTGATGAAATAATTTTAAATTTAGAAAAAAATAGAATTTTAAATGATGAATTGTATTCAGATTCTAAAGCAAGAATGTTTTTAAGAAGGGGATATTCTTTAAACAAAATAAATCAATCTCTAAGAAATAAAGGTATAGACTATAAACATATCAAACAAAGTATAGATAAAATAAAAGAAGATGAGATTGAACCAGATTTTGTTTCGGCCTTAAAGCTTTGCAAAAGAAGAAGAATAGGGCCTCTAAGACCAGAGGCTAATAGAGAATTATTTTATAAAAAGGACATGGGTATTTTAGCTAGAGGTGGATTTAGTTTTGATTTATCAAAGAGAGTTTTAGACTTGGAAAAAACTGAATTTAATAAGTTAGTCAAGATTATCTGATTTTTTCTTTTTTTCTTCCTCAACTAAAATATCAAGTTTTCTTTTAAGAGCATTCCTAACTAATATAAAAAACAAAACTCCAAAAAAAGTTACAGATAAGATTATAATAGCTATAGTTTTAAACATCTAATTTTTCTGCTCTTTTTATTAATAAGCTAGGATTTCTATAATCTTCTTTTCCATATAAAAAAGGTTTTTCATCAAGAGTTTTTATTATTGCCCCAGCATTTTGAGCAACAGCATGACCTGCTGCATAGTCCCATTCATTTGCTCTTTCTCTAGCAGCATAAATATCATATTCGCCTGTAGCTATTACACAAAATTTATATGAACTAGCCATCTTTACAATTGAGTTAACATTATATTCTTTCAATTTATTTAAAATTATATCCGAAGGTTTTACTACACTAGATAGAGCAACAATTTTGCCAGCAGGTTGTTGTTTGGCGCAATTTAATTTTTTTGTTTTTCCTGCTTCAATTAAATAGCTTTCACCAGCTCCGTAGGAAAAAAATAATCTATTTTTTTTTGGCACCCCTACTAAACCAAGTACTGGAACAGTATTAATCACTAAAGCTGCATTTAATGTGTATTCATCTTTACCAGCTATATATTCTTTGGTTCCATCTATAGGATCTATTAACCAAAATATCTTAGCTGTATTTTTTACATTTAAATCAACAGTTTCTTCAGAGACGATTGGAAGATTTGGGGTAATATTTTTAATTTTGTTCGTAATTAATTCATTCACTTTTAAATCTCCATTACTAACAGGTGACTTATCTTCTTTGATTTCGATTTTTAAACCTTTTTTGTACAGATCGATAGAAACTTTACCAGCTTCCTCGAATGTATTGATTAAATTTTCACTTATAGTTTTTAATTCACTCTGTTTCATTGCTGATTTTTTCAAGATTTACGTTTTCAACATTTATTACTCTTTTACCGTAATTTTCAAAGTTAACGGTAACTTTATTGCCAATTATTGATTGGACTTGACCTATGCCCCAATCTTTATTTGCAGGATTTCTAACATAATCCCCTGGTTCAAAATCAATTAGCATCATGGAAAATTATTATAATATGGATTATACACTTTAAATATGAATTCACTAGGAATTAATAAACCGAAAAAAGAGACCAAAGTTGTTGTTGCTATGTCTGGTGGGGTTGACTCCTCTGTAGTGGCAGCACTTGTGAAGCAAGAAGGTTATGATGTTACAGGTATAACTTTAAAATTGTATGATGATAATAAACAATCGAAAGAAGGAAGACAATGTTGCGCTGGACAAGACATTTTAGATGCAAAAAGAGTTTCAGAAAACATTAATATTGAACACAAAATCTTATTCTATCAAAAAAAATTTAAGGCTGAGGTAATTGATTCATTTATAGATAGTTATACTGCAGGAGAAACCCCAATTCCCTGTGTTCAGTGTAATCAAACCGTAAAATTTAGAGATTTATTTAAGTATGCAAAAGATCTTAAAGCAGACGCATTAATTACAGGTCATTACGTTTCTAGAGTCCAAAGCAACGGACATGCTAGTATGTATAGAGCCAAAGATCAAAATAGAGATCAAAGTTATTTTTTGTTCAGCACAACACAAGAACAACTAGACTTTTTAAGATTTCCTTTAGGTGAAATAGATAAGTCAGAAACAAGAAAAATAGCCGAGAGATTAAATTTAAATGTAGCCACTAAACCAGACAGCCAAGATATTTGTTTTGTACCTAATGGTGATTATGCATCTGTAATTAAAAAGTTTCGACCTGAGTCTTTTAAACCTGGAAAAATTTTAGATTTGGAAGGAAAACAAATCGGTGAACACGAGGGTATAATCAATTATACAATTGGCCAAAGAAAAGGAATTAAAATTACAAGTAATAATCCTTTATATGTCATAAATATCAATGCAGATAATAATTCAATTATAGTTGGAGAAAAAGAGTATTTAGAAATAAAAAAGATTAAATTAAGAGAGCTTAATATTTTAGGTTCAGAAAAAGAATTTAAAGATTTGATAAACATTAAAGTGAGGTCTACAGGAAGACTATTGAAAGCTAAAATAAAAATTAAAGATAATTTAGCAGATGTAGAAATTTTAGATAAAGAAACTGGAATTTCGCCAGGTCAAGCATGCGTTTTTTATTCAAAAGATGATATTGGGGATAAAGTTTTAGGTGGTGGCTGGATACATAAGACATTTAATAAAAATTTATCCACTTAGTTAACATCTTATAACTCTCACACGTTTTAAGTGATAACAATTTTTTTACAATATGTTTTAATAAAAATAATTAAGAGGCAACTCTTAACTGGCCATTTGGGGAAAAACCGAGAGGTTCAAGCTCAAAGGGCAGAAAGGTGAACCTAGTAGCGCTAGAATAGTTCATCGGGATGGCTTGGCGGTAGCGCCTAAAACGACGAGCCAAAACTACTAAATTTCTGGGCGAAAGCCTAGAAATTTATGTGGTTCTTCTCCAAAAAAATCTGGAAAATAAATAAAATAAAATTACTCCAACAAAATAATTCCATTCCAAAGCATGTTTAAATTGTGTGTTCCCTTTATCTAACAGTATCGGTAAACTTAATATTCCAACTGTAGCTAATATTGAAACTAAAATCATTTTCATTATTAGAACTTTTTTATTAATTAATTCTTCAAGTTTATCTTTAATTTTATAAAAATGATAAACAAGTATACCTTGTGCAATAATTTCAAATATAATAAATAGAAGTAAAACAACTCTTCTCATTAATTTGTAAATTTGAATATCAAATTTTATTCCAAGAAAAATTGAATGAATTGCTAAAAAAATTGCTGATAAAATTCCAAAAGTTTTAAATTTATAATTTATATTTGTTGTTTTTAATTTATTTACTAAATTATTATTACTCAGCCAGTAAAAATAAAGAATTATGGCTGTAAAAATCATTGCTGGTTTAAATATTAGGTACTGGGGAAAAGTTCTTGAGGCTCTACTTATAGATAAACTTCCATCGATATAAGGAATTGAAAATCCTGAACGACCAATTTGATCAACTATAAAAATTGTATTCTCAAGAAACTCAGGATTTTGAGAAATGAAAAGACATAAATTTATTGCTAACAAAGGAGTAAAAAAAACCCAAAGACTCAATTTTCTAATTTGAGTTATTTCTTTCATAAAGTTTTTTAGAGATTATTTTTTTTTGTTTCTTTTTCGCGCTCTTCTTTTTTTCGAGCCGATTTTTCTTCGCCCACGGTGTTTTTTAGGGTATCCCATATTTTTGCCTCCTTTTATATATCTTAATTAACTAATTATTATATAAGTTTCAAATATATTAATTATGAAAAGATCAATAAAAACCTATTTAAAGCGTCCTTCAAAAGATAACACAAATCGTTCAGCTAATCCTTCTGTCACAAGAGCCTCAACAATCTTGTTCGACACCATGCAAGAGCTAAAAAAACATGAATTAAAAATTAAACAAAACAAAAAAATAACACACTATTCTTATGGCCGATATGGAAGTTCTACTACGATAGAACTTGAAAATATTCTTAAGGAACTTGAAAATGCTTATCATGTTTTCCTAACTGGTACAGGTTTCGGTGGAATAGCTTTAGCATTGATGAGCTTATGTAGGCCAGGTGATGAAATTTTAGTTTCTGATAATGTTTATGGTCCAACAAAAGAAATTTCTGAAAAGCTTCTTAAAGAATTTAATATAAATGCTACATTTTATAATCCAGATTCTTTCGAAGATCTCAAGAGCAAACTAAACAAAAAAACTAAAATGATTTTAGTTGAAAATCCAGGAAGTATTACATTTGAATTTCAAGATTTATCTAAGATTGTTAGTTTAGCAAAAAAAAATAATATTTTAACATTATTAGATAATACATGGGGAACCCCATTATATTTAAAACCATTAGAGCTAGGTTTTGACATGTCTTTTTCTTCTGCAACTAAATATTTTTCTGGTCATTCTGATGCAATGGGAGGTTCTTTGGCAGTAAATAAAAAAGTTTTTAAAAAAATAATGTTTTTTTATAAACTTTCTGGTTATAGAATGGCTGCAGATGAAGCTTATTTGATTATCAGAGGGTTGAGAACATTAGATACAAGGCTTAAACAACATTATGAAAATACAAAAATAATCATTAATTTTTTAAAGAAACAAAAAAAAATTATTGAAATTCTTTATCCACACAAACCAGCAAGTAAAAATTATAAACTTTGGAAAAAATATTACTCAGGGGCAACAGGTTTATTTTCAATTGTAATTAAAAGTAAAAATAAATCTTCAGTGATAAAGTTTGTTAATTCATTAGAATTGTTTGGTATTGGTTATAGCTGGGGTGGATTTGAAAGTTTAGCAATTTTACAAGAGCTAAGAGCAAGCAAGGATGAATATAGTCAAGGAAGAAGATACTTTAGATTTAATAAGGATGAACATTTAGTAAGATTACATATTGGCTTAGAGGAACCAAAAGATTTAATTAATGATTTAAAGAAATCTTTAAGATACATTAAGTAGTGTTAAAATTTATTCCAAACAAAATTGCCTTAATAACAATGTTAGCTGCTTGCGTGGCTATTTTAGTCTCAATGGGTTTGAGACAAACTTTTGGACTTTTTTTTAGTGCTTTTGAAGAAGGACTTAATTGCACAAGAACTGAATTTGGTTTAGCGATTGGAATTCAAATGTTGTTTTGGGGAATGTTTGCACCAATTTTTGGTTTATTAGCAGACAAATTTGGTGGCAGCAAATCTGTATTTATTGGCTTTGTTATATTTGGCGTTGGGATTTACATGCTTTATTCAGGACCAAATACTGGTATTTATTTTCAAATCAGTTTAGGTGTGCTTGTTGGTATTGCTCTTGGAGCTACCGCAATGAGCGTTCCAGTATCAGAAGTAGGAAAACATTTTTCTAATGAGCAAAGAACCATTGCTACAGGAATTGTTACTGCCGCTGCGTCTGTTGGATATTTTTTAGCTCCTCTATTCACAAAATACACATTAGGGACTGTTGGATGGGAACAAACGTTAAAATACTTTCTTTATTTTATTGTATTTGGAGGAATTGCTTCATTATTTATAATTCCAAAAAAAATTGAAGCTAATTCACCAACAACAATTAAAAATCAAAATTTTAGAGAAGCTTTGGCTGAAGCATTTACCCATAAAGGTTATGTTTTGCTGGTTTTAGGTTTTTTTGTTTGTGGTTTTCAAATTACTTTGGTTGGCACACATGTACCTGGATATATGCAAGATAGAGGATTAGGTGGTTGGTCTGCTACGATTATTTTATCTTTAATTGGTTTGTTCAACATAGCTGGTACTCTTGGAATTGGTTATTTAGGAACAAAATATAGTAAGAAAAAACTTTTAAGCGTGTTGTACTTCTTAAGAGCAGTAATTATCTGTATTTTTATTTTTTCACCGCCATCAATTTACATGGCAATTTTCTTTGGATGCACATTTGGTATGCTTTGGTTATCAACTATACCTCCAACTAATGGAATAGTTGCTCAGATATTTGGCACAAAATATTTAAGTCTGCTCTTTGGTATTGTGTTTTTAAGTCATCAATTAGGAGCCTTTGCAGGCGCTTATCTTGGAGGTTATTATTTTGATGTATACGGAAGCTATGATTATGCTTGGTACATTGCTATCGCTTTATCTATCTTTGCTACTGTAGTCCATTTACCTATAGATGAAAAACCAATCGAGAGAAATTTAAAACCAGTCTAAAAATAGGTTATTAAGATACTAATTCCATAAAGTAAGGCAATAATATTAATATACTTTGAAAATTTTTTATCATTGATATTTTTGAATAATTTTTGAGCAGGAAAATAAATTATTAAAGCTAATAGAATATAAAATAATTTATTAAATTCTAAATTTTTATAATCAAAAAATAAAACAATAAGGTATTGAAATACCCCCATAATCAAGTATCCGTAGCAAATATAATACCTTGCTAATTCTTTCTTATTACTGCTCACCAATGTTGAGTATATTGCAAGAAAACTCCCGCCCATATTTGTTAGACCGTGAATACAGCCTATACCAACTAATACAAATTTTTTTAATTTAAAAAATATCTCTCGAAATGATGAAAATTTACTCTTATTTAAAATTAAAATAGAAGAAAAAACTAATAACAATCCAACTAAAAATTTAAAATCTAAAATATAATTAAATTTTAATGCTAAAAACAAAAATATAATTAAAAATGGTAAACAAAATAAATTATATTCTCGAATAAACTTTCTCTCACTAATTTTAGACCTAAAAAATTGCATTAAGCTAATCGATATAGACACTGGCATTAGAATATTTATTGTGTTTGCAAAATCATGTCCTAAGATTAGGAGTGAAGGAGTGCCAAATAACAGTAATCCAACCCCAAAAATTGATTGAATGATAATTAAAAAAACAATTACTATTAATTCTATTATTGAGTCTGTAATCACAAAAAGCTTATATCACCTTAAGGTTGTAAATAGAGTCTAATTATGAATCAAAAGTGAATCAAAACGTGAACATTTAAATGATTTCAACTAAAAATTGTGGATATTTTTTTGTTTAAACCAAAACCTTTTTACATTAACTTTTAAATAACTAAGGAGATTAAATGTTTTCAAAAGAATTAAATAAAAAATTAGACCAATACCACTTATTAAATCACCCATTCTATAGATCTTGGAATGATGGAAAATTAACAAGAGAGATTATCAAAGATTACGCTGAACAATACTATCAGCACGTAAAAGCATTTCCACGATACATCAGCGCAACACATTCTTTATGTGAAGATATCGAAAAAAGAAAAATTCTTTTAGAAAATCTTCAAGACGAGGAAAATAAAGATGCAGACCACCCAAGACTATGGAAAGATTTTGCAACAGAAATGGGTGCTGATCCAGAAAAGATTGAAACAGTTAAGCAAGAAGATTTTACAAAAAATATGATTGATAACTTTTTCAAACAAGGAAGAGCATCATATGCCGAAGGTTTAGCTTCTTTATATACGTATGAAAGACAAATTCCTGAAATAGCAGAAACAAAAATTCAAGGTTTGAAAAATCACTATGAATGTAGCTCAAAAAAAGGCTTAGAATTTTTTGAAGCTCATAAATCAGCTGATGTTCATCATAGAGCAGAGTGTGAAAAATTATTAGACGGTTTATCTAAAGAAGAGCAAAAAAAAGCAGAGAAAGCTGCTTTATCTACGGCAAAATATCTTTGGAATTTTTTAAGCGGTATGACTGCTAAGCATAATTTACAAGTAGCAGCTTAAACCTACTTTAAATGAAAAATGATAATCACAAGTGGGATAACAAACATCCCACAGCTCAGATGTTGGGTCGTTGGCAACCATGGCACGCTGGACATCAAAAATTATTTGAAGAGATTTTAAAAAAAACTGGTCAGGTGAATATAATGGTCAGAGATGTACAAGGTGTCGATGATAATCCTTTTGATTTTGAAACTGTAAAGAAAAATATACTTGAAGCCCTAAAAGATTATAAAAATAGGATCCAAGTAACCTTAGTTCCTAACATTACTAATATTTGTTACGGTCGAGGAGTAGGTTATAAAATTGAAGAAATTGTTTTAGATGAAAAAACTCAACAAATTTCAGCTACAAAAATACGTGAGCAGATGAGAAAAGAGGGTAAACTCAAATAGATTTGGACCCTTTCTACCTTGACCTTAATTAATCAAAATAATACAAAATATGATGTTTTATAATAATCCCTTTGCTGAATTAGCTACCGTGATCCCAGCTTACGTAATGCAATACTTTGTTGTTGCAATGGTTTTATTAATAGTAGTTGGAGTTGGTTTAGATATGCTGCATAAAAAAAATGTAGTTTATTTTTTTAGAAATGCACAAAAGGCAAAAAAATCGGCTAAAGAGGAGTTAAGCGTAGGAAAAAAAACAGCAGTTATTTTGCAAACAGTTGCTCATGATATCGCTACAACTTCAGAATTAGGAATGGGCAAAAGAAGACTAGCACACGTGCTAGGTATGTACGGGACAATTTTATTTTGGATAGGTTCTGCAATATTAGTATTTAAATATTCAAATGGTGTCCAAGCACCATCTTTAATTCCAGTTATTTGGCATGTTGGAGCAATCATGACTTGTGTTGGAGGTTATTGGTTTTGGTTTTTTTTAAGAGTCGATGTATCTGCTGAAGCACATCCTTGGTACCGAATTATTACAGCAGATTTATTTGTTTTAGCATTATTAGCATGTGCAACTTTTGGATTAGCATGGTCATATACACAATTTTCTGGCATGACTGGTCTTAGCTTTTTGTTTCTTGTTTTATTCATTCTTGCTAATCTAGTTTTATTTGGAGGAGTATATTGGTCTAAATTCGCCCATATGTTTTATAAACCTGGAGCAGCAATACAAAAAAATTTAGCAGAAGCAGATGGCTCAAGGGACAATTTGCCACCACCAGCAGATGCACCAAAACAATTTGGGCTTGGTATTAAAAGAGAACAACCAAAGCATTATTAAGATACATGAAATTAAAAACTGGTATAAATATAAATCGTAATATACAAATTCTTTTAAAGGAGATTAATTAATGTCAACATTCGTTTACATGACAAGATGCGATGGCTGTGGTCACTGTGTTGACATATGTCCATCAGACATCATGCATATTGATGAGACAATTAGAAGAGCCAAAAATATTGAACCAAATTTTTGCTGGGAATGTTATTCATGTGTAAAAGCATGTCCTAACCATGCCATTGATGTAAGAGGTTATGCAGACTTTGCACCGATGGGTCATAGCGTTAGAGTAAGAAGAGAAGAAGAAAAAGGTACTATCTCATGGAAGATTAAGTTTAGAAACGGAACAGAAAAAAACTTTGTTTCTCCAATCACTACAAAGCCTTGGGGTAAATTTATTCCAAAACTAGCTGAAGGTGACAAACCAAGACAAGGAGAAATGAATTCTCAAGTTTTATACTCTGAGCCCGAAGGTTTAGATACAAAAAAAGACTTACCTACAATAAGCAAAGACTCATTCAAAAAAGGTGTTTACTACTAATGCCAAAAAATAAAACAGTACAAGAAAATTGTGATATTTTAGTTGTTGGTGGAGGTATGGCAGGCACAGGTGCAACTTTTGAAGCTAGACACTGGGGAAGAGATCTTAAAATTATTTGCGTTGAAAAAGCAAACATCGATAGAAGTGGAGCTGTAGCTCAAGGTCTTTACGCTATTAACTGTTACATGGGAATGAGATGGAATGAAAATCAGCCTGAGGATCATGTAAGGTATGCAAGAAATGATTTAATGGGTCTTGTGAGAGAAGATTTAGGTTACGATATGGCTAGACACGTGGACTCTACAGTTCATATGTTTGATGAATGGGGTCTTCCAATGATGAAAGATAAAAAAACAGGAAGATATCAAAGAGAAGGTAAATGGCAAATCATGATACATGGAGAGAGCTATAAACCTATTGTTGCTGAAGCGGCTAAAAAATCTGCAGATAAAATTTATAACAGAATAATGATTACTCATTTATTGATGGATGAGAATAAAGAAAACAGAGTTGGAGGTGCAGTTGGATTTAATATGCGAACAGGTGATTATCACGTGTTCAGAGCAAAAACTGTAATTGTAGCAGCTGGTGGTGCTTCTCATATTTTTAAACCTAGAGCTGTTGGTGAAGGAATGGGCAGAACTTGGTACGCTCCATGGAGTAATGGCTCTGCATATGCTTTACCTATTGCAGCTGGAGCTAAGATGACACAAATGGAAAACAGAATTGTGTTATGCAGATTTAAAGATGGATATGGTCCTGTGGGAGCATATTTCTTACATTTAAAAACTTATACTCAAAATGCTAACGGTGAAAACTATGAAAAGAAATGGTATGACCAAACTAAAAAATTAGTTGGTGAATACATTGACCATCATCCAGTTCCTACATGTTTAAGAAATCACGCATTCATCCAAGAAGTGATGGCAGGCGGTGGACCAATCCACATGGTAACAAAAGAAGCTTTTCAAGACCCTCATTTAGAAACAGTTGGTTGGGAGAACTTTTTAGGTATGACAGTAGGTCAAGCTGTGGTTTGGGCTTCTCAAAATATTGATCCAAAATACACTAATCCTGAATTAACAACTTCTGAACCATATGTAATGGGCTCACATGCTACATGTTCTGGTGCATGGGTTAGCGGTCCAGAGGATATTGCTCCTAAAGAATATTTCTGGGGTTATAACAGAATGACAACAGTTGATGGTTTATTTGGAGCAGGTGATACTGTTGGAGGAAGCGCACATAAATTTTCTTCAGGATCTTTCACAGAAGGCAGATTAGCAGCTAAAGCAGCAGTAAAATATATTGAAGATCAAAAAGCAGCAGATCTAAAAGTTTCTGACAAACAGTGTGATGAATTTAGAGAAATTATTTACAAACCTCTTGATAATTATACAGTAAATAGAAATGAAATAACTGGAGGCACTGTATCTCCAAGCTATATCTCACCAATTCAAGGTTTACAAAGATTACAAAAAATTATGGACGAATATGTTGGTGGTATAACTGCTAATTACATGACGAATGATAATTTACTTAAAAAAGGTTTAGAACTATTAGATTGGTTACAAGAAGACCTTGAGCACGTTGGTGCTGAAGACTATCACCAATTAATGAGAGCATGGGAGTTAAAACATAGAACGCTAACATCACAGTGCGTAACTGAGCATACTTTATTTAGAGAAGAAACACGTTGGCCGGGCTATTATTACAGAGGTGATAAACTAAAATTAGATGATGAAAATTGGCATTGTTTAACAGTTTCAAGAAGAGATCCAAAGACAGGTAAGTTTAGTTTGGAAAAAATGCCTGTGTACCACATTGTTGGCGACGAAAAAGAAAAGAAAGCCTCTTAATCATTAATGAATTTATTAGAAAAAACTGACGAGGAAATCGTCAAAATCGCAAATCCTATTTGGGAAAATTTAATCAGATCATCCAATAATAAAGATTATGGAAGTTTTACTAAAGATTTTTCATCTCAAATGCTTTATGGAGCAAATGAAGTAGAACTAGGCAAACAATGGGCAAATAATAAATTACTCACAAGTTTAAAAGATAATCCAGGATTTCTTGGCTGCATTAAAAGAGACGGTTTCATAACTGTTTTATATAAACAAGAAAGTAATACAGTTCCTGGTGAATTTTTAGGAAGATTGGTCTTAGGCATAGAAGGCAATCTGATAAAAGTCTTTGGAGCTACAATATATTAATATTGACAACTTAATGTTTCAGGCATACTGCTGATATTAATGCTAGATATTTATCTTCCCATCGCCCAAGTAAATATTGATATTTTTCTTTTATTATTTTTAAGTTTGGCTGTTGGAGTTTTATCGGGACTTTTTGGTGTAGGAGGAGGATTCTTAATGACACCATTTTTAATTTTTATGGGAATACCCCCAGTGTATGCAGTTCCAAATGAAGTTAATAATATTCTTGCTACATCAGTATCTGGCTCTCTAACCCATTGGTATAAGAAAACTTTAGACTATAAAATGGGTTTAATGATTGTTTCTGGCGGAGTAGTTGGAACTGTTATAGGAATTATGACTTTTACTTTTTTTTCAGAAATCGGAAAAATAAGCTTAATAATCTCCTTGTTGTATATGTATCTTTTAGCAATAGTTGGAACTTTAATGTTGATTGAGGGCATAAAAGAAAGAAACCGATTAAAATCTAAAATAAATATAAAAAAAAAATTACACGAGCATAATTGGTTACAAGGTCTTCCATTAAGAATGAGATTTAATAAGTCTAGATTGTATGAAAGTGCATTCACTCCTATTTTATTAGGACTTATTGTTGGCTTTGTTGCATCAATGATGGGAATAGGCGGCGCGTTCTTAATGGTACCTGCAATGATTTATATTATTGGAATGCCTGTAAAATTAATTCCTGGAACTTCTTTATTTGTAACGGTTTTCATAAGCGCCGTAGTAACAATTTTACATTCATTTAATTACGGAACAATCGATTTGTTCCTTGTAGTTCCTTTAATTTTAGGTTCAATTGTTGGAGTTCAAGTAGGTCAAAAAATTGGTCAATTTTTAGATAGCAATGAGCTTAAATCTTTATTTGCAATGCTTTTGATTACCGTTGCTATAGCAATCGCCTATGACACTTTTTTTAGAAACAAAACAGAATTTAATGGAAGTAAAGTTACAGCACCAGAATTAAATAGTTTCGCTGAATTTATTGTAAGAATGTCTAATGATGTACCTTTCTTATATGGAGCCTTTGCAATAATCCTTGCAGTTGCGCTTGGAGCATTAATGGCATGGATTAGAAAAATTGTTCATGATTTAAGACATAAAAAACCAAAGCAAGAAGAAGTCAAATTCCCGGTAAAATAATTATTTTCTTTTGTATTTTTGTTTTTCAGGTATTACACCTCTCACACCACCCCTAGGATCCTCTACATCTCCTTTTCTTCTTGGAATTAAATGAATATGACAGTGCATTATTGATTGACCAGCGTCTTTACCTATATTAACGCCAACATTAAAAGCACTTATATCTTTATCTAAATTTTTCAATTCTTTTTTTTGTTTTTTTAAAACTTTATCTAAATCACTCATTTCATCTTTAGTTAAATCAAAAAAATCATCTACATGCCTATTGGTAATAATCAGAGTATGATGTTTTGTGACAGGGTAAGCTGTATCTCTTATTATAAAAAAATATTTAGTTGATGAGATAACTTTACAATTAGTTTTACTACAAAAAATACAGTCTTCAGTGTGTGAAGACATTATGCACTTCGATAAAGCTTAGTCATAACAAACTCTCTGTGACCTAAAGCTTCAGCACAAGTTAATCTTCCATTAGCTACTTTTAGCGTTGTTTCAATAAGTTTGTCACCGGCTTGATCTAAATTCATTTCTCTTGATAAAATTTTTGAAACATCACAATCGACATGTTCACTCATTAATTTAGCTGTCAAAGGATTAGCCGTAAGTTTAACAACCGGTTCTATTGGATTGCCAATTATATTTCCTTGGCCTGTTGGAAAAAGATGAATATTAAATCCACCTGCTGCTTGTAAAGTTACACATTCTGCTGCTGCAGATGAAGTATCCATAAAATACAAACCCTTACCTTTTTTTGGTTCTTCAGCAGGTTCTAAAACATCAATAAATTTTCTAGAGCCTATCTTTTGAAAATTTCCAAAAGCTTTTTCTTCGATTGTAGTTAGTCCACCTGCTATATTACCCGCTGTAGGTTGACTTTCTGACAAGTCGTCAGTTGCTTCTTTTAAAATAAAATCGTTGTAATCACTCCAAGTTTTCATGAATTTTTTTTGAGCTTCTGGAGTAGCTCCTCTTTTGGCACAAACTTGTTCTGCACCAGTTAATTCCGATGTTTCTCCAAAACATAAATGAACACCTAATGGTTCTAGCTTATCCATTAAATTTCCAACGGTCGGATTAGAAGCTAATCCAGATGTTGTGTCTGATTCACCACATTTAACTGATATCCATAAGTCACTTAGTGGACATTCTTCTCTTTGTTTTTCAGACGCCCACATAGAAAATTCTTGTGCTTTTTTTGATGCTTTCATTATTGTTTGTATATCTCCACTTCTTTCAATATGAAAACCTTCAACTGGTTTTCCAGTTTCTGCAATTCCATCAACAATTTTTTTTGTCCATTTAGGTTCAATTCCAATAACGATAACTGCAGCAACGTTTGGATTTCTGCCTGTACCAATCATAGTTCTAAAATGTAATTCTAGATCTGCACCAAACTGTAGTCTCCCATAAGAATGAGGTAATGCTATTGTTCCTTTAATATTATTTGCTACGGCCTCAGCACAAGCATTTGAAATATCATCAACTGGAAGAATAATTACATGATTTCTTGTTCCAGCTCTTCCATTTTCTCTTTTGTAACCTAAAAAACTTTTTGGAATTTCCATAATTACTTTACCATTTTTTTGTTTTTACATTGTGAACATGAACATGCTCACCTTTTTTAATTTCTTTAACTACTTTTCCTATATCATGCCCGTACTTGAAAATTGTATCTCCAACTTTAAGATCTTTAAGTGCAATTTTGTGCCCCAATGGAACATCATTTGTTGATGGAACCTTAACGGTTTTGTCGTTTTCCATTATCCAGGCGCTACAATCTTGGCCCTTTTTTGTGGTTTCTATTACAACAACTCCTACGTTATCTTTTTCGTCGTGTATAATGAGATCGGGCTGTGACATAAAAATATCTAATGGATATAGACTAAAATTTAGTATAATGAAAGCTAGATTTTCAAAATACTATAAGGAGATTTATGGCTAAAATGACAACAGAAGAAGCTTTTGTAAAAGTTTTACAAATGCATGGTATCGAACATGCTTTCGGTATTATTGGCTCTGCATTTATGCCTATCTCAGATATTTTTCCCGACGCGGGTATAACTTTTTGGGATGTTGCCCATGAGACTAACGGTGGTTTAATAGCTGATGGTTACACACGTGCAACTGGAAAAATGTCAATGGTTGTAGCACAAAACGGTCCAGGTATAACTGGTTTAGTAACACCAATAAAAACTGCTTACTGGAATCATACTCCACTTCTTTTAGTAACACCTCAAGCTGCAAACAAAACAATGGGTCAAGGTGGTTTTCAAGAAGTTGAACAAATGAATTTATTTAAAGATATGGTTTGTTATCAAGAAGAAGTAAGAGACCCTTCTAGAATTGCAGAAGTTTTAAATAGAGTGATTGAGAAAGCCATCAGAGGATCAGCTCCAGCACAAATTAATGTTCCAAGAGATTATTGGACTCAAGTAATTGATATTGATTTACCGCCAATAGTAAGATTAGAAAGACAAGCTGGTGGTGCAACGGCTATAGAGGAAGCTGCAAAGTTACTTTCAGATGCTAAGTTCCCAGTTATTTTATCGGGAGCAGGTGTAGTTATTGGCGGCGCAATACAAGACTGTGTAAAGTTAGCTGAAAAATTAGATGCACCAGTTTGTTCAGGATACCAACATAATGACAGTTTTCCAGGTAGTCACCCATTAGCAGTTGGACCTTTAGGTTATAACGGTTCAAAAGCAGCAATGGAATTAATTGCAAAAGCTGATGTTGTATTAGCACTAGGCACAAGACTTAATCCATTTTCTACATTACCAGGTTATGGAATAGATTACTGGCCAAAGAATGCAAAAATTATTCAAGTAGATATGAACTCTGATCGAATTGGTTTGACTAAAAAAGTTACAGTTGGAATATGTGGTGATGCAAAATTAGTAGCCCAACAAATAATTAGTAAATTATCTCCTAAAGCAGGTGATACTGACAGACAAAAAAGAAAAGATTTAATACATCAAACAAAATCTGCATGGTTACAAAAACTTTCTAGTTTAGATCATGAAGATGATGATCCAGGCACAGTTTGGAATAAAGAAGCAAGAGAAAGAGATAAAGATAGAATGTCACCAAGACAAGCTTGGAGAGCTATTCAAGCTGGAATGCCTGAAGATGTAATTATTTCAAGCGATATTGGTAACAATTGTGCGATAGGTAATGCTTATCCAACTTTTGAGAAAGGAAGAAAATATTTAGCTCCAGGTTTGTTTGGACCGTGTGGTTATGGTTTTCCATCAATCTTAGGTGCTAAAATTGGTTGCCCAGAAACACCTGTTATAGGTTTTGCAGGTGATGGTGCATTTGGTATCAGTATGAATGAAATGAGTTCTTGCGCAAGAGAAGAGTGGCCTGCAATTTCAATGGTAATTTTTAGAAACTATCAATGGGGAGCAGAAAAAAGAAACACTACGTTGTGGTTCGATAACAATTTTATTGGAACAGAACTTGATCCAGAGTTAAGTTATGCAAAAGTTGCTAATGCTTGTGGTTTAAAAGGTGTTACCGTTAGAACTATGGAAGAAACAACAAAAGCAATAAAACAATCTTGCGAAGATCAAAAAAAGGGAATTACCACTTTTATTGAGGTGATATTAAATCAAGAACTAGGTGAACCATTTAGAAGAGATGCAATGAAAAAACCAGTAAAAGTTGCTGGTATTAAAAAAGAAGATATGAGACCTCAAAAGGGTTCAAATTAATTCTTATTATGAAATCCCAAAGTTCTAATAGAAGTTTTGGAATATTATTTTTTATAGTCTTTTTAGTTTTAAGTCTTTGGCCATTAAAAAACGGTGATAATTTAAACTTTTATTTTTTAATTGCTTCAGGTATTTTTTTAATTTTAGGTATATTTAATTCTAAATTTCTTACTCCACTTAATAAAATATGGATTAAATTTGGTGAAATTTTAGGCCTTATAATAGCTCCAATAGTCATGAGTTTAGTTTATTTTGTTATTTTAACTCCAGTAAGTTTAATTATAAGATTGTTTGGGAAAGATTTATTAGGATTAAAATTTTTAAAAGAAAAAGAAACTTATTGGATAAAAAGAAAAAAGAACTTAACTTCAATGAGAAAACAATTTTAAATGATTGAATTTGTAAAAGAATTTTGGGAATTTTTAAGAGAGAGAAAAAAATATTGGTTGCTACCAATAATAATTGTTCTGGCTTTATTTGGAATTCTTATTGTTCTTAGCCAAGGTTCTGCTGTGGCACCATTTATTTATACAATATTTTAGTGACTTCTATATTAGGAATTTCAGCATTTTATCATGATAGCGCGGCAGCCATTATTGTAGATGGGAATATAGTTGCAGCGGCTCAAGAGGAGAGATTCTCAAGAAAAAAGCATGATCCTAGATATCCATTCAACGCAGTAAAATATGTACTAGAGGAGTCAAGTTTTAGTCTAAATGAAGTTGATCACATTGTTTTCTTTGAAAAACCATTCTTAAAATTTGAGAGATTATTAGAAACTTATATGGCCTTTGCTCCTAAAGGCTTTAAATCTTTTAGTATGTCCATGCCGCTATGGTTGAGAGAAAAACTTTTTCAAAAGAAATTCTTATTCGACAAATTAAAAGAACATGACAAAAATTTTAATGATATTAATAAAATAAAGTTTTCAGAACACCATTATAGTCATGCCGCAAGTGCGTTTTTTCCTTCACCTTTTGAAGAAGCTGTTATTTTAACTTTAGACGGAGTAGGAGAATGGGCCACAACAACAGTAGCTATTGGGAAGAAAAATAAACTTGAAATTATAAAAGAGATTCACTTTCCTCATTCGTTAGGGTTATTATACTCAGCTTTTACTTACTATACAGGCTTTAAAGTAAATAGCGGTGAATACAAATTGATGGGTCTCGCTCCTTACGGCAAACCTATCTTTAAAGATATTATATTAGATAAGCTTATAGATTTAAAAGATGATGGTTCTTTTAAACTTGATATGAAATATTTTAATTATGCCACAGGACTTACAATGACTAATAATCAATTCTCTAAACTTTTTGGCCAACCTGTGAGAGACTCTAAAAAAGATTTATTAACACAATTTCACATGGATATAGCTGCTTCTATACAATCAGTTACAGAGGAAATTGTTTTAAAAATTACAAAAAACTTATTATCAGAGTATAAAATAGATAATCTTTGTTTGGCAGGCGGAGTAGCTTTAAATTGTGTAGCTAATGGAAAAATTTTAAAAGAAAAATTATTTAAAAATATTTGGATACAACCAGCTGCAGGAGATGCTGGTGGCTCCCTTGGTGCAGCATTAGCTTATTGGCACCATGAATTAGACAAGCCAAGAGTGGAATTCAAAGATAAAATGAATGGATCTTACTTAGGTCCTAAATTTAATAATGACCAAATAGAAGAGAAACTTAAAGCTCTAAAAGCAAAGTATAAAAAACATGATAGAGATAAGACAATTTCTATAACAGCAAAAGAACTTTCTAATGAAAAAACTGTGGGCTGGTTTCAAGGAAGAATGGAGTTTGGTCCAAGAGCTCTTGGAGGAAGATCAATATTAGCTGATCCTAGATCAGATAAAATGCAAAAGGAATTAAATTTAAAAATAAAATTTAGAGAAAGTTTTAGACCCTTTGCCCCTTCAGTTCTTAGAGAAAATGTCAACGAATGGTTTGACTTAAATAATGATAGTCCTTACATGCTTTTAGTTTCAGAGGTAAAAAAAGACAAACAAATTAAAATGAGAACAGAAGATGAAAAATTATTTGGAATTGATAAACTAAATATTAAAAGATCGAGCATTCCTGCTATTACTCACGTAGATTATTCAGCAAGAATTCAAACAGTACACAAGGAAACAAATCCAAGATATTATGATTTAATTAAAGAATTTAAGAAAAACACTAATTGTCCAGTTTTGGTTAATACTTCATTCAATGTAAGAGGTGAACCAATTGTTAGCTCAATTGAAGATGCGTTTAATTGTTTTATGGGTACTAATTTAGATGTTTTAGTAATTGAAGATTTTATATTATATAAAGACCAACAAGATAAATCACTTGTTAAAGATTACAAAAATAAATTTGAGTTAGACTAATTTAAAACAGAAGCTGGGTCTAATTTTACGTCAAACCAATTAAGTCTAATATCCAAGTGTGGGCCTGTAGCTCTACCACTTTGACCAAGAGTACCAACTATTTGACCTTGTTTTATTTTTTGTCCAACTTTTACATTAATATCTTTCATGTGCATATATAAAGTGCTCACACCATGACCATGATCAAAAATAATTGTACCACCAGTAAAGTACATATCATCTTCAGCCAAAGTAACCTCACCATCCATCATTGCTTTAACCGGAGTTCCTTCTGGGGCATGAAAGTCTATTCCATAGTGAGGTCTTCTTGGTTTTCCATTTAAAATTCTTTGGCTACCGTAAACACCTGTAATTATATATTTATCAATAGGATAAATAAATTTATCTTTAAAAAAGTCATAAGGAGTATTTAATGATCTAGCTTTCCCTATCAGTTTGTTGTCTTTCTTAATTCTTTCATAAACTTCTGGCGGTGGAGTGACTTGTTTAGGAGGTAAACCATCAATTTTTTGAATTTTATATTCTCTTTTTAGTACTTTTTTTTGAAGAGTTTTTGTTTCTCCATCTTTTGTTACTTTGATTACAACATCATTTTTTCTATCTCTATCTAATCCAAAAGCAAAAAAACCATCTTTTGATACCCTGATCTTTTTATCGTCAATTTGTATTTTAGAATTTGGATTAGTTTTTCCTAGTATAAATGATCCTTGTTCAAATTTCCCTTTAAACTCTAGTGCATTTAAAACTTTTATTTGTAAGATTAATATTAAAGAAAAAAATAATATTCTCATTTTGCTGTCCAACCACCATCGATGATTATTGAAGATCCAGTAATCATTGAAGAAGCCTCTGAAGCTAAAAAAGTTATTGAAGTAGCCACATCACTTACAGTAACAACTTTATTAATAGGAGTATTTTCTTTGACGTATTTATTATATTTTTTATCTGCAAAATATTTTTTTGTTCTAGGCGTTAAAACAATATTAGGACATACACTATTTACTCTTATATTATATTTTGCAAGATCAAGGGCCATTCCTTTCGTTAATCCTTCTACACCAAACTTAGTCATACTATAAACTGTTCTCTTTTGACCCGCTACTAAACCAAAAATAGATGAAATATTTATTATTGAACAATTTTTTCTTTTCAACTTAATCATTTGGTTAGCACATAGTTGAGCTACATTAAAAACAGCTTTAGTATTTACATTTAATAATGTTTCCATAGATGCTTTTTTTACATTTAAAAAAGACTCGGGTAAGTTAGTGCCAGCATTGTTTACTAAAATATCAATCTTCTTAAGTTTTGTAATAAAACTTTTTAATTTTTCATAATCATTAACATCACAATTAAATGGAAAGTAACTAACTTTAAATTTTTTTAATTCTTTTCCTAGACTGTTAAGTTCAGATTGATTTCTACCAACAGCAATTACATTTCCACCTACTTGTGCAATAGCTTTAGCGGCTCCTCTACCTAATCCTTTCGTAGCACCTGTAATTAATGCTGTTTTGTCTTTTAGATTTATATCTTTTAAAAAAATCCCCATTATTGTGCTGTCCAACCTCCATCAACCATCATTGAAGTACCAGTTATCATTTCAGATGAGTCTGCTGCCAGAAATGTGACAGCAGTTGCCACATCACTTTCTGTTGCTACTCTGCCCAAAGGAATGTTTTTAAGCATTTTATCTTTAAATTTTTTATTTTTAAAAAACTTCTTCACCATTGGAGTTTCTACAAAAGTAGGGCATACTGTATTTACCCTAATATTATATTGAGCAAGCTCGAAAGCCATTCCTCTAGATAAACCCTCAAGTCCAAATTTATTCATGTTGTAAACATTTCTTCCTTCACAACCAACTCTACCTAACTGAGAAGACATATGAATAATTGAGCCTCCAATTTTCTTTCTATTTTTTGCTTTAACCATTTTTTGAGAGCACAACTGCGCAACATTAAATGCTGCTTTCATATTTAAATCTGTTAGATAGTTCATATTTTCTTGAGTAACTTTAGTGAAATGTTCAGGTCTATTATTTCCAGCATTATTTACTAAAATATCTAAACGGCTAATTTTTTTTAGTACTTTTTCAAATTCATTCAAGTTTGTAACATCACAAACAAATGACAAACTCGAACCTTTAGTTTTTTTTATAATTTTGTTTACTTTATCTAAATCTGATTTAGTTCTACTTATAATAACTACTTTTGCGCCAGCCTCAGCCAGTGCTATAGCACAAGCTTTTCCTAGTCCTTTTCCTGCTCCAGTAACAAGAGCAGTTTTATTTTTTAGATCTATTTTTTTAAACATTAGAAGAATAAAGTTTTTATATCAGTATAAATTAATTCAATAGCTACTATTAAAATAGCCAATAATCCTACCCATGCTATCCATTTATATTTCTTAATCCAACCTGATATAAGATTCGCTGCAACAGCCATTAGAACTATAGATAAAATTAAACCGAATATTAAAAGATGGTAATGATGACCAGCAGCTCCAGCTACACCAAGAACATTATCTAAACTCATTGTAAAATCAGCAAGTAATACGGTCCAGATTGCCTTTAAAAAACTTGAGTTATCAACTTTTATATCTTCATCTTTTGATGCTCCTTTAATTACATCAACATAAAGTTTGTAAACGATATAAAGTAAAAGAATTCCACCAATTAATCTAAGACCAGTAATTTGTAGCAGGAAAGCAGTTAAAAGAGTTAAAACTATTCTTAAAACTACTGCACCACCTATACCCCAGAAAATAACTTTCTTTCTTTGTGTAACTGGAAACTTTGAGGCAACCATTCCAATAATAATTGCGTTGTCTCCAGCTAAAACTAAATCAATAAAAATGATTTGAGTTAAGATTGTTATTTGTTCTGGAGTAAAAATTTCGGCTAACATGATTATTTGTTTAATATCATGTCAGATGCTTTTTCTGCAATCATAATCGTCGGTGCATTAGTATTACCCGAAGTTATATTTGGCATAATGGATGCATCAACTACTCTTAAATTTTGTAAACCATGCACAGAAAGTTTATCATTTACAACAGCTTCATCATCATTTCCCATTTTACAAGTTCCAACAGGGTGAAAAATTGTTTGAGCGTAGTCGCTTGCAGCTTTTACTAATTCTTCATCTTCAGTTATATTTAAGCCAGGTCTATACTCTTCTGGTTGATAGGGTTTAAAAGTTTCAGTTTCCATCATTATTTTTCTCACTAATTTTAATCCTTGTGCAGCAACGTATCTGTCATCTTGAGTAGATAAATAGTTCATTTTTATTTTTGGATATTCTCTACTATCACTACTCACAATATTTATTTCACCTCTACTAGTTGGTCTAATATTTGCAACTGTAGGGGTAATACCTTCAAAATCATGCATTGGAGTTACGCCTAGAATATCTGTGCTCACAGGTGATACATGAAATTGAAGATTAGGTGTTTCTCTTGAAGGATCGCTTTTTGCAAAACCACAAACCTGACTTGCCCCCATTGTTACAGGCCCGCTTTGAAACAATAAATATTCTAAGCCCATTAAAGCTCTTCCGAATAAACTTTCAACTTTTCTATTAAGTGATTTCAAGCCTTTAACTTTATAAACTGGTCTTAACATTAAATGATCTTGTAAATTTTTCCCCACTCCCTTTAATTCATGAACCATGTTGATACCAAGTTTTTTAAGTTTATCACTTTGACCAATACCTGAAACTTGAAGGATTTGAGTCGAGCCTATTGAACCAGAAGATAAAATAACTTCTCTTGTTGCTTTTACTTTAATCAATTTATCACCTTGATAATAATTTACTCCAACTGCCTTCTTACCTTCAAAGTTAATTTTTTGGGCATGAGCATTAACAACTATTTTTAAGTTAGGCCTTTTTTTTACAGGATTCAAATATCCTTTTGCAGCACTGCATCTTAACTTCAAACCAAATTTTTTAGTATGACTTGTGGTAAATTGAAAGAAACCTATTCCAAAGTTATCACCTGTATTAAAATCATTTGTTTTTGGAATTCCAATTTCTTCTGAAGCATT
>CACMJB010000006.1 GCA_902613915.1 uncultured Pelagibacteraceae bacterium | reverse complement strand
AAAATTTTTGATCTCCTGTAGTGACTTTTTAGACTTAAAATTAATGGCATTATCTGGATTGAGTCACCCAAACCACCACCTGAATTGTAAATTAATATTTTCTTCATGAAATAAATATACTTTATAAAATTTAAATATTAATATAAATGTCGTATATATTACTTAAATAAATGTGCCCTCGTGGTGAAATTGGTAGACACAAAGGACTTAAAATCCTTGCCCTTTTGGGAGTGCCAGTTCGAGTCTGGCCGAGGGCACCACTTCTATGACTTAAAAAATAAAATGAAAAAATGATAAAATAAAGAAAATTTAGAAACAGCCACTTTATGGTTGTTCAAGAAAATATTTAAATCTATGAACAGAACAAAGATAATTTCAGATAATAATATTAAATCAAAACAAATAAAGAAATTTATTTTTAAAACTCTTCGATCAATACCAAAAAATAAAAATAAGATAATTATTGTAATTGGTGGAGATGGTTTTATGCTTCAAACCTTAAAACGTTTTAATGATAACAAATATTTATTTTATGGTATTAACTCAGGAAATTACGGTTTTCTAATGAATCAATTTAGTAAAAAAAATATCAATAAATTAATTAATTCTGCAAAAAAAATAACTATTCATCCTTTAGAAATGAATATTAGAAAAAATAAAAAAATTAAAAAATATATTGCAATAAATGAAGTTTCTATTTTAAGGCAAAGTAGGCAGGCAGCCTATTTATCAATTAAAAACAATAAAAAAATTTTAATTAAAAAATTAATTTGTGATGGTGTTTTGGTTTCTACACCAGCAGGAAGCACAGCTTATAACTCATCTGTTTATGGTCCAATACTTAGCTTAAATTCAAAGAAAATTTCAGTTGCCCCAATAAGCGCTTTTAGACCAAGAAGATGGAAAGGTAAAGTTGTGAGTGAGAATTCTAACATTGTGATTAAAAACTTAGATTTTAAGAAAAGACCAATAAGCGCTGTGGCCGATAATGTTGAAGTAAGAAATGTAACTTATTTAAAAGTAAAAATTAATAAAAAAATTCAATTTAATCTTTTATATGATAGAAAAAAAAGTTTACATAATAAAATTCAATTGGAAAAAGCCAGACAGTTATTGAAATGACAAAAAATAAAAAAATATGGATTACAGGAGCAAGCAGTGGTATTGGAAAAGCAGCCGCAAAAAAATTTGCAGATAACGGTTGGTTAGTTGCAGTTTCAGCCAGACGTGAAAAAATTCTCAAAGAAATGTCTTTGCATGATAATATCTATTCATTTCCACTAGATGTTACTAAAGAAGAAGAAGTGAAAAAAACTTTCAATTTAATTATTGAGAAATTTAAAGATTTAGATTTATGCTTATTTTCGAGCGGTACCTATGACCCAAAACTTGAAAAGGGAATAAACATCCAACAAAATAAGTTTGTAATGGAAACAAATTATTTTGGTGTGCTTCATTGTCTTAAAGCTGTAGAAAAATATTTCAAAGATAAAAAAAATGGACACATTTCAATTGTGTCATCAATAGCTGCATACCGAGGTCTACCTAATTCAAGTGGTTACGGCCCCTCCAAAGCTGCTTTGACTAATTTGGCTGAAAGTCTTTTTTTTGATTTTAAAAAATTTAATGTAAGAATTTCACTTATATCACCGGGCTTTATCAAAACACCGTTAACAGAAAAGAATGACTTTGAAATGCCTTTTATCAAATCAACAGAATATGCAGCAGAAAAAATTTATTCATCATTAGTTAAGAGTAAATCATTTGAAACTCATTTTCCAATTCAGTTAACTTTGATATTAAAATTTTTGAGAATATTGCCTTATAAATTTTATCTCGCAATGGTTGACAAGTTAATAAAAAGGTAATTTATAAATATCTTGAAATATATTTGATTATAGAAAAAAAACCCATACTTGGTTTTTTACCAGATCCAAAATTAGATATTTCTTTGTTATTTATGTAATATTTGTAAGCATCCAAAAGTAATTCGGCATTACTTTTGCTCGGTTTATATTTTAAAATTTTTTTTATTCTAGAAATATCCATGACTATACTACTTACAAGTAATTTATTGTGATAATCAATAAAATTTATCAATCTTAGCAATGATAGTATTTTTAAAAAAAATAATCCTAATGTTTTATTAAAATGTCTAATTTTAGATTTTGATTTTGTTTTTTTAATTAAGAAATCAAATATTTCTTTAATTGTTAAAACTTTTTCTGTTCCTATATTAAAAATATTTTTTCCTTTAAGTTTAAATGATCTTTCTGTCATTTTAAAAAGATCAATTGCTGACAAAAATTGAATTTTATTATCTCCTTTTCCTAAAATCCATAATGAACAATTATCTTTTATAAACTCAAATAAAATACCTAATCTATGTGCTCTAGATTTTTCTACAATTACTGGACATCTGAAAATTGTAATATTTAAACTTTTCACTGAACTAAATAATATTCTTTCAGTTTCAGCTTTGGACAAACCATATAAATTACTACATGAAACTGGTTCAGTCTCATCAATTAATTCTGAGTAATTTTTTTCAAAGATAGAAAAAGTTGAAGTGAAAATAAAATTTTTTATTTTATTATGTGATGCTGATTTTACTAAATTAAAAGTACCGTTTATATTATTTTCATTAATTTTTTCGGGATCATACGTATCGAATATTTCTGAGGCATAGTGTAAAATTATGTTTGGCTTTTTCAACTTAATTAATTTATCTATTTTTTCATAATCAGTAATATCAATGTTGTAAAAATTTTTATAATTAAGTTTTCTTTTATCAACTAAAATTAAATCATATTTTTTTTTAAAATAATCGATAGATAGTTGGCCCAAAAATCCAGCCGCACCAGTAATTAGTATTTTTTTTTTCATTATATTATTTTTTTCTTTCAAAAAAATAAGAGTTAAAACATTTATCTTTTTTATGAAAGTTATTTTTTTTAAGAACTTTAAACATTTCTTCTATTTTGCTACTTTTAATTAAGTTATGATGTAATTCAAAAAAAATATAATTAATATATTTGAGCTTATCTATGTTTAAAATAAAATATTCTTCAACTCCTTCACCATCTATTATTAGTGTATTAAACTTAGTTAAATTATTAAGCTGACTAAACTGTATATTATTAACAAAAACTTTGTTTCTAGATTTTAAATACATTGATGATTGTAAAAAATCATTAGAAAGATAAAAGCTTGATTTTTTATTATAGTTATTTATTACTAAGTTCTTTTGATAAATTTTAAATTTACATTTATTAATAATTAAATTTTTTTTTAAATTTTTAATAATATTTTTGTTAATTTCAAACACCAAAATTTTATTTTTTGATAATTGGTAGGTTATTACAGGTATGAAACCTATTCCTCCTCCAATGATAATACATTTATTTTTTTTCTCAATATGTCTCTCTATAAGTTTTCTATCGTTATATTCATAAGTTTTAAAAAGAAAAGACGATCTATTTTCTGTTGGAAGATTTTTTATGTTTAGTTCAAATTTAAAATTCTTATAGTGAAAATATTTAAAAAAATATTTGTGTAAAGATCCAAAAACAAAATTTTTATGTATCAAGTAATATAGAGGAAGAAGTAAAATTTTGTAATAATTAGCGTGCACTTTCATAAATTAAGATAGATACTTGTAATTTAAAACTTTTTAATATTAAAGTGTAATGATAATTAATTATAGCTAATACATGAATATCAAAAAAAAGCTTAAATTTACAGATTTAGAATATTCATTACTTGTACCTTTTTTAGTTTTCATAGTTTGGTTTATATTATTAGGTTATAAGATCGTTAATCAGCCGTTTATTTGGGATGACTTACATGTCATTAGAGTTTTTTCATTTAATGAACTTATAAGTAGCTGGTTAGGCAATTGGGAAAGTTCTGGCGTAGAGACCCCTAGCTACAGACCAATAGCTATAATTTTTTATAGTTTTTTAGGGGCTATATTTAAAGAAAATTTTGTTTTTCTAAGATTTTTTATTTTTTTTCTTAATATTCTACTCATTTCTATTACATTATTTTTATTACTTAAATTTAAAATTAAGAGAAAAGTAGTTTTGATTTTAGCTGTCTTAATTATTTTTTCCAAAATTTTTACAACCCTTGTTTCCTGGTTTACGCTCAGTGCGTTGACTTTCTGCTATCTACTTGCTGTTCTATCTATGTATTATTTTTTTAGATGGTTGGAAGAGAGAAGAAATACAGATTATTTAATATCTTTGATTTTTGCTTTTTTAAGTATTTTTACTAGGGAGGAAATGTATATACTTCCCTTAATAAATTTATTAATTTTTACATATTATCAAAAAAATTATTTTAAAAATGTTATTAAAAATTTTTCTTACATTTTTCCTTTTTTACTTATATCTTTAACGCATATAATTTTAAGAAAAATCTTTGTAGTTGATGCAGCAAATTTTGAATTTGATTTGTGGCATATAAAATTTGGCGGACAAGAAATTGGATTAGGCAATTTTATAAAATCAATAAAGGCGAGTTTTTTACCAATGGGTTACTGGTCATTAAGTAAAATTTATTTTTTTCAAACATTATCCTTTTTTGTGTGGACCACATTAATTTTAGCTTGTCTAATTACATTAATAATAAAATATAAACTAAATTATTTTAATATTAGTTTATTAATTTTATCTTTATTTTTTTTCTGTTTACCTAATATTGCTATAGAGAGATCTTTTGGAATATATTTTTCTTCTATTGTTTCATTGTTGCTAATAAGTTTATTAATTACAAATATTCAAGAAATAAATTTTAGTTCTACTTATAGTTATCTTGCAAATTTTTTTTTAAAAATAGTAGCTGTAACCATAATTATTTTTGGTGTATTTGGTGGCATCAATAGAAGCAGTGAACATTTAAAAACAATGAATCATTATTCGCCTTACATAATCGTGTATGATAGTATTTTTCTTTTCCAGTATTTACCAATAAATAAAGTTAAAATTCCTAAGGAAAGATTAAAATCTAAAATTGAATTTTTAAATAATTTAAAAATATTCAATCTTGATGATGCGATTAATTATAAGGAAAAAAAATTAAAAAGTGGAGTTTATAAGTTTAAGCCTCTCTCTTTTTAATGGTGCCCTCACACGGACTCGAACCGCGAACCTATTGATTACAAATCAATTGCTCTACCAATTGAGCTATGAGGGCTTAATGGTTCTTTAAAATAAATTTTACTAAAAAACAATATAATTTAACATTAAATTACTATTTTATCGCTTGAAATATATGATGACAAACAACTGATACAGTATTAGATATATTTAAGCTTTCAATATTATTATTCATATTTACTTTAAATCTGAAATCTGAGTTTTCTAAAGTTTTTGCTTTTATTCCAAATCCTTCAGATCCAAAAAGTAAAATATTTTTCCCTTTCCAGTTATGTTTTGTAAAGTCTTTTTTTGCGCTTATATCAAAAGCACTTACCCAAAATTCTTTTGTTTTTAAAAATTTTAATGCAGTATTTATGTTAGAAACTTTAAAAATTTTGATATGTTCAGTCCCTCCACTTGCGCTTTTATACAAAAGTTTACTTTTTGAAGGGTAAGATCTTTCCTTAACAATAATTCCGTCAATATTAAAAGCCACTGCACTTCTTATTATGGAACCTATATTTCTTGGATCTGTAACTTCTTCAAGCGCAATTAAATTAATGTTCTTATTCTTATTTTCTAAAACAAATTCCTTCAAAGAAATATCTTCTAATTGCTCTACTTCAGCTACTAAACCTTGATGAGCTGTCTCATCTCTACCGCATAAATTATCTAGTTCTTTTCTAGACTTATAGAAAACGTTAATTTTTTTAAATAAATTTAAATTTTGATTTTCCCTATTAAGTTTTTTTTGAGCATCCTCAGTTAAAAAAACTCTTTCAATTTTTCTATTAGGGTTTTTTAATGCTTCCAGAACAGCATGTTTGCCGACAATTAAAAAGGTGCTTTTTTTCATGGTTTTATGGTTATTTATTCGAATTTTTAGCATATTTTAAGGTAAAATCATTTATTGCAATTATCACATAAATGCTTATAAAACGCTTGTTGTTAAACGCTTTTTAAGTTAGTGGATAACCCCTAGTTTTTAGGAGGGGTTCCAGAGCGGTCAAATGGGGCGGGCTGTAAACCCGTTGACTTCGGTCTTCGAAAGTTCGAATCTTTCCCCCTCCACCAAACTTAAAACTTTTAATAATTAAGGGCGTGATAAGTTTGGATTTTGCGGGTGTAGTTCAATGGTAGAACGCTAGCCTTCCAAGCTGGATGTAAGGGTTCGATTCCCTTTACCCGCTCCAAAATTAAAAATTAAAATATAAAGTGAGGAAAAAATAGATGTCGAAAGAAAAGTTTAACCGAAATAAACCGCATTGTAATATCGGTACAATCGGACACGTAGACCATGGTAAAACAACATTAACTGCTGCAATAACTAAAGTGTTATCTGAAGCAGGTGGTGCAAGTTCAGCAAACTTCGTTGCTTATGATCAAATTGATAAAGCTCCAGAAGAAAAAGAGAGAGGAATTACAATTTCAACTGCACACGTTGAATACGAAACTGAAAAAAGACACTATGCTCACGTAGACTGTCCAGGACACGCTGACTATGTAAAAAACATGATTACAGGTGCTGCACAAATGGATGGAGCAATCTTAGTTGTTAATGCAGCAGATGGTCCAATGCCTCAAACAAGAGAGCACATTCTTTTAGCTCGTCAAGTCGGAGTTCCTGCAATTGTAGTATTCTTAAACAAAATTGATACAGTTAAAGATAAAGAATTAGTTGATCTTGTTGAGGAGGAAATAAGAGAATTATTAACTTCTTATAAATTCCCAGGAGACAAAATTCCAATTATAAAAGGTTCTGCTTTAAATGCTGTTGAAGGAAAAGATGAAGCTACTGGAAAAAATGCGATAATGGAATTAATGAAAGCAGTAGATGAGACTATCCCTCAACCTGACAGACCTAAAGATAAGCCTTTCTTAATGCCAGTTGAAGATGTCTTTTCAATTTCTGGAAGAGGAACAGTAGTAACAGGAAGAGTAGAGTCTGGCGTGATTAAAGTTGGTGAAGAGATTGAAATTGTAGGTATAAGAGATACAAAAAAGTCTGTTTGTACTGGTGTAGAAATGTTTAGAAAACTTTTAGACAGCGGTGAAGCAGGAGATAATATTGGAGCTCTTTTAAGGGGTGTAGAGAGAACAGATGTTGAAAGAGGTCAAGTTCTTTGTAAACCAGGCTCAATTACTCCTCATACAGAGTTTGAATGTCAGGCATATATTTTAAAAAAAGAAGAAGGTGGAAGACACACGCCTTTCTTTACAAAATATAGACCCCAGTTTTATTTTAGAACCACGGATGTAACTGGTGAAGTTACGTTACCTTCAGGTACAGAAATGGTAATGCCTGGTGATGATGGAAAATTCACGGTTAAATTAATTACACCGATCGCGATGAATGAAAATTTAAATTTTGCGATTAGAGAAGGTGGAAAAACAGTTGGAGCTGGAGTAGTAACTAAAATAATTAAGTAACGCTTAGGAGCGTAGTTCAATTGGTAGAGCGCCGGTCTCCAAAACCGGAGGTTGTGGGTTCGAGTCCCTCCGCTCCTGCCAAAAAAACAGAGTTATGAAAAATCCTTTTAAATTTATTCAAGAAGTAAAGCAGGAAACTTTTAGAATTACTTGGCCAACAAAAAAAGAAACTATGATGGGGGCTATAATGGTTTTTGCTTTAGCATCTATTGCAGCTATTTTTTTTTTAATATTGGATCAGATACTAAGGTTTTTATTAAATATAGTTCTAACCATTAATTTTTAATTATGAATTGGTACATTGTTCAAGCTTATTCTGGTTTTGAAAAAAAGGTTGTTGAGTCAATAAAGGAAGAGCTAAAAAAAAAAAAATTAACTGAAAAATTAGAGAAAATTTTAGTTCCCACCCACCAAGTTACTGAGGTTAAGAAAGGAAAAAGAACAAAAAAAGATAAAAAATTTTTCCCTGGTTACGTACTGATTAAAATAGATTTAGATAAACAAATTTATCACATGATTAAAAATCTCCAAAAAGTAAGTGGTTTTTTAGGTTCCGCAGATAAACCAACCCCAATATCTGATGAAGAGATAAAGCGAATTTTGGGTCAAGTATCAGAAAGTGCAGTGACACAAAAATCAGGCATTAGTTTTGAGATTGGTGAAAAGGTTAAGGTATGTGATGGCCCTTTTGCCTCATTTAATGGTTTAATTGAGGAAATTGATGAAGAAAAATCTAGACTTAAAGTGTCTGTTTCTATATTTGGTAGGGCTACTCCTGTAGATTTAGAATTTAATCAGGTGGAGAAAAATTAAATGGCAAAAGAAATAACAGGTTACGTTAAATTACAAATTAAAGGTGGTCAAGCAAATCCAGCTCCTCCTGTTGGTCCTGCTTTAGGTCAAAGGGGAATTAACATCATGGAATTTTGTAAAGCCTTTAACGAAAAGACAAAAGCTTTCATGGGAAAACCTGTTCCCGTAATTATTACTGTTTACAAAGATAAAAAATTTGACTTCATTATAAAATCTCCACCAGCTTCACATTTTATTAGAGAAGCAGCTAAATTAAAAAGCGGATCAAAAGAACCTGGAAGAATTGTTGCAGGCTCCATAACTATGAAACAAGCTGAAGCAATAGCAAAAGAGAAAATGAAAGATCTAAACGCATTTGATATTAAAGAGGCAACAAAAATTATTTGTGGTTCAGCAAGATCTATGGGTATAGAGGTTAAAGAATAATAATGAAAAAAAACTCAAAAAGATACAAAGAAATTTTAAAAACTTCTATTAAAAATAAAAAAATCGCAGTTAAAGATGCATTAGTTTTAGTAAAAAAAAATGCAACTACAAAATTTGACGAGTCCGTAGATGTATCTTTAAAGATAAATTTAAAACAATCAAAAGGTGGTGATCTTAGTTTAAGGACAGTTGTTAATTTACCTAATGGTTCTGGAAAAAAAAATAAAGTAGCAGTTTTATGCGAACCAGAGAAAATTGATCAAGCAAAAAAAGCTGGTGCAGATGTAGTTGGATCTGATGACCTAATTGAAAAAATTGCAATAGGAAAACTTGATTTTACAAAACTTATTTGTACTCCAGCTATGATGGGTAAAATTGGAAAACATGGAAAAGTTTTAGGCCCTAAAGGTTTAATGCCAAATCCGAAATTAGGAACAGTTGCATCTGATTTAACAAAAGCAATTAAAGATATTAAATTTGGTTTAGTTGAAATTCGAAATGACAAAGATGGAAATCTTGCATCCACAATAGGAAGAAAAAGCTTTTCTTCAGAAAAGCTATTAGAAAATTACAATCATTTTATTGAAAGTGTTAAAAAAGAAAAACCTGATACTGTTAAAGGTGATTTTATAAAAGGTGCTTACTTAACCTCCACAATGGGAATTTCTTACAAAGTAGAAGGAAAATAAATTTATGATGTCGAAGGAATTAAAAAAAAATTACATAGAAGAAATGAAAAAGAATTTTACTGACAATGAATCAGTAATGATCGCTCAATATCAAGGTTTAAATGTAAATGAATTAGATGGCTTAAGAAAAGAATTAAGAGAAAAAGGGATTCTTTTCAAAATAACAAAAAATAGAATTACTAAAATTGCCTTAAAAGAAACATCAAAAAAAGATCTCGAGAAGTATTTTATTGGTCCAACAGCCGCAGCGATTTCTTCTGACCCCATAACTACAGCAAAAATTTTAACTAAATTCTCAAAATCAAACGAAAAACTAAAAATAATAGCTGGATTTATGGATGGTAAGGTTTTGGATGAAAAAGAGGTGTCTGTAATTGCCACACTCCCATCTTTGGATGAAGCTAGAGCTAAAATTGTAGGAATATTAGCTACACCAGCTCAAAAATTAGTGAGTATTTTGCTTGCACCTGGCTCAAAAATTGCTAATTTAGCCCGCGCAAAGAGTTTAAAAAATTAAATCACAGGATTAAAAATGGCAGACTTAAATAAAATTATAGATGAACTTTCCACTTTAACAGTTGTTGAAGCGGCAGAGTTGTCAAAACAACTTGAAGAAAAATGGGGAGTAACAGCAGCAGCCCCAGTTGCAGCAGCACCAGCAGGTGGAGCAGCAGCACCAGCAGGTGAGGAAAAATCTGAATTTTCAATTTTCTTAGCATCAGCAGGTGATAAAAAAATTAATGTTATAAAAGAAGTGAGAGCAATAACTGGTTTAGGTTTAAAAGAAGCTAAAGATTTAGTTGAAGCTGCACCGAAAGAAGTTAAAGGTGGCGTGGCTAAAAAAGATGCTGAAGAATTTAAGAAAAAACTTGAAGCAGCTGGAGCTAAGGTAGAATTAAAGTAAACAAAATTAAAGACTAAATTTTATTGCAAAGTAAAATTTGCGATAAGATTTTTTTATATTTAATGCAATTATCTTTTACGCAAAAGAAACATATAAGAAAAAACTTTGGAAAATTAGTAGAGGGTTTATCTATTCCAAACTTAATAGAAGTCCAAAAAAACTCTTATAATGAGTTTTTAGAATCCAAATCACTTAAAGAGCAATTAAGTGATTTATCAAAAGGTATCGATAAAGTTTTTAAAAGCATTTTTCCAATTGAGGATGGAAATGAAAAATCAACCTTAGAGTATATTTCTTATAAATTAGAAAAACCTAAATTTGATGTTATTGAGTGTAAACAAAGAAGCTTATCATATGCTGCAGCTCTTAAAGCAAACCTTAGATTAGTTGTTTATGATATAGATTCAGAAAATAATACAAAACAAATTCTTTCTGCAAAAGAACAAGAAGTTTTTATAGGAGATTTACCACTAATGACTCCAAGTGCAACTTTTATAACTAATGGTGTTGAAAGAGTTGTTGTAAATCAAATGCACAGAAGTCCAGGAGTTTTTTTTGATCATGACAAAGGCAAAACTCATGCAAGTGGAAAATTATTATTTAATTGCAGAATAATTCCAGGAAGAGGTTCTTGGTTAGATTTTGAATTTGATCCAAAGGATATTTTATATTTTAGAATTGATAGAAAAAAGAAACTTCCAATTTCAACATTATTATTTGCATTAGGATTCTCAAAGGATAAGATTATTGAGACATTTTATTCTACAAATAAGTATTCGTATAACAAAGATAAAAAAAGTTGGATTACAGATTTTAATTTAGAAAATTTTAAAAGACCTCTTAAATTATCATATGATTTAATTGATGCTAATAATAATAAAAAAGTTTTAGGAAAGGGTGAGAAATTAAATTTACCAATTGCAAAAAAACTTATTGAAAAAGGTTTAAGCAAAATTTCTATCCCCAATGAACAAATTGTGGGAAAATATTTAGGTAAAGATATTAAAGACAAAAATGGGGAGCAAATAGTAGGCGCCGGGTTCGATTTAACTGAAGATCATTTAGAAAAGATTATATCTCAAGATGTGAATGAATTAAGTATTGTTAATATAGATCCAATTAATAAAGGACCATATATTTTAGAAAGTCTCAAAATAGATAAGAATATAAATAAAATTGATGCTCTTAATGACATTTATAAAGTTTTAAGGCCAGGTGAAGCTCCGTCTACAGAAATAGCAGAAGAAATCTTTACTAATCTATACTTTAAAAAAGAAAGATATGATTTGTCAGAAGTTGGAAGGGTAAAACTCAATTCTAAACTAAATCTTAAAACAAGCTTAAAGAAAACAGTTTTAGATACAGAAGATATCGTTGCTATTATTAAATTTATGTTAGATCTTAGAGACGGAAAGGGAGATGTAGATGATATTGATCATCTAGGAAATAGAAGAGTTCGATCCGTAGGAGAGTTAGTAGAAAATCAATTTAGAATTGGTCTTTTAAGAATGGAAAGGACTGTAAAAGAAAAAATGTCGACATTTTTAGAAATCGAGTCAGCTATGCCTCAAGATTTGATTAACGCCAAACCAATAACTACATCATTAAAAGATTTTTTTGCAACTTCTCAGTTATCTCAATTTATGGATCAAACCAATCCATTATCAGAAATCACTCACAAAAGAAGAGTTTCAGCATTAGGGCCTGGAGGCTTAACTAGAGAGAGAGCTGGTTTTGAAGTTAGAGACGTACATCCAACTCATTATGGAAGAATTTGTCCTATTGAAACACCAGAGGGACCCAATATTGGATTAATAAATAGTTTAGCTACTTATTGTAGAGTAAATAAATTTGGTTATATCGAAAGTCCTTACAAAAAAGTAATGAATGGTAAAGTAACTTCAGAAATAAAATATCTTTCTGCAATAGAAGAAGAAAAATTCACAATTGCTCAAGCTAATTCAGCTTTAAATAATGATGGATCATTTGTTGAAGAATTAGTAGCTTGTAGAAAAAATTTAAATTTTGAATTATCTACAAAAGATAATATTGACTATATTGATGTTTCACCTAAACAATTAGTATCAGTAGCAGCAGCTCTTATACCTTTTTTAGAAAATGATGATGCTAATAGAGCATTAATGGGGTCAAACATGATGAGGCAGGCTGTGCCTTTGTTGAAACCAGATTCACCACTTGTAGGAACAGGAATTGAGTCAGATGTAGCCTTAGACTCAGGTGTAACTATTGTGGCAAAAAGAAACGGGTTTGTTGACAAAATAGATGGTAAAAGAATTGTTGTAAAGGCTACAGAAGTTACAGATTTATCACAATCAGCTGTTGACATTTATAATTTATCCAAATTTCAAAGATCAAATCAAAACACATGTATTAACCAAAAACCATTGGTAAAAGTGGGTGATAAGATAAAAAAAGGAGATATAATTGCAGATGGACCAGCTACTAAACTTGGTGAATTAGCTTTAGGTAAGAATGTAACCGTAGCTTTTATGCCATGGCAAGGATATAACTTTGAAGACTCAATATTAATCTCAGAAAGATGTGTTACAGATGATGTATTTACATCGGTTCATATTGAAGAATATGAGTCTATGGCAAGAGACACAAAACTTGGTGCTGAAGAAATAACTAGAGATATTCCTAACGTTAGTGAAGAAAGCTTAAGAAATCTTGATGAATCGGGTATAGTTTATGTTGGTGCTGAAGTAAAACCTGGTGATATTTTAGTTGGAAAAGTAACTCCAAAAAGTGAAACTTCATCGAGCCCGGAGGAAAAACTTTTAAGATCCATCTTTGGTGAAAAAGCTACAGATGTTAGAGACTCATCTCTTAAACTTCCCTCAGGAAGTACAGGTGTAGTAATTGACGTAAGAGTTTTCAATAGACACGGAATTGAAAAAGATGAGAGATCTATAGCTATAGAAAGAGCTGAAATAGAGTCAGTGCAAGAAGACAAAAAAGTAGAGGAAGAAATTCTAAATAGAAATATAAAACAAAGAGCAATAGATTTATTAAATGGTCAAAGAATAAATAAACAATTTAAAGACTTAAAACCAGAAACAACATTAAATCTTAATGATTTTGAGAATTTAACATTAAAAGACCTGTGGAAGATTTCTTTACAAAAACAGGATCTTAATAATGATCTTGAAAAATTGAAAAAACAATTTGAAAATGCGTTTGAGGATATAAAATTAAGATTTGAAGATAAAGTTACAAAAATACAACAAGGTGATGATTTATTGCCAACAGTAATGAAGGTAGTTAAAGTTTTTGTTGCAGTAAAGAGAAGGCTAATGCCTGGAGATAAAATGGCCGGTAGACATGGTAATAAAGGTGTAGTTAGCAAGATAGTGCCAGTAGAAGATATGCCATATATGGAAAATGGAAAACCAGTAGATATAGTTTTAAATCCTTTAGGTGTACCAAGTCGTATGAATGTAGGACAAATTTTAGAAACTCATTTGGGTTGGTCTTGTTCTGAATTGGGCGATCAAATAAAAAAATATTTAAAAAATTTTGACGAAGAATTAGATAAAGTAAAAGATAAACTAAAAGAAATTTATGGTAAATCGTACTTTGACGATGTTATATCAAAACTTTCAAACAAAGAAATCGCAGAATTAGTTCAAAATTTATCCAACGGAGTTCCAATTGCTACGCCTGTTTTTGATGGAGCGAGCACAGAGGATATTACAAAAATGTTAGACTTAGCAAAACTTCCAAACTCTGGCCAAACATATTTGTGGAATGGTCAAACTGGTGAGAGGTTCGATAGACCCGTCACTGTTGGAATAATTTATATGTTAAAATTAAACCATTTAGTGGAAGATAAAATTCACGCAAGATCCACGGGACCATATAGTTTAGTAACTCAACAACCTTTGGGAGGCAAAGCTCAACTAGGCGGACAAAGATTTGGTGAGATGGAAGTGTGGGCTCTTGAAGCTTACGGGGCTTCGTATACATTACAAGAAATATTAACAGTAAAATCTGATGATGTTGCCGGTAGAACAAAAGTTTATGAAACTATTGTAAAAGGAAACAATAATTTTGAGTCAGGAGTTCCTGAGTCATTTAACGTTCTAGTTAAAGAGATAAGAGCTTTAGCATTAAACATTGAACTAAATTGAAAATGGAAAAAAATTTAACAAAAAACTTTGAAAACCAGAATATAGCTCAAGAAAACAGTTTCGATAGTATAAAAATTACGCTTGCTAGTCCTGAAAAAATTAAATCTTGGTCTTACGGTGAAATAAAAAAACCTGAGACTATAAATTATCGAACTTTTAGGCCTGAAAAAGATGGATTATTTTGTTCAAGAATTTTTGGTCCTGTTAAGGATTACGAATGTTTGTGTGGAAAATACAAAAGAATGAAATTTAGGGGTATTATTTGTGAAAAATGCGGTGTTGAAGTAACAAAATCAAATGTCAGAAGAGAAAGAATGGGTCATATTGATCTTGCATGCCCTGTTGCGCATATTTGGTTCTTAAAATCATTACCTAGCAGGATATCTCTAGCAATTGATATGAAACTTAAAGAAGTAGAAAAAGTATTATATTTTGAAAGTTTTATTATAGTAGAACCCGGTTTAACTACCTTAAAAAAAGGTCAATTAATTTCTGAAGAAGCTTTAATTAAAGCACAAGATGAATTTGGAGAGGATGCATTCACAGCAGGTATAGGTGCTGAAGCTGTTAGAGAAATTTTAGTTAATTTAGATCTCAAAAAAGAACAGCAGAAACTAAGAGAGTCTTTAAAAGAAATAAAATCAAAAGTTACTGAGGAAAGAACTATCAAAAGGTTAAAACTAATTGAGTCATTTATAAATTCGGGAAATAAACCAGAATGGATGATCTTAACCTCAGTTCCGGTCATACCTCCTGAATTAAGACCACTTGTTCCTTTGGACGGAGGCAGATTTGCAACATCAGATTTGAATGATTTGTATAGGCGTGTAATAAATAGAAATAATAGATTAAAAAGATTATTAGATCTTAAAGCTCCTGATATTATTGTACGAAATGAAAAAAGAATGTTGCAAGAGTCAGTAGATGCATTATTCGATAATGGTAGAAGAGGTAGAGTAATAACTGGAACTGGCAAGAGGCCTTTAAAATCACTAGCTGAGATGCTGAAAGGTAAACAGGGTAGATTTAGACAAAATTTATTAGGTAAACGTGTTGATTATTCTGGTAGATCTGTAATTGTTGTTGGTCCAGAATTAAAGCTTCATCAATGTGGATTACCGAAGAAAATGGCTTTAGAATTATTTAAACCATTTTTATACGCGAGGTTAGATAAGTTAGGGTTAGCAACAACTATTAAACAGGCAAAAAGATTAGTTGAAAAAGAGAAGAGTGAAGTTTGGGACTCATTGGAACAAATTATAAGAGAGCATCCTATACTTTTAAACCGTGCTCCAACGCTCCATAGGCTAGGTGTTCAAGCATTCGAGGCTAAATTAATTGAAGGTAATGCTATTGAATTACATCCTTTAGTTTGCGCAGCCTTCAACGCTGACTTTGATGGAGATCAAATGGCAGTTCATATACCATTAAGTTTGGAAGCTCAATTAGAAGCAAGAGTTTTAATGATGTCCACTAATAATATTCTAAGTCCATCAAATGGTAAACCAATTATAGTACCAAGTCAGGATATAGTACTAGGAATTTATTACCTTTCTCAAGCTAATGAAAACGAAAGTAAACCTAGAGGCATTTTCTTAAACATTGAAGAAATAGAGCAAGCATTGGAAAATAAATCAATTAGTTTGCATACTAGAATAGTGTCAACTTTTGAGACAATAAATAAAAATGGGGATTTAGTTAAAGAAAAATACACAAGTACAGCAGGTAGATTTTTGTTAGCAAACATTCTACCAAAAAACCACAATATTAAATTTGCTTTAGTTAATAAATTATTAACAAAAAGAAATGTATCAGAAGTCATAGATACAATTTTTAGATACTGTGGACAAAAAGAAACAGTAATTTTTTGTGACAGAATAAAAACTTTAGGATTTAAACATGCATTTAAAGCAGGGATATCATTTGGAAAAGACGATTTAATTATACCAAAAACAAAAGAAAATTTAATTAGTAAAACAAAAAAACAAATTGAAGAATATGAAAAGCAATATGCTGATGGCTTAATCACGAGAGGGGAAAAATATAATAAGGTAGTTGACGTTTGGTCTAAATGTACTGATACAGTTGCAAATGAAATGATGAAGGAAATTTCATCTGCTGAGAAAATTAATAAAGACGATAGAATAGAGACAAATTCTGTGTATATGATGGCTGACTCAGGAGCTAGAGGTTCTCAAGCTCAAATGAAGCAATTAGCTGGTATGAGAGGTTTAATCGCTAAGCCTTCTGGAGAAATTATTGAAACACCCATAATTTCAAATTTTAAAGAAGGTTTATCAGTTCTAGAATATTTTAATTCCACTCACGGGGCAAGAAAAGGTTTAGCGGATACCGCACTTAAAACTGCAAATTCTGGTTACCTCACAAGAAGATTGTGTGATGTAGCTCAGGATGTGCAAATAACTAAAGCTGAATGTGATCCTAAGAAAAGATCGTCGGTTTTAATTTCAGAAATAATTGAAGGCGGAAATATATTAGTAAGTCTCTCAGAAAGAGTGCTAGGGAGAGTCATCGCTGAAAATATTAAAAATCCTGTGACTGGTGAAGTTATAATAAAAAAAGGAAAACTTATTGATGAGTTTGATTGTGAAAAAATTGATGCTGCTGGTGTTAAATCTGTAAATGTTTATTCTGTTATAACCTGCGCTTCCACAAAAGGTGTTTGCCAAGTATGTTATGGAAGAGATTTAGCTAGAGGAAAATTAGTAAGTGTAGGCGAAGCCGTAGGAATGATCGCTGCACAATCTATTGGAGAACCAGGGACACAACTTACCATGAGAACTTTCCATGTGGGAGGAACAGCTCAGATAAAAGAAGAGTCCCAAATAATTTCTCAAAGTAAAGGAAAATTGAATATAATAAATAAAAATTTAATTGAGGACTCTAAAAAAAATATTATTGTTATGGGAAGAAATACTCAATTAAGCATTGAGGATGACAATGGAAGACAACTTGCAATTTATAAAGTTAATTATGGTTCAAAATTATTCTTCAAAGACGGCGAGACAATAGAAAAAGGAAAAAAAATTGCTGAATGGGATCCTTATACTTTGCCAGTAATTGCAGAGACAAGCGGTATAGCTAATTATATGGACCTAATGGAAGGAAGTTCTTTAACCGAGACACTCGATGATGCAACAGGGTTATCATCTAAATCAGTTACAGATTGGAAATCGACATCAAAAAATTCAGAGTTAAAACCTCGAATTACTTTAAGAAATGAAAAAGGTGAAATTATAAAAAAAGCAGATGGTAATGAAGCTAGGTACTATTTAGTTCCAGATACTATTTTATCTGTAAAAGATGGACAAAAGATATCAGCCGGGGATGTTTTAGCTAGATTGCCTAAAGAAACTTCTAAAACTAAGGATATTACGGGAGGTTTGCCAAGAGTAGCAGAGTTATTTGAGGCCAGAAGACCAAAAGATAGCGCTATAATTGCTGAGAATGATGGAGTAATCGAATTCGGAAAAGAGGTGAGAGGTAAACAAAAAATTTCAATTGTTTCCTCGAATGGAGAGACATCCAACTATTTAATACCTAAAGGTAAGCATGTGAACTTTAATCAAGGTGAAAAAATTAAAAAAGGAGAATATCTCCTCGATGGCAGTCCAGCTCCTCATGATATTTTACGAATTTTAGGAGTTGAGAAACTAACAGAATACTTTGTTTCTGAAGTTCAAGAGGTTTATAGACTTCAAGGAGTTGTAATTAATGATAAACATATTGAAACAATAGTTAGACAAATGTTGAAAAGAGTTGAAGTTAAGGATCCTGGTGACTCAGAGCTATTAATTGGCGAGGTGATTGATCTTCTTGATATTAATATTATAAACGATAAATTAAAAGATGAAAAAAGAAAACCAGCATCTTTTGAGAGGATTTTATTAGGTATAACAAAAGCTTCTCTTCAAACAAATTCATTCATTTCTGCAGCGTCATTTCAAGAAACTACTAGAGTATTGACTGACGCATCAATTAAAGGAAGGACTGATTCTTTAGAAGGATTAAAAGAAAACGTCATAGTTGGAAGACTTGTGCCTGCTGGAACAGGATTAACTAAAATTGAGTGGGATAAGCAAGCTAAAGAGCAAGATAAGGCAAGATTAGAAGAGATTAAAAAACAGGAGCTAGAATCCGCTCCAGAAGCGTCTGAACAAACAGTTTAACTACAATATTAAAATTTATAAATTATTGACTTTTATAAATTCAGTGCTAGTTTACGGCAAATTTTGAATGTTAGAAGTAAGGTAGATTATAACCTTAAACACTAACAATAAACCTACCAGGTTATCTTTACTTCAATTTCAAAATATATTTATGCCGACAATTAATCAGTTGATTAAAAAAAGTAGAGTGAAGCCATTAGCAAGGAATAAAGTTCCAGCGCTTGAAAAACAACCTTTAAAACGAGGTGTTTGTGTAAAAGTTTATACCACTACACCAAAGAAACCTAATTCCGCATTAAGAAAAGTTGCAAGAGTAAGATTATCCAATGGTTTTGAAGTTACAGCCTATATACCAGGTGAAGGTCATAACTTACAAGA
This sequence comes from uncultured Pelagibacteraceae bacterium, assembly GCA_902613915.1. Classification (GTDB taxonomy): domain Bacteria; phylum Pseudomonadota; class Alphaproteobacteria; order Pelagibacterales; family Pelagibacteraceae; genus Pelagilacustribacter. The sequence continues at coordinate 53,333 of CACMJB010000006.1, read as the reverse complement.
ACACTCTGTGGTTTTATTACGTGGTGGACGTGTTAAAGATTTACCTGGAGTTCGTTACCATATATTAAGAGGTAACTTAGACACACAAGGTGTTGCAAATAGAAAACAAAGAAGATCTCTTTACGGGGCAAAAAAACCTAAATAATTTATGTCTAGAAAAAGAAAAGCTCCAACAAGAAAAGTTTATCCAGATCCCAAATTTCATTCAGAAGTAGTTTCTAAATTTATTAATTCAATAATGTATGATGGAAAAAGATCAACTGCAGAAAAAATTTTATACGACGCTTTAGATAAAATAAAATCAAAAAATAATGAAGATCCTTTAAAAATATTTAATACAGCAATAAGTAATGTAAAACCAAATCTCGAATGTAGATCAAGGAGAGTTGGCGGTGCTACTTATCAAGTTCCAGTAGAAGTGAAGGCTAAAAGAGCTCAAGCATTAGCTTTAAGATGGATAATGGATGCGACAAGAAAAAGAAAAAATAAGACTATGGCAGAAAAATTATATGCAGAAATTTTAGATGCTTCACAAAATAAAGGATCAGCAATTAAAAAAAGAGAGGATACTCATAAAATGGCAGAGTCAAACAAAGCCTTTGCTCATTTTAGATGGTAAAAATTTATGACTAAATATACTTTAGATAAATATAGAAACATCGGAATTATGGCTCACATTGATGCTGGTAAAACAACTACAACTGAAAGAGTTTTATATTATACAGGAAAAAGTCATAAAATTGGTGAAGTTCACGATGGAGCAGCCACAATGGATTGGATGGAGCAAGAACAAGAAAGAGGAATAACAATTACCTCAGCCGCTACTACTTGTTTTTGGAGAGATCATAGAATTAATATTATAGATACTCCTGGTCACGTAGATTTTACTATTGAAGTAGAAAGATCTTTAAAAGTTTTAGATGGAGCAGTTGCGGTTTTTGATGGTGTCGCTGGTGTGGAACCTCAATCTGAAACTGTATGGAGACAAGCTGATAAATATAAAGTCCCAAGAATTTGTTTTGTAAATAAATTAGATAGAACTGGTGCAGACTTTTATAGATGTGTAGATATGATTAAGGAACGTTTAGGATGTAAACCGTTACCACTTCAACTACCAATTGGTGCAGAGGCTGATTTAAAAGGAGTTGTTGATTTAGTTAAGATGAAAGGTGTTGTTTGGCAAAATGAAGATCTTGGTGCTAAGTTTGATTATGTAGATATTCCAGATGATCTAAAAGATAAAGCGAAGGAGTACAGACAAAACCTTGTTGAAACTGCAATAGAAGAGGATGAAAAATTAATGGAAGCTTATTTGGAAGGCAAAGAACCTTCAGTAGAAGATCTGATTAAATGTATAAGGAAAGGAACACTTAACTTTAATTTTGTTCCAATTTTAACTGGTTCAGCTTTTAAAAATAAAGGAGTTCAACCTTTATTAGATGCGGTCATTGACTATCTGCCAAGTCCAAAAGATATAGGCTCAATTGAAGCAACAAAGTTGGGTTCTGACGAAAAAATACAAATGAAATTTGAAGATAATGAACCTTTTTCTGCTCTAGCTTTTAAAGTTGCTAACGATCCATTTGTGGGTTCATTAACATTTATCCGTATTTATTCAGGAAAATTACAAGCTGGTACTGCTGTATATAATTCATCTACAGAAAAATCAGAAAGAGTAGGTAGGATGTTATTAATGCATGCTAATTCTAGAGAAGATATTAAGGAAGCTAATACAGGAGATATAGTAGCATTGGCAGGTTTAAAAAATACAATCACAGGCCACACATTATGTGATGAAAATAAACCAGTATTACTAGAGCCGATGGAATTTCCAGATCCAGTTATTGAAATTGCAGTTGAGCCTAAAACAAAAGGTGACCAAGAAAAAATGGGTGAAGCTCTAAACAGATTAGCAAAAGAAGACCCTTCATTTAGAGTTAGTTCAGATGAAGAGTCCGGTCAAACAATTATTAAAGGTATGGGGGAGCTTCATTTAGATATTATTGTTGATCGAATGAAAAGGGAATTTAAGGTCGAAGCAAATGTTGGAGCTCCACAGGTAGCATATAGGGAAACAATTCTTGGAACTTCAGAGGTTACTTATATTCATAAAAAACAAAGTGGCGGCTCAGGACAATTTGCAAAAGTAACATTAAGTGTAGAACCTCTAGAACCAGGTAAAGGAAGAGAAGTTGACAATAAAATTAAAGGAGGAGCTATACCTAAAGAATTTATTCCCGGTGTTGAAAAAGGTGTTCTAAGTGTAGCAGAGAGTGGAATTTTAGCAGGTTTTCCAGTTATTGACTACAAGGTAACAATTTTAGATGGTTTACATCACGACGTTGACTCAAGTGTGCTTGCTTTTGAAATTGCATCAAGAATGTGTTTTAGAGAAGCTTGCACTAAAGCAACTTTAAAATTACTGGAGCCTATGATGAAGGTTGAGGTTGTAACCCCAGAAGAATTTATGGGCGACGTGATTGGTGACTTAAATAGTAGAAGAGGACAAGTTGCTTCAACAGAAGCTAGAGGTAACGCAACCGCAATTAATGCAACAGTTCCACTAGCAAATATGTTTGGATATATTAATAATTTACGTTCTTCGACACAAGGGAGAGCACAGTACACGATGCAATTTAGTCATTATGATAAAGTGCCTCAAAATGTTCAGGATGAGGTAACAAAAAAACTAGCTTAATTTATGGAAAATCAAAATATTAGAATACATTTGAAGGCTTACGATAACAAAATTCTCGATTTATCGACTGAGGAAATTGTTAATACTGCAAAAAGAACTGGAGCACAAGTAAAAGGTCCAATACCACTTCCTACAAGAATTGAGAGATATACAGTTTTAAGATCACCACACATTGATAAAAAAAGCAGAGAACAATTTGAATCTCGAACGCATAAAAGGTTAATTGATATTATAGAACCAACACCTCAGACAGTGGAAGCATTAATGAAATTAGATTTAGCTTCAGGTGTAGATATTGAAATAAAAATTTAGATTATGAGTATTGGATTAATAGGAACAAAAATAGGTATGACTAGAGAATTTATGGAAAGTGGACAGTCTGTGCCAGTAACAGTTATAAAAGTTGAGAAAGGAAGAGTTCTGGAACTAATAACAAATGAAAAAAGGGGCTATTCTGCTGTTAAAGTTGGTTTCTTTAAACTTAAAAATTCAAAATTAACGAAACAGATGAAAGGTTATTTTGCAAAAAAGAATACAGAGCCAAAAAAAATACTTAAAGAATTTAGAGTTAAAAATAACGACGAATATAAAGAGGGAAATGAATTAGGTTTAGAAATTTTTAAAGATAAAAAATTTTTAGATGTAAGGTCAAAAACTATAGGTAAAGGCTTTGCAGGTGTAATGAAGAGATGGAATTTCGGTGGTTTGAGAGCCTCTCATGGTGTTTCTGTTTCTCATAGATCTCATGGTTCAACTGGACAAAGACAAGATCCAGGGAAAGTATTTAAAGGAAAAAAAATGGCTGGTCACATGGGCGACAAATTAAGAACAAAGTTAAATCTAGAAGTTGTAAAGTCTGATATAGAAAATAATTTATTGTATTTAAAAGGATCAATACCAGGATCTAAAAACTCAACAGTATTTTTGAGAGAGTCAGTTAAAAATGTTACTAGAAAAACAATTAAAGAAAAATATGAAGCAAAAATTAAAGCTGCCGCAGCTAAGAAAGGGAAAAAGTAAATGAAACTTCCTCTTTTAAATATAGATGGTGCAAAATCAGATACTATAGAGGTCTCTGATAAATTAGTTAAATTAAAAGTAAACCACAAACTAATTAAATTTGTTATAGATTGGCAATTAAATCATGCAAAACCAAGAACCGCTAAGGTAAAACAAAGAAATGAAATAAAAGGTTCTACCAAAAAAATTGTTCCACAAAAAGGTGGTGGTGGAGCTAGACATGCTAGTAAAAAGGCTCCTTTATTTGTTGGCGGTGGTGTAGCTCATGGACCTAAAGGTACTGTATATAAAATAAAAAAAATTAACAAAAAGGTTAGAAAACTTGCTCTTGCTCAGACCTTATCTAAAAAGAATTCAGATAAAAATTTGCACATATTAGCAGATGTAAAAAAAGAGATTAAAAAAACGAGAGAATTTAATAAATTTCTTTTAAAAAATAAATTAGCAAACGTTTTGATAATTTCTGACACCGACAGTATGAAAAATATTAATAAGTCAGCTCGCAATATTAAAAACGTTAAATTAATAAAAGACGAAGGAACTAATATCTATGATTTGTTTAAATATAAGAGCGTAATAATGACATCATCATCTTTAAAAAAAATTCAAGAAAGAGTGCTAAATGAAAAAAATTAATTATATAGACTCAATTAGAAACCCAATTATAACAGAGAAGGCTACTATTTTATCAGAGCAAAATAAAACTGTTTTTAAGGTTCATGAAAAGGCAAACAAGAAAACTATAAAAAAAAATATAGAAAAAATTTTCAAGGTTAATGTGATTAAAGTAAATATTATTAATCAAAAATCTAAAATAAAAATGAAACAGGGAAAAAAATCTTTAAAAAGTGGATATAAAAAAGCAATAATTACTCTAAAAAAGGGTCAGAGTATTGACCTGACAACTGGAATTTAAAAATGGCACTAAAAACTTTTAAACCATATACAAAATCAACTAGAGGAACAGTAGTTCTTGATAAGAGCAATCTTTGGAAAGGTGCGCCTTATAAACCTTTAACAAAAGGTCAAAATTTTACAGGTGGTAGAAATAATAATGGTCGTATAACTTCACGACACATAGGTGGCGGGTCAAAGCATAAATATAGAGTGATTGATTTTTATAGAAAAAAGAAAAATATTACTGCAACAGTTGAAAGAATAGAATACGATCCGAATAGAACTGCACATATTGCTTTAATTAGTTACAAAGATAATGAAAAAGCTTATATTATAAGTCCACAAGGTTTAAAACAAGGTGATGTTATTGAGTCAGGTAAGAACGTTGAAATTAAAATTGGAAATTCATTAGAACTAAGAGATATTCCACCAGGAACTTCTATACATAATGTTGAACTAATACCAGGAAATGGAGCAAAATTAGCTAGATCTGCAGGTTCTTCAGTAACTTTATCAGGATACGACGGAGATTATGCAATTTTAAAACTTTCTTCAGGTGAAACTAGGAAAGTGAGCAGTGCATGCACAGCAACAATTGGAATTGTATCTAATCCTGATCAAAAAAACATTAAAATCGGTAAGGCAGGAAGAAATAGGTGGAGAGGTAAAAGACCTCAAACAAGAGGTGTTGCAATGAACCCAGTAGATCATCCACACGGAGGAGGTGAAGGAAAAACATCTGGCGGAAGAAGCCCTGTTTCTCCATGGGGACAATCTGCTAAAGGCCTTAAAACAAGAAGACCCAAAAGAAGTGATAAACTAATTATTACAAGAAGAAAGAAAAGGAAAAAATAATGACTAGATCAGTTTGGAAAGGACCTTTCGTACATCCAAGTTTATTAAAAAAAATTGATAAACTGAAAGATGCACCAAATAAAAAGCCAATAAAGACTTGGTCAAGAAATTCTACAATTATACCAGACTTTGTTGGACATAGTTTTATGATTCATAATGGAAAATCTTTTATACCTATAACTATCTCAGAGGAGATGGTTGGTCATAAACTTGGAGAATTTGCACCCACAAGAACTTTTAAAGGTCACACGCCTGCAGATAAAAAGGCTGCAGCCGCAGCTCCTGCTGCCAAATCTGAAGGAGAGAAAAAATAATGAGTAAAAATAACTCCTTAGTAAAAGCTATAAATAAAAATGTAAGAACAAGTCCTAGAAAACTAGCACTTGTTTGTAATTTTATAAAAGGAAAAAAAGCTGATATAGCACTCCGAGATTTAGAGTTTTCGAGAAAAAGGATCTCAAAAGATGTAAGCAAAACCGTAAAATCTGCGATTTCGAATGCAGAAAACAATCATCAATTTGATATAGATAATTTATTTGTTAAAGAAGCTTATGTTGGTAAATCTTTAGTGATGAAAAGATTTAGACCTAGAGCTAAAGGTAGAGCAAGTCCAATTAAAAAACCATTTAGTAGAATTACTATTGTTCTAGAAGAAAAAAAAGAAAAGAAGGTGAGTAAATAATGGGACAAAAAATAAATCCAATAGGTCTTAGGTTGGGAATCAACAGAGGCTGGGATTCAACATGGTTTGCTAAAAAGAAAGATTTTGGAAGATATTTGATCGAAGATTTCAAAATCAGAAACTATATTAAAAAAAATATTGTTAATTCAGGTGTGTCTGAAATTATTATAGAGCGATCTTCAAAAAAATGCACTGTCTCAATTCATACTTCTAGACCAGGATTTGTAATTGGTAAAAAAGGTGCAGATATAGAAAAAATAAAAAAAAATATAATGAAGATTACTGATAGTGACGTTAACGTAAATATAAAAGAAATAAAAAAACCTGAATTAAATTCAAACTTAGTTGCTGAAAATATAGCACAACAACTTGTTAAACGTGTTGCATATAGAAGAGCAATGAAAAGAGCGATGCAATCTGCAATGAGATTAAATGCAAAAGGGATTAAAGTAATGCTAAGTGGAAGATTAGCAGGAAATGAAATAGCTCGAACTGAATGGTTAAGAGAGGGAAGCATACCTTCTCATACTTTAAGAGCAGATATTGATTATGGTTTTGCGGAAGCTCTTACTACATACGGAATTATTGGAGTTAAGGTTTGGATCTACAAAGGTGAATTAATGGCTAAAGATGTCGAAAAAGAAAAAAAAGAAAGGGTGAAAAATGCTACAGCCAGTCAGAACTAAATACAGAAAAGCATTTAAAGGTAGAATTCATGGAAATGCAGCTAGGGCTGTAAAATTAAACTACGGTCAATTTGGACTTAAAGCAATTCAACCTGAAAGAATTATTGGTAAACAAATCGAAGCAGCGAGGGTAGCTTTAACTAGATACATGAAAAGAACTGGTAAAGTTTGGACAAGGATCTTTCCTAATATTCCCGTATCAAAAAAACCTACTGAAGTAAGAATGGGTAAAGGTAAAGGCTCTCCAGAGTATTATGCTTGTCGAGTAAAACCAGGAAGAATAATTTTTGAAATTGATGGTGTTAGTGAAGAAATTGCAAGAGAGGCACTATACAAGGCTTCAGCAAAATTACCGATCAAAACTAAATTTGTAAAAAGATAATGAGTAAAAAAAAAGAAGATAAAAAATTAACAAAAGATCAAGCGCAGAAAAAAATATTAGTGCTTAAAAAAGATTTGTTTAATATAAGGTTTAAAAAAGTGAACAATCAGATAAATAATCCAGCTCAATATAATGAGATAAAAAAAAGTATAGCTAGACTATACACAACAATAAAGAATTCAAAATGACAAAAAAAGTACTAAAAGGAATTGTAAAAAGTGCAAAAAACAATAAAACTGTGGTTGTCGAGGTTACTAGGAAATTTAAACATCCTTTCTACGAAAAAGTTATTAAGAGATCAAAAAAATACCACGCACATGATGAAAAAAATAAGTTTAAAGAAGGCGAAAAAGTTTCGATCATCGAATGCAAACCTTATTCTAAAAAGAAAACTTGGCAGGTAATGGAATAATGATACAAATTCAAACAGAACTTACAGTCGCAGACAATACTGGAGCTAAAAGAGTTGAATGTATTAAAGTTTTAGGTGGCTCAAAAAGAAGATACGCGTCTGTTGGAGATATAATTGTTATAAGTGTTAAAGATGCAATTCCCAAAGGAAAAGTAAAAAAAGGTGCTGTACATAAAGCTGTAGTTGTAAGAACAAGAAAAGAAATTTATAGAGATGATGGTTCAAAAGTCCAGTTTGATAAAAATGCAGTGGTTTTAACAGATGATAAGGGTGAACCAATTGGAACAAGAATATTTGGCCCAGTCACAAGAGAATTACGAACTAGAGGCCATACTAAAATTATTTCTTTAGCACCGGAGGTTCTTTAAATGTTATTAAAAAAAGGTATACAAGTGAAAATTATTTCAGGTAAAGACAAAGGAAAAACAGGAGAAATATTAGAAATAAACAGAAGACTAAAAAAAATTAAAATTAAGTCGGTAAATATGATTAAAAAACATACTAAACCAACAAAAGAAAATAAAGGTGGCATCATCTCTAAAGAAAATTTTATTCACCAATCAAATGTTAAAAATATAGATACAAAAAAAAATGAAAAGAAAACAACGACTAAAAAATAATGCCTAGATTGAAAATTACATACGAAAAAGAAATAGTCTCAAAGCTTATGAGTAAACTATCTTTAAAAAACAAACATGACGTTCCTAAAATTGAAAAAATTGTTTTAAACATGGGATTGGGAGAAGACGCGTCCGACGGCAAGAAACTCAAAGCATGTTCAGAGGATATGGCATTAATAGCTGGGCAAAAGCCAGTGATTACAAAATTTAAAAAATCTATCTCTAATTTTAAAACGAGAAAAGGATCTAATGCAGGTGTGAAAGTTACATTAAGATCACAAAAAATGTATGAATTTATTGATAGATTGGTAAATATTGCTTTACCTAGAATTAAAGACTTTAGAGGTCTATCGTACAAAGGTATAGACAAATCATACAATTATTCATTTGGTATAAAAGAACATATTGTATTTCCTGAAGTAAATTTTGACAAAGTCGATAAAATTAGAGGTTTAGACGTGACAATAGTTACATCTAGTAAAAGCAAAGAGGGAACATTAGAATTACTAAAAGAATTTAATTTCCCGATAAATGAGAAAAAAAACTAAGGATATAAATGGCGAAAACAAGTTCGATACAAAAAAATTTAAAGAGAATAAAATTAGTTAAAAAGTATGCAAAAAAAAGAGCTGCTTTGAAAAAAATAATAAATAACAGAAAACTCGAGTTATCTGAAAGATTTGAAGCTCAATTAAAGTTAAATAAACTTCCAAAAAATTCTGCAAAAATCAGAATTAGAAACAGATGTGAGGTATCTGGTAGACCACATGGAGTTTATAGGAAATTAAAAATATCAAGAATTGCACTGCGAGATTTGGCGTCTGCTGGTAAAATTCCTGGAATAACTAAATCAAGCTGGTAGGAGAAAAATGACATTTACAGATCCAATAGGAGATATGTTTTCAAGAATTAGAAATGGTCAGATGCGATCATTAAATTCAATTGAAATTCCATCATCAAATTTTAGAAAAAATATTTTAGAAATATTAAAAAATGAGGGTTATATAAAAGACTACTTCATTGATAAAACTGAAAAAAATAAAACAAGTTTGAAAGTTACATTGAAATATTATGAAGGTGATCCAGTAATTAAAGAAATAAAAAGAATTTCAAAACCTGGGAGAAGAGTTTATTCAAGAGCAACAAGTATACCAAAAGTTATGAATGGATTAGGTTTAGCAATATTATCAACTCCTAAAGGAGTGATGAGCGATGAAGAAGCAAGAAAAAACAATGTTGGTGGTGAAATAATTTGTAGGGTGTTTTAATGTCGAAAATAGGTAAAAAAAATATTTTAATTCCAAAAGAATCTTCAATAAAAATTGAAGGTGGAAATTTAACTATATCTGGTCCAAAGGGAACAAAAACTTTAACAATAAATGATAAAATATTTTCTTCAAAATTAGATGACAGCGAGTTTAAAATTCAACCACTGATAAAAAAGATTGATAAAAAAACTTCAATTATGTGGGGAACTTATAGAAGTTTAATAAGTAATGCAGTGACAGGTGTTTCAAAAGGTCATGAAAAAATTTTGGAGTTAAGTGGAGTAGGCTTTAGAGCTAATTTAAAAGGTGAATTTTTAAATTTGCAAATAGGATTTAGTCATGATGTGAATTTCAAAATACCCAAGGATATAAAAATAACTGTTGAGAAACAAACAATTATAAAAATTAATGGTGTAGATAAAGAGTTGGTCTCTAAAATTGCAGCAGATATAAAAAACTTAAAACCAGTAGAGCCTTATAAAGCAAAAGGCATCAAAGAAAGAGGTCAATTTGTTTTAAGAAAAGAAGGTAAAAAGAAATAATGAGAAAGATTAATAATAAAACAAAAAGAAAACTAAGAAATAGAAAAAAATTAAAAAGTGTTAACATAAATAGATTCAGAATCTCAGTATCTAAATCTTTAAACAATTTATCTGCACAAATTATTGATGATAAATTAAAAAAAACACTCGTTTCAGCTTCTTCTATCGAGAAAGAAGTGAAGGATAGAAAAGTAAAAAAAATGGAAAAATCTAGTTTAATAGGAGAAATATTAGCCAAAAGAGCTAAAGAAAAAAATATAAGTGAAGTTTATTTTGATCGAGGTGAAAATAAATATCATGGAAGAGTGAAAAACTTTGCTGACTCATTAAGAAAAAATGGATTGAAATTTTAATATGGTTGAAAATAAAAAGATAGAGAGTGATATAAAAGAAAAACTAGTTGCTATTAATAGAATAACAAAAGTTGTTAAGGGTGGAAGAAGGTTTGGGTTTGCAGCTTTAGTAGTAGTTGGCAACCAGAAAGGTTCAATTGGTATTGGCCAAGGAAAGTCTAAACAAGTACCTGACGCAATCAAAAAAGCAACTGAAGTAGCAAAAAGAAATTTAATTAAAATTCCATTAAAAGAGGGCAGAACGCTTCATCATGATGTCAAAGGTAAAAATGGTTCAGGAAAAGTATTTTTAAGATCGGCTCCAGCTGGTACAGGAATAATTGCCGGAGGCGCAATCCGTTCAGTTTGTGAAGTTTTAGGAATACAAGACGTAGTAGCAAAATCTCTAGGTTCGGCAAATCCTCACAATGTTTTAAAAGCTTGTGTAAATGGATTAAAATCTCAAAATTCACCAAAAATATTGTCTGCAATTAGGGGAAAAAAAATATCTGATATCGTTTTAAAAAGAGAGGCTAAATAATGGAACTAAATAAACTAACTAAAACTAACAAAAAAAAAATTAGAGTTGGAAGAGGTATTGGTTCTGGAAAAGGGAAAACCTCATCAAGAGGACATAAAGGTCAAAAGTCAAGATCTGGAGTTGCGATAAAAAGTTTTGAAGGGGGACAAATGCCTTTATATAGGCGTTTGCCAAAGAGAGGTTTCAAATCATTTAAAAAAAATAGCACCGCAATTTTAAACCTTTCTAAAATACAAAATATTTTAGATAAAACTAAAAATAACATAAAAAACACATTAGATCTTAAAATTTTAAAAGAAAAAAAATTAGTGAACAAAAAGTTTTTAAAATTAAAAATTTTGGGCACTGGAGATATTAAAAAAAATATAGAAATTTCTGCTAATTTCGCTTCAAAACAAGCATTAACTAAAATAGAAAAAGCAGGTGGAAAAATAAACATAATCAAACAATAAAAATTATGTCTAGCGAAACAATTAATACTGCAGGAGCTTTTAGCCAAGCAAAAGATCTTAAAAATAGAATATTATTCACAATTTTATTACTAATAATTTATCGTCTTGGAACGTATGTACCTTTATCAGGTATTGATCCTCTTGCATTAAAAGAAATAATGGCATCAAGTCAAAAAGGTTTACTTGGAATGTTTAATATGTTTTCAGGTGGAGCTGTGACACGAATGGCAATTTTTGCACTCGGTATCATGCCATACATTTCTTCATCAATTATTGTGCAGCTGCTTACAGGTGTTTCAGATTATTTTAAAAGTCTTAAAGAACAAGGTGAAATTGGAAGAAAAAAAATTACTCAGATAACAAGATATGGTACCGTTCTAATCGCCTGTCTTCAGGGTTACGGTGTATCTGTAGGATTAGAAAATGCAGGAAATTTAGTTATAGACCCCGGAATGTCTTTTAGAGTCATTACCACAATTTCGTTAGTTGCCGGGACTACTTTCTTAATGTGGTTAGGTGAACAGATAACATTAAGAGGTGTAGGAAATGGAATTTCTCTTATTATTTTTTCAGGAATTGTTGCAGAAATACCAAGGGCTCTTGCTTCAACTTTTGAACTCGGAAGGACTGGAGCTTTATCAGCATTAATGATTGTAGGAATATTTATTTTGGTAATTTTAACTGTTTTATTTATTGTATTTTTTGAGAGAGCAATGCGAAAAATATTAATCAATTATCCTAAAAGACAAGTTGGAAATAAAATGTATGGTGGAGAGTCATCGCATCTTCCGCTAAAGATAAATACTGCCGGAGTAATTCCAGCGATATTTGCATCAGCTTTATTATTATTGCCAATAACAATATCTAATTTTGGTTTTGCGGAATCTGATACCTTTTTAAAAATTTCTTCAATGTTCACTCAAGGTCAACCATTATATATGCTATTATATGCATCGGGAATAATTTTCTTTTCATTCTTTTATACATCAATAGTTTTCAATCCTAAGGAAACGGCTGAAAATTTAAGAAAATATGGAGGATATATACCAGGTATAAGGCCAGGCGAAAGAACAGCAGAATATATAGACACAATATTGATGAGACTAACTACAGTCGGCGCAATGTATTTAACTTTTGTTTGTTTGATGCCAGAATTTTTAATTGCTAAATATCCAATTCCTTTTTATTTAGGAGGTACTTCAATATTAATTGTTGTGGTTGTTGCCATGGACACAGTAACGCAAGTTCAAACAAGATTAATGAGCTCTCAATATGAGTCTTTAATTAAAAAAACAAAATTTGGTAAATAATTTAGTAAATGAATATTGTAATCTTTGGACCACCAGGAGCTGGTAAAGGTACCCAATCAAGCCTAATAGTAAAAAAATTTAATTTGCATCAAGTTTCTACCGGGCAATTATTAAGAGATGAAATAAATAATAATACAGAACTAGGAAAAAAAATATCATCAATAATTAATTTAGGAAATTTAGTTTCTGATGAAGTTGTAGGAAATTTAATTGAAAAGTTTGCATCAAATAAGATTTATAAAAATAAATTAATATTTGATGGGTATCCTAGAAATCTAGTCCAAGCTAAAAATCTAGACTTTATTCTATCAAAATATGATCAAAAAATTCACATTGCTTTGAAATTAACTGTAAGCTTAGAAACTATCAAAAAAAGAATATCAGAAAGAAAATTCCTAGAAAAAAGAGAAGATGATAGTGAGGAAATTGCAATTAAAAGATTTGAAACTTATGAAACTAATATTAAACCTATAATAGATTTTTACAAAGCTTCAGATTTATTAAAAGAGGTTAATGGCGAGGCTTCAATAACGCAAATTAGTGATGAAATTAGCGGTTTAATTAGCGGTAAGAAGGGTTGACTTTAAATTTTAGAACAATATAAATACGCAGAAAACAAATTCATAATTATATGGCTCGTATCGCAGGAATAAATATTCCACAAAATAAAATTGTAAGCATAGCCTTAACCTATATCCATGGAATTGGCTTGCATTCTTCAAAAAAAATATGTGAAAGTTTAAATATACCCTCATCAAAAAGAGTAAATGAGTTATCTGAAGAGCAAATTTTGAAGATAAGAGAATTTATTGACGCTAATCATAAAGTTGAAGGTGATTTAAGAAGAGAAGTATCAATCAATATTAAGAGATTAGTGGATCTAGCATGTTATAGAGGCTCAAGGCATAAAAAAAAACTACCAGTTAGAGGTCAAAGAACACAATGTAACGCAAGAACAAGAAAAGGTAAAGCTATAGCTATAGCCGGTAAAAAGTTAACTCCTCTTAAAAAATAGATTTTAAATGAATAAAAAAAAAGAAAAAATTGAAAAAAAAATTGATACAAAGGAAGCTAAAAAAGTTGAGGTAAAAAAGTCAGGATCATCTTTTAAAAAGAAAAAAGTAAAAAGAAATATTACTTCAGGAATAGCCTTTGTTAACTCAACATTTAATAATACGATAATATCGATAGCAGATGAAAATGGAAATGTAGTTTCGTGGTCCTCCGCTGGAGCCAAAGGTTTTAAAGGATCAAGAAAGTCTACTCCTTACGCAGCTCAAGTTGCCGCTGATGATGCTGGAGAAAAAGCTTTTGAACAAGGATTAAGAACTCTGACTGTGCACGTTAAAGGGCCAGGGTCTGGCAGAGAAACTGCTCTTCGCTCATTGCAGTCAAGAGGATTTAAAATTTTATCAATTAAAGATACAACACCAATGCCACATAATGGTGCACGCCCACCAAAAAGAAGGAGAGTATAATGCAAACAACATCTAACGTCATAGATAAAAACTGGAAAGCACTAATTAAACCTAACAAATTAGATATTACTAGTAACGAGGACAAAACAATTGCTAAGGTAATAGCGGAACCTTTAGAGAAAGGTTTTGGTCAAACTATAGGTAACTCATTAAGAAGAATATTATTATCTTCAATCCAAGGTGCAGCAGTAACTGCAATTCAAATAGATGGAGTTTTACATGAATTTTCCTCAATAAAAGGTGTAAGGGAAGATGTTACAGATATAGTCTTAAATGTAAAAAATCTAGCAATTAAATCATCATCTTCAACTCCAAAAAAAATTATCTTAGATATTAAAGGACCAAAAGAAGTGAAAGCAAAAGATATTACTTTAGTCCCTGAAGTTGAAATACTTAACCCTGAGCAAACTATTTGTAATTTAGACGAAAAAACAAACTTTCACATGGAATTAGTAGTAAGCACAGGGAAAGGTTATGTACAAGCGCCAAAAAATAAATCCGAAGATAGCCCACTTGGATTAATTTCAATAGACTCACTTTTCAGTCCAGTTAAAAAGGTATCTTTTTCAGTTGAAAATACAAGAGCCGGCAGTGCACTGGATTATGACAAATTAGTTATGAATGTAGAAACCAATGGGACGGTAGATGCAGAAGATGCAATTGCGTATTCAGCTAGAATTTTTCAGGATCAATTATCAATGTTTGTCAATTTTGATGATCCGCAGGAAGTTGTTAAGGAAGTTAAATCTACCGAGCCAGAATTTAATCGAAATTTATTAAAAAGAGTGGAAGAACTTGAGCTATCTGTTAGATCTATGAACTGTTTAAAAAATGATAATATAATTTATATAGGGGATCTAGTTCAAAAAACAGAACCAGAGATGTTAAGAACACCAAATTTTGGAAGAAAATCATTAAATGAAATTAAGGAAGTTCTAAATACCATGTCTTTATATTTAGGTATGGAAATCCCTAATTGGCCTCCTGAAAATATAGCAGAATTATCAAAAAAATTAGAGGAAAATAATTACTAATGAGACACGGGTTAGGTTACAGAAAGCTAAATAAAACAAGTGAGCACCGAAAAGCATTATTCAAAAATATGCTTAATTCTTTAATAAAATATGAACAAATTATTACAACACTTCCAAAGGCTAAAGAACTTAAACCACAAATTGATAAAGTAATTACTATCGGCAAAAAAAATGTTTTAAATAATAAAAAAAGACTATTTTCTAAACTGCAAGATAAAAACTCAGTTACCAAAGTATTCGGTGAATTATCAAAAAGATATAGCTCTCGGAAAGGTGGATATTCAAGAGTATTAAAAGCAGGTTTTAGAACTGGTGATGATGCCCCTATGGCTGTAATTGAATTAGTTGATAGAAATCCAGAAGCAAAAAAAGTAGACAAACCAAAAAAAACAAGCACTAAAGATAAACAAAAAGAAACTCAAGCAGAGCCAAAAATAGCAAGCAAATAGTTTAGTTTCTATGCCTAAAACTTTTATTGTCGATGATGAATATCATGAGACACGTTTCGACAAATGGTTCAAACAAAAAGTAATTAGTTTACCTCATTCCTTAATAGAGAGAATTCTCAGGCAAAATAAGATTAAAATAAATAAAAAAAAAATTAAATCATCTTATCGCCTTCAATCTGGTGATTTAATTGAAATTTATGATATTTCAAAATTTAAAGTTAAAGACAAAATTGAAAAGGTAAAATATAAGCCAAAAAAAAAAGAACTTTCCAGATATGAAGATTATATAATTGAGAATAATGATAATTTTATTGTAATTAATAAACCTGCTGGAATACCAGTTCAATCAGGAACAAAATCATTTAAAAATATAACAGACCTTTTAAAAAATTCTAGATACTTTGAAGGATCAAAACCTTTTATAGTTCACAGAATAGATAAAGAAACATCAGGGATATTAATAATCGCAAAAAATAGAAAATATGCACAATTATTTACATCATTGTTTAGAATAAGAAAAATACATAAAACTTATTTAGCTCTAGTGTACGGTAAAATAAATAAGTCTGTTAAAAGTATGAGAGATGATCTTATTTATTACGAAAATAAAAAAAAAATTATTCAAAAAGCAATTTCCAATGTTAAAATCATAAAATCAAACGATGAACTATCATTTGTTGAACTAAATCCAGTGACTGGAAGAAAACATCAATTAAGAAAACAGCTCTTAAATATAGGAAACCCTATTATAGGTGACAATAAATATTTTTTAACAAATTTCAGAAAGATAAAAACAAAAAATTTAATGCTTCATGCATATAGAATAAAGTTTATGATTAACAATATTCAGTATAATTTCAAAGCAAGATATAACAATTATTTTGAACAACTTTTAAAAGAAAAATTTTAAATCTTATTTATATTTTTAATAAAAATATTAACTATTTTTTTCTCATAGTTTTTTAATCTGATTTTTTTTTCGTTATAAATCGAAGTAACTAATTCATTATTTAGACCACAAGGAACAATATTTAAATATTGCTTTAAGTTATTGTTAATATTAATTGAGCAACCATGAAATGCTATCCATCTTGAAACTCTTAAACCAATGGCAGCTATTTTTTTTCCTTTGACCCAAATACCAATATTTTTATTATCACTTTTTGCTTTAATCTTATAAATATTTAAAAATTGTAAAATACTATTTTCTAAAGCAGATATAAATTTTCTAATATCTTTTTTTCTATTATTTAGGTTTATAACAAAATAAATAATTTTCTGACCTTTATTATGTAATGTAATTTTGCCACCTCTATTAGTTTTAATTACTTTTATGTTTTTATTAAGTATATCTTTTTTGTTAAAACTTACTCCTGCTGAATAAGTCGTTGGATGTTCCAAAAGCCATATAAGTTCATTATTTTTTCCTAATTTCACTTCTTCCACTCTTTTATCCATGAAAAGCATTGCCTTTTTATATGCTATTGGTTTCTTACTGATTTTAACTTCTATGCTCATTTAATTTGAATTTTATCATTTAATAGACTAATAGTCTCAGAAAAAAATTTTAAGAGGTATTTATGGCTTTGCTCAAATCAACAGGAAATAAGAAAGTCAATTTAGATTTTAATAAAGAATTTATAAACACTTTTAGCAATAATATTCAAAATAGAAATGTAGATTTCATTAATCAAACACTTAATGATTTACATGCAGCCGATATTGCTAACTTAATTGAAAATTTAAATATAGATACTAGAACAAAATTAATTGAGATAGAATCATTCAATATTGATCCTGAAATATTTATTGAACTTAATGAGTCTGTTCAAAGTGAAGTGTTACAACACTTATCAATTGATTCATTAACAAAAATAATAAGAAGATTAGAGTCTGATAATGCCATCAAAATTTTAGAAAATATCAACAAAGATACTAAAGAAAAAGTATTAGAAAAATTACCTCCTAAAGATAAATTTTTATTACAAGAAGGATTAAGTTATCCAGAAGACTCAGCAGCCCGTATAATGCAAAGAGAGTTTACCGCAGTTCCGAGTAATTGGACTGTTGGTCAAACTATAGATTATTTAAGAGAAGACAAAAATTTACCCGAAGAATTTTTAGAAATTTTTATTGTTGATAATGATTTTAAACCTATAGGAACCGTACCTTCATCAAGAGTTTTAAGAACACCAAGAGATTCAAAAATGAATTCTATTATGGCTGAGATGCCAGTATTAATTTCAGTCAATATGGACAAAGAAGAAGTAGGTCATGCATTTGAAAACTATAATCTTGTTTCTGCAGGTGTGGTTAATAAAGAAAACAAATTGGTGGGAATGATCACTGCAGATGATGTAGTGACAGTTGTTCAAGAAGAAGCAGAAGAAGATGCATTACGTTTAGCTGGAGTAGGTGATGAAGAAATAACAGATAGCGTCTTATTGAAAACAAAAAGAAGGTTTAATTGGCTGCTATTAAATTTATTTACTGCTCTATTAGCCACGTGGGTAATAAGTTTTTTTGGTGCTTCAATCGAACAAATGGTGGCACTTGCTTTTTTAATGCCAATAGTAGCATCAATGGGTGGTAATGCTGGAATGCAAACATTAGCTGTAACTATAAGAGCAATTGCAACTCAAGAGCTTTCAAAAAGTAACTTTAATCGTGTTGTAGGAAAAGAATTTCTTATTGGTATATTGAATGGAATTATTTTTGCAATTATTACAGCTGTAATTGTTCAACTTTGGTTCAAAGATATGAATCTTTCATTATTAATTGGGGTTTCGATGATATTAAATATGATAGTTGCGGGCTTGTTTGGAATTTTAGTTCCTGTTTCATTAAAAAAGATTAATATCGATCCTGCTTTAGCATCAAGTGTTTTTGTTACAACTATAACAGATGTTATCGGCTTTTTATCATTTCTTGGATTAGGCTCTTATTATTTTCTTAACTAAATATTATCAATTAGTCTTACATTGTTTAAAAAATAAGCAATAAAAATTCTATTATTTTTATCTAGTTTTTTAGATCTTTTAAAACTTCTAATATTATAAAATTCAATATAATCAATTTTATTAGCACCTAGTTTAATTATCTCTTTTTTCAATAAATTTGGATTGATAAAGTTAAATTTGTATTTAATTTTTTTAAGGTAATGGAAGATTTTTGAAGCAACTTTTTTGTGTTTTAAATTTAATCTATAATTCCTTGAAGAACATGCGATACCATTTTTTTCTCGAATAGTTTCACATTCTACAATCTTTGTATTTATCTTTCTTTTTATAATGTGTTTTTTTACTAAATATAGTTGTTGAAAATCTTTTTTCCCCATAAATAATTTCTTTGGTTTTATAATATCTAAAAATCTATTAACTACATTTAGAACTCCAGGAAAATGACCTTTTCTATATTTTCCACATAATTGTTTTGAAAATTTATCTAAAAAAACTTTGTTTTTTGGCTCAAAACTATAAATGTCCTTTATTGAAGGTAAATATAAATAATCAACTTTTAGGTTTTTTAATATTTTTAAATCTTTTTTTTGATTTCTTGGATATGATTTAAAGTCTTTTTTTTCATTAAACTGTTTTGGGTTCACAAATATTGAAACTAGAGTTTTAAGTTTAGTTTTCTTTGATTTTTTAATTAAAGATATATGACCCTTATGTAACCCTCCCATAGTAGGCACAAAAGATATACCTTTTGTGTTAAGAATTTCATTCTGAAGATTTTTTCTGTCTTTAAATATTTTCATTTCCTTTAAGCAATGATAATGACTATTATAAGAATCTAATGATAAAACAAGCAATTATTCCTTTAGCTGGACTAGGTACTAGAATGCTTCCATTAACTAGTGTTATGCCTAAAGAACTATTACCAATAAATGGAAAGACTAATTTAGAATACATTTTAGAGGAATGTCTTGATGCAGGTATTAAAGAATTTATATTCATAATCTCTAAAAATAAACTATCTATAAAAAAATATTTTTTTAATGATAATTTTTATAAAAAAATTATTAAGAAGAAAAAAGATAAAAGAATAATCGAAGAATATAAAAAAATTAAAAAGTATCAAAAAATGATTAAATTTGTTTACCAAAACAAGCCTAAAGGAACTGGTGATGCAGTTTTAAAGTGTCAAAGATTTATAAAAGATAAGTATTTTTTGATGTTACTTCCTGATGATCTGATTATTAAAAAAAATTGTTCAAAAGAAATGATTAAATTACACAAAAAGACAAAAGGATCTGTCATTGCTACAAAAAAAGTAGAAAGAAAGACAGTGTCTAGATGGGGAATTTTGTCAATTAAAAATAAGAAAAAAAGTCATTTTGAAATAAAAGATGTTGTAGAAAAACCAAGTATCAAAAAAGCGCCATCAAATTTTGCAATAATAGGAAGATATATACTAAGCTCTAAAATCTTTAATGAAATTAAAAAATTAAAACCTGGTAAAGGAGGAGAGCTGCATATTACTGATGCTATAAAAAATTTAATTAACAAAGATAATAAATTCTACGGTAATATTTTTAAAGGTACTTATTTAGACTGTGGAACACTACAGGGTTACATAAACTCAGGTCTAAGAATAAATAAAAGGTAAATAATGAAATTATGCATGATTGGAACAGGATATGTTGGTTTAGTTAGTGGAACTTGTTTTGCTGATATTGGAAATCAAGTTTACTGTGTAGATAAAGATATAAATAAAATAAAAAAACTAAACTCAGGAATTTCACCTATTTATGAACCAGGTTTAGATGAATTAATAAAAAAAAATTTTAATGCTAAACGTTTAATTTTTACAACTGATTTAAAAAAAGCAATAAATGCATCTGATATAATTTTTATTTGTGTTGGAACACCAAATAAAAAAGGAACACTTAAAGTTAATTTATCTTTTGTTTATAAATGTGTAAGAGAAATACTTTCATATTCTAAAAAAAAGAAAATTATTGTGACTAAATCTACCGTACCAGTCGGAACTGGCGACGAGATAGAAAAAATACTTAAAAAAAAGAAAAAACTTTTCTCAATAATATCTAACCCAGAATTTCTAAGAGAGGGTGAAGCTATTAGAGATTTTAGATATCCTGATAGAATTGTAATTGGTTCAAATAGTAAAAGTGAATTTAACATAATGAAAAAGCTCTACTCACCTTTAATAAGTAAAGGCGCTAAATTTTTTACCACGTCTAGAAGAGGTGCAGAATTAATTAAGTATGCAGCTAATGCTTTTCTAGCAACTAAAATAACTTTTATAAATGAATTAGCAAATCTTTGCGAAAAATCAGGTATAGATATTGAAGATGTAGCTTTAGGTATTGGATCAGACTCCAGAATTGGCAGCAGATTTTTAAGAGCCGGACCAGCTTATGGTGGCTCTTGTTTTCCTAAAGACACAAAAGGCCTAGTTTCAGCTGCAGAAAGATTTAAAATAGATTTATCAATCGTAAAATCTGTAATTAAATCTAATCAAGAGAGAGTAAATTTACTCACAAAAAGAGTTCATAAAATATTGGGAAATAATTTAAAGAACAAGAAAATATCTATTTTAGGCGTAACATTTAAACCTAATACTGACGATATGAGAGATTCCACAAGTTTAAAAATGATTCCTTATTATTGCAAGAAAGGTGCAATAGTAACTTATTACGATCCATCAGGAGAAAAAGAAGAATTTAAAAAACTTAAAAATTGTGAATTTAAGAAAAATATTAAAGATACATGCAAGGACTCAGACTTAATTATTCTTTTGACAGAATGGGATGAATTTAAGTCTTTAGACTTCAAAAAATTGAATAAAAAAAAGAATTTTAAGGTTTATGATTTAAGAAATCTTTACAACCCTGAAGAAATGTTAAATAAAAAGATTGAATATTTCTCTATTGGAAGACCAAATACTAATTAATTTCAAAAACTCCATCAACCTCTACAGCTACTCCTAAAGGTAGACTGTTTACACTTACCGCGGCTCTTGTGTGCATACCTTTATCGCCAAGAATTTTTACTATAATATCTGATGCTCCATTTATTACTTTTGGTTGGTCATTAAAATTATTTGAAGAATTCACATATCCTGTTAATTTTACACAAGATTTAATTTTTTCTAAATCACCATCGCAAGCTTTTTTTGCATGTGCTAAAAGGCTTAAACCACATCGTTCTGCTGCCTTATAAGCTTGATCTAAAGTTAATTCTTCTCCAACTTTACCTTTTATTAAATTCATATTTTCATCAGCTGAGATTTGTCCGGAAATGAAAAGTAAATTACCAACAATTTTAGTCGCAACGTAAGCTCCAACTGGCGGTTTGGGATCTGGCAATTTTATATTTAACTCTTTAATTTTATTTTCAATCTTATTCATTTTCTTTTACCTTTTTTTTTAGCTTTATCGTATTCTCTTCTTTTTTCTATTAAAATTAAAGCCTCTTCCATAGTTAACTCATTTGGATCTTTCTCTTCTGGAATTGTTGCGTTTAAAGATTTATATTTTATATAAGGACCGTACTGACCTTTCATAATTCTTACTGGTTTTTTATCCTCTGGATGTTCTCCAAGATCTTTTATTAATGAAGATGATATTCGACCTGGTTTTGCTTCAGCAATTAATGTAATGGCTCTATTCAAACCAATTGAGAAAAGATCTTCCACATTTTCAAGTCTTGCTGATTTATTTTCACATTTAAGATAAGGACCAAATCTTCCAGAATTTAATGTTATATCTTGTCCGTTTTCAGGATGCTGTCCCAAAACTTTTGGAAGTGAGCATAAATATTTAGCTTTATCTAAGTCAACACTATCGACTTCAATTCCTTTTGGTATAGACACGTTTTTTAAATGTTCGTTCTCACTTTTTTTCTTTCTACCTTTCTTTTTTTTTGTTTCTAATTCCTCTTTTTCCTTTTCATACTGAAGGTAGGGTCCGAATCTTCCATTTTTTAAATAAATATCTTTCCCTTTTTCATTTTGGCCTAAAAGTTTTGGTTCAGCTAAGTTATATTGCGTAGCTGCTTTACTTTTAGATAGCGGTCTCGTAAATTTACAATCAGGATAGTTTGAGCAACCAATAAAAGCTCCACCTCTAAAGCTATTCTTTAGACTTAATTGACCATCAGAACATAGCTTACATTTTCTATCTATTGCATCTTTTTCATCTCTTTCAAAAATTAATGCTCCTAAGCTTTCATTTAATAAATCAAGTACTTCTCTAGTCCTTTTTTCTTTAACTTTTCCCACATTTTCGTAAAAATCCTTCCAAAAATTGTTTAAAACCTCAACCCATTCAATCTTTCCGCTAGTAATCTCATCAAGTTGATTTTCTAGATCTGCTGTAAAATTATAGTCAACATACTTAGAAAATAGTTTCTCTAAAAAAGCTGATATTAACTTTCCTCTATCAGTTGGATGAAATCTTTTATTCATTAGTTCTACGTAATTTCTAGTTGATAAAACCGATATAATACTGGCGTAAGTGGATGGTCTACCGATACCCAATTCTTCCATTTTCTTTACTAAACTCGCTTCAGAATATCGTGGAGGAGGGTCAGTGAAATGTTGCTCATCGTTTAATTTAAGTATGTTTATTTCTTCCCCAACTTTTACCTCTGGTAAAATATTTTTTGCATCCTCATCCGTTTCTTGAACTTGATAAACTTTGAGGAAACCATCAAATTTAATTACTGACCCGCTTGCTCTAAAATTTATCTTATTATCTGCGGAAGAAATTATTATTGTATTCCTATCAAATTCTGCTGGCGTCATTTGAGACGATAAGGCTCTAGACCAAATTAATTCATAAAGTTTAAATTGATCAGCATTAACATATTTTTTTATATCTGACGGTTTTCTCTTTACATCTGTAGGTCTAATAGCTTCGTGAGCTTCTTGAGCATTTTTTGCTTTTTTTCCTGTAAAACTATTAGGAGTTTCAGGTAAATATTTATTTCCATAATCTTTTTCTATGAATTTTCTAAAATCACTTATTGCTTCTTTTGAAATGTTAGTTCCGTCTGTTCTCATGTAAGTGATTAATCCAGTTGTTTCTCCCTCGATATCAACTCCTTGATAAAGTCTTTGGGCAATTTGCATTGTCCTAGATGCACCAAATCCAAATCTACCAGAAGCAGTCTGTTGCAAAGTCGAGGTAGTAAAAGGCGCTATAGGATTTCTTCTAAATAATTTTGTATTAACATCAGCAATTTTAAATTTAGTTTTGTTGATTACATCTACTGCCTGTTGAATCTCATCTTTATTTTTAAAAGAAAATCTTTCTATTTTTTCACCATTATATAAACTTAATTTAGAAAAAATATTTTTATTATCTTTATTTGTAAAATCTGAAGTGAGTGTCCAATATTCCTCAGGTTTAAATAATTCAATCTCTTTTTCTCTTTCTGTAATTAATTTTAAAGCTACAGATTGAACTCTTCCTGCTGATTTTGATCCTGGTAATTTTGTCCACAAAATAGGAGAGATATTAAAACCAACTAAATAGTCTAATGCTCGTCTAGCAAGATAAGCTTCAACCAAAGGCAAATGAATATCTCGTGGATTTTTAATCGCATCAAGGATTGCATTCTTTGTTATCTCATTAAAAACAACTCGCTCTAAATTTTTATCTTTTAATAGTTTTTTTTTCTCTAAAACTTCCTTTACATGCCAAGCTATTGCTTCTCCTTCGCGATCAGGGTCAGTAGCTAATATAATTTTATCTGAGTCTTCAGCTGCATTAGTAATTTCTTTTAAATATTTTTTTGAAAAAGAATCTATTTCCCATTCCATTTGAAACTTGTTTTCAGGATCAACAGAACCATTCTTTGATGGCAGATCTCTTATGTGACCATAACTTGCTAAAACTAAATAATCTTTTCCTAAATATTTATTTATAGTTTTAGCTTTAGCTGGACTTTCAACAATAACCAAATTCATTAATTGTTTATTTTCAAAATAAAATGAGTTTGTCAATTTTTTTATTTAAAAAATGAAAAAAGACAATGATTATAACTAAATTTTATTTTCCGAAGAGTTTTTTAATCTGACTATATTTTCTCTATGAGTATAAAGAATTATTATAAAAAAGATAAAAAGTATTAAAGAAGAATTATTGTTTTCAAAAAAGTATGAATATAAAAAAATTATTAATGTTGAAACAATCGAAGACAATGAAACAAGTCTAAAAAGAAAAGTTAAAATTAACCAGCTGATGCCAAAAATTAAAAAGAATTTATATGATAGAGCTAATATTACTCCAAGATAAGTTGCTACACCTTTCCCACCTTTAAACTTCAACCAAATCGGAAAAATATGTCCCACAAAACATAAAAGAGCTGAATAAGAAATCAAATCTTCGAAATAATGAAAAGTAATTACAACTGACAAATAACCTTTAAGCACATCTAAGAGAAGAGTGGTAGCAGCCAAAGATTTTTTTCCTGTTCTCAAAACATTTGTTGTTCCAATGTTACCAGACCCAACATCTCTAATATCTTTTTTTAAAAATAATTTAGTAAGTATTAATCCAAACGGTATTGAACCAAGTAAATATGAATAACCAGCAACTATAATTAAATTTATATCCATTAATTTAAATAAACCAATTCTCCATTTAAAAAAGTCATTTTTACTTTACCTTGTAGTTTTCTATTTTCTATTGCTGTATTCTTAGATTTTGATTTTAATTCTTCTGCTTTAACTATCCATGGTTTTTCTAAATCGAAAATACATATATCAGCATCAGATCCTTTTTTTAAAGTTCCTTTATTTATCTTTAAAATTTTTGCAGGATTAATTGTTAAGCATTTAATTATTTTTTCCAGAGTTAATGACTTGTTATGGTAAAGTTCTAAGGAGAGAGGAAGTAATGTTTCAATACCAATAGATCCAGTCGCAGCTTGTGCAAAAGGCAACCTTTTACTTTCTTCATCTTCAGGCGTATGATCACTGACTATTACATCTATTAGGTCTTTCTTAATTCCATCTATCAATGAAAGTCTATCATCTTCAGTTCTTAGAGGAGGTGAGAGCTTTAAGAATGTTCTGAATTCTCCAATATCATTTTCATTAAGGGATAAGTTATTGATTGAAACCCCAGTGCTAAATCTAATTCCGTTAGATTTATTTTTTTCAATTACTTTTAAAGAGTTATTAGAAGAAATTTGATTTATATGATACCTACAAGGAAACTCACTCAATAACGAAAGATCTCTTTCAATTATTATTCTTTCAGCTATATCAGATACACCCTGCAGACCTAGTCTTGTTGCCACTTCTCCTTCATTAATACAAGAATTTTTTGCTAACTCATAATCTTCTGCATGCTGCATAATGAGTGTATCTAAGTCCGAAGCGTAATTCATTATTCTAGACATCAATTCTGTATTTTGAATTGTTTTATTTACATCTGAAAAACCAATTATTCCTCTTTCTTTTAACAATCCAAACTCTGACATTTGTTGCCCCTCTAATTGTCTTGTTATAGCAGCACAAGGGTATAAGTTAACTTTGGCCTTATCTCTTCCTCTTCTAATTATAAAATCAACCATTGATACATTGTCTATAACTGGTTTAGTATTTGGCATAGTCACAATCGAAGTTACTCCACCTGCTAAAGCAGCTTGACTAAGTGTCCTGAAATTTTCTTTATATTCAAATCCTGGTTCACCAACAAAAGCTTTCATGTCTACTATTCCAGGAATAGCAATATTGCCTTGTAAATCTATTTTTTCTGCTGTTTTTGAAGCATCAGAGGGTTTTGTTTTTTTTCCTATTGATTTAATTTTACCTTTTTCATCAATAATTATGTTTCCAATCTCATCTATTTTTTGGGAAGGATCAATAATTCTTACATTTGTTAAAATTTTTTCCATTTTTATTTACAATATAATTTTAAGCAAGCCATTCTTACAGCAACTCCTAGTTCAACTTGTTCTTTCACAAGACTAACATTTATATCATCAGCTAATTTAGTATCGATCTCAACACCTCTATTCATAGGTCCTGGATGCATAAGTAATGCATCTTTTTTTGCAAGCTTAAGTTTTTCTGGTGTAAGACCAAAAAATTCATAATACTCTCTTTTAGAAGGTAGGAATGATCCTTGCATTCTTTCGTTTTGTAATCTTAACATCATTACAATATCACAACCGTCTAAACCTTTTTTCATATCAGTGAACGCTTTGACACCTAGTTTTTCAATTGCTACAGGCATTAAAGTTTTCGGTGCAATGACATTCACCTCAGCACCTAACATATTCATTAAATAAATATTTGATCTTGCTACCCTTGAATGAAGTATGTCTCCACATATTGCAATTTTTAAACCTTCAATATTTCCTTTTCTATTAATTATAGTCAAAGCATCAAGCAGAGCTTGTGTAGGATGTTCTCTTCTGCCATCTCCAGCATTTATAACTGTGCAATTAACTTTTTGAGATAATAAATTTGGGGCTCCAGAGTCTTGGTGTCTTATGACAATTATATCTGGATGCATTGCATTTAAAGTCATAGCTGTATCAATTAGCGTTTCACCTTTTTTGAGAGCTGAATTACCCATATTCATTGACATTACATCTGCACCTAATCTCTTACCTGCAAGATCGAAAGAACTCTGAGTTCTTGTAGATGGTTCAAAAAATAAATTTATTTGTGTTTTACCTCTAAGGATATCTAATTTTTTTGAGCTACTTCTATTTAGTTTAATAAAAGTCTTTGCTTCGTTTAATATATTTTTAGCTTCTATAATTGATAGATTTTGAATACCTAAAAGATGTTTGGGTGTATTTTTAATAGCTGAAACTTTTTTTACAGTTGCCATTAAAATCAACTCTATAGGCGTTTTACTATTTTATATCAAGTATTATTTTTATGATAAAAATCTAAAAATCCTTGTAAAATGAATTGAGCTGAATTTTCATCTAATTTACTCTTCTTTTTTGATGTATTAATTGACATTTCACCACTTAAATTAAATGCTCCTTGGCTAGATAATCTTTCATCCCACAAAGTGATATTTTCTGAAATATCTTTTGAGAGATTTTTAGCAAAATCCCTAGCAGATTGAGAGGAGGGACCTGGTGAACCATCCATATTTAATGGGTTTCCCACAACTATTCCATCGATTTCATTTTCTTTGAATATTTTTTTTATCTCTAAGAGTAGTTTTGAATAATTTTCTTTAACAAGTGTAGTATAGGGTGTAGCTATAATTTTGTTTTCATCAGATATAGCAATACCAATTCTCTTTCCACCTGGATCAATACCAATTAATCTGGATTTTTTATTAATTTTCTGAATAAATAACTCAATATCAAGCATGAAATTTACCTAATTTGTGATAAAACACATTTAAAATTAACTTATTTCACAAATGTCTCTAGATAAAGAAAAAATTAAGCATGTTGCAAAATTAGCTCGAATTTCAGTCAATGAAGCTAAAGTTGATAGTTTGACAAAAGACTTAAACTCTATTTTTAAATTTATAGAGCAATTAAATGAACTTGATACTAATAAAGTAGAGCCATTAACGTCAATTCTCAATCAATCGTTACGATCAAGAAAAGATGAAATTAATGATGGGAAAATAAGAGAAAAAGTTTTAAAAAATTCACCAAAAGATAGCGAAGAGTTTTTTGTAGTACCTAAGGTAGTTGAATAATGAGCGATATTACTAATCAAAGTTTAAATCAAATTATCAAAAGAATTAAAACAAAAGAAATCTCTTCAACTGACTTAACAAAAGCTTATATCAAAAATATTGAGGGCGCAAAAAAACTTAATGCTTTTGTTACAACTACTTTTGATTATGCTTTAGATAAAGCTAAACAGTTTGATAACAAACCAAATTTTGATCAACTGCTACCAGGTATCCCACTCGCTGTTAAAGATTTATTTTGCACAGAAAATTTTAAAACTACGGCTGGTAGCAATATCTTAAATAATTTTGTTCCATCATACGAGTCTACAGTTACTAAAAATCTTTGGGACAATGGTTCTTTTTTATTAGGTAAACTAAATTGTGATGAGTTTGCAATGGGCTCATCTAATGAGACAAGTTATTTTGGTAATGTAATTAATCCAGTTGGTGACCAACTAGTTCCAGGTGGTTCTTCAGGAGGATCTTCATCTGCATTAGCTGCTGACTTAACTCCAGCAACTATTGGAACTGATACAGGTGGTTCAATTAGACAACCAGCTTCATTCACAGGCACAGTCGGTTTAAAGCCAACTTATGGTTTATGTTCTAGATGGGGTATAGTAGCTTTTGCATCTTCTCTAGATCAGGCTGGCCCAATGACAAAAGATATTACTGATTGTGCTATTATGTTAGAGGCTATGTCAGGTTTTGACGAAAAAGATTCTACATCAATTAATAAAAAGAAAGAAAATTATTCAAAAAATTTAAAAGATAACATTAAAGGTTTAAAAATTGGAATCCCTAAAGAGTATCGAGTTGATAACATGCCCAAGGAAATAGATGAACTTTGGGAAAAAGGAAAAAAAATATTAAAAGATTTAGGCGTAGAACTAATTGATATTTCACTACCACACACAAAATATGCTTTACCAACTTATTATATTGTTGCTCCTGCAGAAGCGTCTTCAAATTTAGCAAGGTACGATGGTGTTAGATATGGTTTCAGGTCAGAAAAAGGAAAAGATTTAATAGAGATGTACGAAAATACTAGATCTGAAGGTTTTGGAGATGAAGTTAAACGAAGAATATTAATAGGAACTTATGTACTATCATCTGGTTATTATGATGCTTATTATTTAAAAGCCCAAAAGGTAAGACAACTAATCAAAAGAGATTTTGATGATAATTTTACTAAAGTTGATGCAATTCTTACACCATCTACACCAAGTTCAGCTTTTAAAATTGGTGAGAAAACTAACGATCCAGTTTCAATGTATTTGAATGATATTTTTACCGTTCCAACAAATTTAGCAGGCCTTCCAGCTTTATCTTTACCAGCTGGTCTTGATAAACAAGGTCTTCCTTTAGGACTTCAATTAATTGGCAAACCTTTAGATGAGCAAAAAATACTTAATATTGGCTATGCTTTTGAAAAAAATTGTGAATTCAAAAATGAAATAAAGAAATGGTGGTCATGAAATCAGAAAAATTTGATTATTTTATTAATGGAGATAATGGTAAGTACGAAGTTGTAATCGGCCTTGAAGTGCATGCTCAAGTCTTATCTAACTCTAAACTTTTTTCTGGGTCTCCAACAAAATTTGGAGCTGAACCAAACGAACATGTAAGCTTAATAGACTCAGCATTTCCTGGCATGTTGCCGGTAATAAACGAAGAATGTGTAAAACAAGCAGTTAGAACCGGTTTAGGTTTAAATGCAAAAATTAATAATTATTCTGTCTTTGATAGAAAAAACTACTTTTATGCTGATTTACCTCAAGGTTATCAAATATCTCAATATAAAAACCCAATAGTAGGAGAGGGTAAAGTTTTATTGGATATGCCTTATGGATCTAAAGAAGTTGGAATAGAAAGACTTCATTTAGAACAAGATGCAGGCAAAAGTATACATGACATGGATCCATATAATACTTACGTAGATCTTAATAGATCCGGTATCGCTCTGATGGAAATAGTAAGCAAACCCGATCTGAGATCGCCAGATGAGGTAAATGCTTATATTAAAAAGTTAAGAACTATTATGAGATATTTAGGAACATGTGATGGAAATATGCAAGAAGGTTCGCTTAGAGCTGATGTAAATGTATCAGTGAGAAGAGTAGGTGACAAAGAATTTGGTACACGTTGTGAAATTAAGAATGTAAATTCTATTAAATTCATGCAAATGGCTATTGAATATGAAGCTAGTAGACAAGTTGTATTGTTGGAAAGTGGAAAAGAAATTGACCAAGAAACTAGACTTTTTGATACAAAAAAAAATGAAACAAGATCAATGAGATCTAAGGAAGACGCACATGATTATAGATATTTTCCTGACCCGGATTTACTTCCATTGAAACTTGATCAAAAGTTAGTAGATGATTTAAAAAAATCTCTGCCAGAACTCCCAGATAAGAAAAAAGAGAGATTTATTAAAGATTATGGTTTAAACGCATACGAAGCTAACGTCCTTGTCTCAGAAAAAGAAATCTCAGATTACTATGAAGAAGTCGCAAAACTTTCAGATAATAAACTTGCAGCCACTTGGATGATGGGTGATTTATTTGCAATGCTAAATGACAAAGGTTTGAATATATCTAATTCACCTATCTCAGCTGTAGATTTTGCAGAATTAGTACAGGCAATAAAATCAGGTGAAATTTCTGGAAGAATAGCAAAAGAAGTTTTTGAAATAATGATAGAGAGTGGAGATAGTCCTAAAAAAATTATAGAAACAAAAGGATTAAAACAACAAAGCGATCCTAAAGAACTGGAAAAAATGATTAACGAAATCTTATCTAAGAATAAAGATAAAGTTGATCAATATAAATCTGGAAAAGAAAAATTATTTGGTTTTTTTGTCGGTCAGGTAATGAAATCTTCTGGTGGAAAAGCAAATCCACAATTAACAAATGAGATTTTAAAAAAACTTTTAAAGGGCTAATTATGCCTAAAAATTTAGATTTAACTGATAATCTTGAGAAATATATAATTGATCATTCAGAAAATTTAAATGATATTCAAAAAGAAATTATTAATTACAACTCAAGTCTTGGAGATCAAAAAAAATTACAAATATCAATTTCACAAGCTCAATTTCTTCAAACACTAATTAAGACCTCTAACATCAAAAGAGTTTTAGAGATTGGAAGTTTTACTGGTTTTAGCGCTTTATCTATGGCTTTGGTTTTACCAAAAGATGGATCTCTAATTAGCCTCGATAAAAATTCTGAATTTAGCAATAAAGCAAAATCTTTTTATAAAAAGGCTAATGAAAATAAAATTACACAAATAATTAAACCAGCAATTGAAAGTTTAGATGAATTAAAAAATTCAAAAAAAAAATTTGATCTAATATTTATTGATGCTGATAAAGAAAATTATATAAATTATTATGAAAAATGTATGGATTTAGTTAATAAAAATGGACTTATTATAATTGATAATGTTTTATGGCATGGCGAAGTGGCTGATAAATCAAAAAACGACAAATTTACTAATATAATAAGAGATTTTAACAAGCACATTCAAAAAGATAACAGAGTCTCAAAAAATATTATTCCAATTGGAGATGGTTTAACAATTTGTATTAAAAAATAATGTTTTCTGTCTTTGGATTTTATAAATTTAAAAAAATATCATTATTAAAGAAACATAAAGCATTTTTCCAATCTGAATTTCTTAATAATAAGGTCAGAGGGACATTAGTTCTTTCCCCTGAAGGTATTAACGGTACGATTTCAGGTGAAAAAAAATCTATTTTAAAGATAAAAAATTTTTTAAAGAAAAAACTTAAATTTTCTAAGTTTGATAGTAGCAATTATTCAATAAGTAAATTTCAACCGTTTCATCGTGGTAAAGTTAAGGTAAAAAAAGAGGTAGTGCCAATTGGTTTAAAGATCAACAATAAGACAATAAGACAAAATAAATATTTATCAGGAAAATCTTGGAATAAATTTATATCTAAAAAAGATACTCTAGTAGTTGATGCTAGAAAACCATTTGAATTTAAAGTCGGTACTTTTAAAAAAGCTATCAATCCAAATATTACTAACTTTAGAGATTTTCCAAAATATCTTAAAAAGATTAGTAAAGTACAATCAGTTGCCATGTTCTGCACAGGAGGTATTAGGTGTGAGAAAGCTTCTGTTTATTTAAAACAAAAGGGCTTTAAAAATGTTTTTCAATTAAAAGGTGGCATCCTTAATTACTTAGATGGTGTAGAAAAAAAAGATAGTTTGTGGAAAGGTGAATGTTATGTTTTTGATAACAGGGTTTCACTAAAACACAAATTAAAACAAGGATCTTTTTCTATTTGTAGTGGTTGTCGAACACCAGTTTCATCAATAGAAAAAAAATCAAATATGTATGAAAAAGGAGTTTCTTGTCCAAATTGTTATGAAAAACTAACAGAAAGTCAAAAAGCTAGATTTAGAATGAGACAAAAACAAATTAATCTTGCTAAAAGCAAAGGAAACAAGCATATGTTTCAAAGGGAATACAAAGCATGAAATCAATGAACTTAGTTGGGGATCCGATTACAACTTTATTAAAAAAAATTGCTATTCCTGCAAGCACAGGCACACTTTTTCAAACTTTATATAATGTTGTAGACACTTATTTTGCTGGAAAAATTTCTCCTAATGCATTAGCGGCCATAGCAAAATCTTTTCCGCTTTATTTTATTATTATAGCAACAGGTGTTGGAATAGTAGCTGCATCTAACGCACTTATTAGTAATTCATTGGGCGCGAAAGAGGATCGCAAAGCATCACTGTATGTTGCTCAATCGCTTCTTTATTCTGTAATAGTTTCAATTTTTGTTACTATAATTGGTTTATCTTTATCTGATGATCTATTGCGTTTAATGGGATCAGATCAAGAAACAATAAATCTTGCTACCAATTATTTAGATGTAATATTTTTTGCAACTTTCATTTTTTTAATACAAATTTCTTTAAATGGAACTTTAAATGCTCAAGGAGATACTAAAAGCTATAGAAATGTTTTAATTGTAACTTTCTTTTTAAATATCGGACTCAACCCTTTATTTATATTTGGTTTTGGACCCATACCAGCTTTTGGAATTGCAGGTTTAGCAATAGCAACTGTGATTGCTCAATTAATAGGATTATTTTACTTAGCTTATAAAGTTTATTGTTGTGAACTAAAACAATATTTAAAATTAGAATGTTTTCTGCCAAAATTTGATTTAATAAAAAATCTTACTAATCAGTCAGTGCCAATTATGATGAGCATGTTTATGATTGGGTTAGGTATTTATAATATTTTATTTTTTGTAAGCAAATTTGGTTATTTAGCTGCTGCAGGATATGGTTCAGCTTTAAGAATAGAACAAATACTACTTCTACCAGTGATCGGGCTAAATACAGCCGTACTAACAATTGCTGGACAAAATTTTGGAGCGAAATTATTTCCTAGAGTTGAAGAAGTCTATACAAAAGCAATTATTATTGGTTCATCATTTATGATTTTAGCAGGCGTAGTAATTTTTTTATTAGCAGATAACATTGTATCAATTTTTACAGATAATCAGGATGCCATTAATTATGGAGCCGATTACCTGAAAATTGCTGCATTTATAGGGCCTATCTACCCCGTTTTTTTTATCACTAACGCATTATTTCAAGCAATTAAGAAACCAATCTATACAGTTTTAATGACGTTTTTAAGATTAGTTCTTTTACCTTTCGCTGCAATGTGGACTGTTGTTTTCTTATTTGAGGGTAATTTTAGAGATTTATTTCTTGGGCTTTTCTTTATTAATTGGACATTTGGAATTTTAGTCTTTTTGTTCGCAAAATATTATACAAAGAAACTATTTTTAAGAACGGTTAAAACTTAAATTTATTTATATTTAAGTTTGTTTTCTAATTTTCTTACAAAGTATGAAACAACTAGGATTAATACTAAGTATTCTAATATTAAAAAAGTGTAAATCTCTAAAGGTCTATAAGTAGTTGTAACAAGCTCATTTGCTTTTCTTGTTAAATCTCCAATTCCGATTATAGAAACCAAGGAAGACATTTTTAAAACGTATACAAATTGATTTCCCATTGCTGGCAACACAACTTTTATTGCTTGTGGCAAGATTACTAATCTCATTTTTCTCCAAAAATCCATCCCTAAAGATTCTGATACTTCATGTTGACCCTTTGATATTGAATTAATACCAGCTCTAAATATTTCTGCTTGAAAAGCACTTTCACTTATAGTTAAAGCAATTATACCTGATACGAATGGTGAGAAACTCACTCCCATCATAATAGGCAAGCCATAATAGATCCAAAGAATTAAAACTAACAGCGGAATAGCTCTGACGATTTCCACATAAGCTATATTGAAGTAACTTAAAAATTTGTTATTTGAAAGTGAAGGAAGAGCAATTATTAAACCAATAATCATTGCTAAAATTATTGATACCACAGAAATATAAATAGTGGTTGTTATCCCGCTTATTAAAAATTTAAGATTTGTTAATCCCTCTATATTTTCTGGACTTAATATGTACCAGCCCCACTCATAATTTGAACTACACCCCTGTAGTAAAAATAATAAAGAGATTATTTTTAAAAACTTCACTAACTAACTATAATTATAAATTGAAGGTAAAGAAACTTAAATTATAAGCTCTTTAGGTTATACTTAGACAACAATCTTTTAAAAAATCCTGACGATTGTTTTTTTTTAATCCAATTACTTACATAATCATTCCAGACTTTATCACCTTTTGGAACCATCATTGCTAAGAAGGCTGGGTTTTTTTCTCCATCAGGAACGATTGCTAGTTGAGGATACTTTATAACTAATTTATTTGCCTCTGTTGAACTTGTAATATTTCCATCAGCTCTACCAGCAAGCACTTCTTGGAAGTCTCTAGCAGGCGCTTCTACTGATTGTAATTTTGATTTTGGAAAAAATTCTTTTGCTTTTTCTTCTTGAGACGTACCTAAAGTAGTAGCTATTTTTACATCTTTATTATTTAAAGAGTCCCAAGTTGGAAACTTTTTTAAATTTTTCTTAAGAACTAAAGGAACAGTACCGTACTTATAATAAGTTGCTGTAAAACCTGCTACCTCAGCTCTTTTAGGAGTTTTAGTTACGCTTGTAGAAATATCGTATCTATCCGCTGTTATTCCAGCTACGATAGTTTTCCATTCAGCGGGGACGAATTTTACTTTCACGCCTAAGTCTTTAGCTAACTCATTCATTACATCTATATCAAATCCTTTGTATCTGTTTGTTGCTGGATCTTTCATAGACATTGGATCCCAATCACCTGTGGTTCCAACTCTTAGTTCGCCGTTTTTTTTGATTGCGTCTAATTTTGAAGCTGCTTGTACGCTTGTTGCAACAAATAATATAAATAGA
Source organism: uncultured Pelagibacteraceae bacterium (assembly GCA_902613915.1). Lineage (GTDB taxonomy): Bacteria > Pseudomonadota > Alphaproteobacteria > Pelagibacterales > Pelagibacteraceae > Pelagilacustribacter. The sequence continues at coordinate 17,640 of CACMJB010000006.1, read as the reverse complement.
ATTGTATATATTTTTTTGATCATTTATTCTTATTACCTAATCTCTCTATTTTTTTCGAATTGCAATTTGCCCCACTTAATTGTTGGAAATTAAAAAGGTTGACTAAATAGGATATTATCATCTATAAAGAACAAAACAAGAACATTTATGAAGCTAACAATACCTTTTTATCTACACAAAGTAGGGGCTGGATTTCCGTCACCAGCAACAGATTATATTGAGGATGACATAGATCTAAACTCACATCTTATAACAAATGCGCCAGCCACGTTTATTATAAGAGTTCAAGGTAAGTCCATGACAAACGTAGGCATACATGATGGAGATTTATTAATAGTAGATAAAAGCTTAAATCCAAAAAATTTTTCAACTGTAATAGCAAACGTTAATGAAGAACTTGTTGTCAAAACTTTAGTTAAAAGTAAGGAAGCTAATTATTTAACATCCGGATCCAAAAATGCGTCGGATAAAATTAATTTAACAGATAATCCAGAGATAATAATTTGGGGAGTGGTAACGTATGTCATTCATAAACAGTAATAAAAAAAAAATTGCTCTAGTTGATTGTAATTCATTTTACGTATCATGTGAGAGATTATTTAATCCAAAGATCCAAAATGTTCCAGTTGTAGTCTTATCAAATAATGATGGTTGCGTGATATCAAGATCTGCAGAAGCAAAAAAAATTGGAATTAAAATGGGAGAGCCTTATTTTAAAGTAAAAGAATTAGTAAAGAAAAATAATGTTCAAATTTTTTCATCAAATTATGCTTTATACGGAGATATCTCTAGAAGAGTAATGAAAGTATTGAAAGGGTTTTCTGATAAAGTTGAAATTTATTCTATAGATGAAGCTTTTATAGATTTATCAAATGTAAAAGATGAAATGACTGAAGAATATGGAAAAAAAATACGCGAAAGAGTTTTAAAATGGACAGGTATACCAACAAGTGTTGGAATATCGAATACAAAAACTTTAAGTAAAGTTGCTAACCATGTGGCAAAAAAAAATAAAGCGGGGGTAATATTTCTAAAAGAAAATATAGATGAAATTTTAAAAAAATTTGAAATATCAGATATATGGGGAGTGGGACGTCAGTTATCAAAATTATATATAAAAAATGGAATTAATAACGCCTACCAATTAAAAAACATTTCAAACAGCTGGGTGAAAAAAAGCACAAATGTTTTGGGTGCTAAAACAGTAATGGAACTAAGAGGCATTCCATGTATTGATTTAGAAATAGAAGAAACAAAAAGAAAAAGTTGTTGTGTATCAAGATCATTTGGAAAAAAAGTGCAAAGTTTAGATAAATTAAAAGAGTCTATAACTACTCATTGTTTGAATGCTGCTGAAAAAATTAGGACAGACAAACAAACAACAAGAGCGATAACTGTATTCATTAGAACAAGTCCTTTTGATAAGAATAAGAAATATTATTCAAATTCAATTACAATTGAATTACCAGTTGAAACTAATAATAGTCTAGAACTAGTTAAAACTTGTATAAATGGATTAAATAAAATTTATAAATACGGATACTTATATCAAAAAGCTGGTGTCATCTTATCAAAACTTAAAAATGCATCTGAAAAAGAATTAAATTTATTAGCACCTATTTTAGAAAATAAATCAAAAACATTAATGAAAGCAATTGATTTCACTAATGCTAAATATGGACGTAACGCAATAAGTATAGCTCAAGCTGGAATTAATAATGATTGGAAAATGAGAAGGGAACACTCTTCAAAAATAGATACAGCATCGTTTGACTCTCTTCCAAAGATAAGTATATAATTTAAATAAGGGGTGTCTGAGAGACTGAGATTATACCCGTAGAACCTGACCGGTAATTCAGTAAGGGAGATATGATAACAACTATTTCGATACAATTTTCATTAATAATAGTAATTATTACAGGACTTTTCTTTGTAGCTCTTGGTTATCTAAATTCAAAAAAAAACGTAAGTACTCAAGATTATATTGTTGGAAATAGAGATGAAAACACTTTCACATTAACCGCAAGTTTAACCGCGTCTGCTCTTGGGGCCTGGATTTTATTTGGTCCTGCATCTGCCGCAACTTGGGGCGGTCTAGGAGCTGTTATTGGGTATGCTTTAGGAACAGCTGCACCTATGCTTTTTTTGTATAACTTTGGTCCTAAAATTAGGAAAGAATTTCCTAAGGGACTAGCTCTTACTGAATTCATTAAAAAAAGATTCGGAGAAGGAATATTAAAGCTTAGCTTATTTCTAATTTTATTCTATTTAACTATTTTTTTGATAGCAGAGATAACAGCTATTGCATCATTGTTAAATTTAATTTCAAAAACTCCTTTATGGGCAACATCAGCAATAACACTAATTATTTGTTTACTTTATATATTAAGAGGTGGATTTAAGTTGTCTGTGATAACAGATAAATATCAATTTATTATAGTTTCAGTAATTATTTTAATTTCATTCACACTTATTTTAGAAAGTTTAGATATAAGTAGCTTTGAAATAATAAAAATAAATTCACCAAATTTATTAGATACGAAATATTTACCTAATTACACATCTGGTCTGACGTTTTTTATTGCTGTAGCTGCTACAAATCTTTTTCATCAAGGAAATTGGCAAAGAGTATTTGCTGCTAGAGATAATAATAAATTGAAAAACAGTTTATTATTTTCTTCAATAATAATTTTCTTAATCGTATTTTGGATGGGATATACTGGATTAATATCCTATTCATTAAATCAAGAAGTGAATCCTGATTTGGCATTTTTTGATCTTCTTCTCAAAAATAAAGATTTGTATATTATTTTAGGAATATTAATTTTAGCTTTATCATTAACACTAAGTACAATTGATACTTTGATTAACGCGATTTCAAGTTTGCTAATGCTTAACGGGAAACAAATTAATAAAAGCCTTTCTGGTAAAGAATTGAAGACAAAAGTAAATTTTATAATCTTATTACTTAGTTCAATAGTTTTTCTAATCTCCTCTAAAGGATACAGTATTTTATATTTATTTCTTCTAGCAGACTTATTATGTTGTGCAGCTGTAATAACTATTTTCTATGGATTCTTTAGAAAAAAAATTGAATTTAAATTAGCTCGTTTATCAATATCACTAGGTTTGATTAGTGGATTTTTATTTTTTCCATCTATTGATTTTCAAAAAAGTTTATTGGTAGGAATAATTTTACCTTTAGATCTTTTCAGCAGTTTAATTGCAAATAACTTGCTTTTTATTTCATTTGCAATTTCAATTTTAACTCAATTTTTTGTGATTTTTTATTATTCTTTTCGTAATTCATTTAGATAAATAATTACAGCTAACCAAATAATTATAAACCCAAGAAGTTTTTCAAAAGTTAATATTTCATTAAAGAAAAATACTCCTAAAATAAATTGAGAGGTAGGTGTTAAAAAAAGTATCATACTTGCTGGACCTATTCCTATTAACTTAAAACCAAGCGTATATAAAAACAATGGCACTAAAGTCATAAAACCTGCCCAAAATAAATAAAATGACAATAATGGTTCTCTTGGAGAAAAAATATTAATGTCAATATTAACAAGATATATAAATATTCCTACTGCTAGAGGAGAGATTAAAAGTGTTTCAATTAATAACCCTATATCTGATGAAACTTTTATTTTCTTTCTAATAAGACCATATAGACTAAATGTAATTGCAACGGTTAAACCAATCCAAGGTAGTTCATTTAATTTAACTAAAAAATAAATTAATGATAATCCAACTAATATAACAGAAATAGTTTGATTTAAGTTTAGTTTTTCCTTTAAAAATATTTTTCCTAAAAAGACACTTATAATAGGATAAATATAATAACCGAGACTTGCGTCTAGAAGTTTATTAATACTTACTGCATATAACCATGCAGTCCAATTTATGCTGACGAGTAATCCTGAAACAAATAAAAGAATAATATTTTTTTTATTTTTAATTATTTTTGTAAATTCTCCCCACTTTGAGAAAATTCCTGTTGCAATAATTAATAAGATAGCTGTCCAAATTGTTCTGTGAACGGTTAATTCTATAGGTGTTGCGAATGATACAAATTTAAAATACAAAGTTCCTAATATGCCCCACCATAAAGAGGCAAATGCCGCATAAAAAATACCACTTAGTTTTGCTTGTTTCATTTGAGAAATTTGATGCAATATAGTTTAATTTTTATTATAAAGATACTTACTTCACGGTGAGATGGGTGAGTTGGTTTAAACCAGGAGTTTGCTAAACTTCCGTAGTATTTAACTATGCTACCGAGGGTTCGAATCCCTCTCTCACCGCCATTTAATTGAAATAACTATCTATCTGAACAGGCTCTTTTCTTAAGATATATTTATAGACATTAATATTTTCTAAAACTCTTTGAACATAATTTCTAGTTTCTTCAAATCTAATTTGTTCAATCCAATTAATATATGAGATTTGCCCCTTAGACGGATCTCCGTTTACTCTTCTCCAAGTTTTAACTCTATTTGGTCCGGCATTATAAGCCGCAATAGCGAAAGGAAATACTCCATTATAATCTTCGAGCAAACCATTAAAATAATATGATCCAAGTTTGATATTATATTCAGGATCTTGAGTTAAACCGCTTATACTGTAGGGAAGCTTAGCTTGTTTTGCTACAATTTTTGCAGTTGGTTTCATTAACTGCATCATTCCTCTTGCTCCAGCCCAACTGTTTGCTTTTTTATCAAATTCACTTTCTTGCCTGATAATTGCTAATACTATTTCTTGTTTAGGCATAACTTTATTATTTACAATTTTTGGTGTTTCAATAATTGGATAATTAAATTTGTTATAAAATCTTTTTTGATATGAGGCTTTTTTAGAAATTTGAATTGCAAAATCATATCTTTCAACGCTTGTTGCTAAATCAGCAGCTAAAACTTCACTGCCACTTTCTATATTTAATTCTGCTAAATGTTTAAAAATATCTTTACCTAGTTGAGTTGCATCTAATTCTTTTAATAAAATGATATGCCTAATAAGCTTGTTCTTTTTAAATTCTTTTTCATATTCTTTACTAAAAGATGATTGATCTACTAACTCAAAGTTTCCACCGGGATTTATTTTGTTAAAAGCTAATTGACCATAGTAAGTCATGGGAAACTTAGCAGCTTCTGCGTAAAACTTATTTGAAAAATCTTTCTCACCCAAGTTTTCGTAGGATTGACCTAACCAATAAGCACCTCGAGCTAAACTAATTGGATAGCTAACATTATTATAAAAATTTTGAAAATGGCTGATAGCATATTCAGGTGAATTTAAAAAAGTTATAGCTATCCAGCCAGATAACCATTCTGCCTCTGCAAACGAAGGGCCAGCTGAAAGTGCATGTTCACTTGAAATTTTATATGCCGTTTTATACCTTTTTTTGTAAATTAAACTTCTTACAACACTCTCTCTTTGTTCCCACCATTTATCCGGTCGTACCATTTGAGTTTCTGTTTTTAAAGAATTTCTATATAAAATTTCTAAAGATCCATCTAATCTACCTCTTCTATTTCTCCATCTTAATCTGTCAAATTCTAATCCAGGATCTTGCTTTAAATATTCAGGGACTTTATTTATTGCATTATCTACTCCATAAGAGTTACTCATTAATATTTGACGTGCATTGTATAAAGCTCGTTGATCTTTTGGTAAGTACTTTAGCATTCTCTTCAAGTCCCAATATTTTCTTTCCCATGCTAAATAATCAGCTCGTTTAATATGATCATCTGAGGATATAAATTTTTTAAACTTAGCTCTGTAATATCCTAAATCATTTTTTCTAATTTGCGCCGTAATCCACCCATCTTTAATAAGTTCCTCAACTTTATCAAATTTTTTCTGTTCAAGGTAAGCTTCAGCTAGTTTAACTTTACCGAGACCACCTAATGGGGGGTTTTTTTCAAACCAACTTATTATCGATGATGGTGAATTATTTCTTAAATAGATTTTTTCCTCTGCTAAATATTTTATTCTATTAATTCTTGGATAGTCCTCGTTTTGGTCTATAAATTTCTTGTATTCATTAAATGAAGCTCCATTTCTTGTTGTTTTAAGATGCATCCATGTAATTAAAGTTCTAAATTCTTTATCTTTTACTTTTGCAGCACTTTTTAAAGCACTGTTCCATTTTTTTTGTTTTATAAATTCTATTGTTTTTTTAGCTTGCTCAAAATCTTTTTGCTTTAAGATTGATGACTTCTTAACCTCTTTTGTTTTAGATCTATAGATAGATGGTTTTTTTTGAGGAAAAACAAATCCTACTTTAATTTTTTCTTCTGTCTTTTTTTGCTGTTCAGTTTTTACTTCAACTGCCTTTTTTTCAATTATCTTTTCTTTTTTTAAGACTTGTTTTTCTTGAGTCTCATTATTCTGAATTATAGGTTTTTTTTGAGGTAGATTGGTTTGAATTTTTTGTTCACCGGTTTTATCTATCGGCTTAAAAATAGATGGTTTTTTTTTAGGATATAAGAATTGTGTTTCTGAATAACTTTGACCAATTAATAAAAAAAACGTTAATATAGCTAGACTAATTAATTTATTGATCATAGGTTAAGAATTAAATATCTTATATTATTATATGCTTAAAGGATCAATTGTAGCTTTAATCACACCGTTTAAAGATGAGAATCTTAGCGAAGGAGAGTATGTAAAATTAATTAATTATCATTTAGAAAATGGTACTAATGGAGTAGTTCCAGGTGGTACCACAGGTGAGTCGCCAACATTATCTCATAATGAACATAAAAAAATTATCGAAATAGCTGTTAAAGAATGTAAGGGAAAAATTCCAGTTGTAGCTGGCACCGGCTCTAACTCCACAGAGGAAGCGATTGAATTATCAAAATTTGCAGAAAAAGCAGGATCCGATGCATTATTAGTTGTTACTCCTTATTACAACAAACCAACACAAGAAGGTTTGTATCAACATTATAAAAAAATTAATAACAATGTTGGCATTCCGATTATTATTTACAACATTCCTTCAAGATCAGTTATTAATATGGAAGTTGATACTATGGCTAAACTTTATGAATTAAAAAATATTAAGGGTGTTAAAGACGCAACAGGAGATCTTGATAGAGTAGATCAACAATTAAAAGCTATGGGAAAAGAATTTATTCAGTTAACTGGTAATGATGACAATGCTTTAGAATTTAACAAACGTGGCGGTGTTGGTGCTATTGGAGTCACTGCTAACGTTGCAGCAAAACTCGCCTCTGATTTTCAAAAAGCATGTGTGAGTGACCAAAAGAAAGCTGAAGAGCTAGATAAACTTCTTCAACCTCTTCACACTTCATTGTTTATTGAAAGTAACCCTTCGCCAGTCAAATATGCTGCGTCTTTACTTGGAATGTGTAAACCAACTGTTAGATTGCCATTAGTTGAAATTAGAGAAGAAACCAAAAAAAAAGTCTCAGAGGCACTTAAAGTAGCTAAGTTGCTTTAATGAAACAAAAATTAGCACCTGGTCAAAAAATTATCTGCCTTAATAGAAAAGCGAGTTTTAATTATTTTTTTTTAGAACTTTTGGAAGCTGGTATAGTTTTGAAAGGATCAGAAGTTAAATCTTTAAGAGACGGCAAGGGCAGTATAGCTGACTCTTACGCTGTAGATAATAATGGTGAAATGTTCTTAGTTAATTCACATATACCGTTATACCGTCAATCATCTTACAATAATCATGATCCAAAAGGAGATAGAAAACTTCTATTTAAAAAAAAGGAAATTAATAAATTAATTGGAAGAATTAACCAAGATGGATTAACACTTATTCCAACCAAATTATATTTTTCTAAGGGAAAAGTTAAAGTAGAAATTGCAGTCGCTAAGGGAAAAAAACTTTACGACAAAAGACAAGTAAAAAAAACAAGAGATTGGAATAGAGAAAAAGCAAGATTATTAAGTAAAAATAATAAATGATACATTTAAATATTGGATCAAATCTTAATTCTAAATTTGGGAGTAGGTTTGATAATATTACAATTGCAATTGATTTATTATTATCTGCCAAAGTAAAAATAAAAAAAATTTCTAATTTTTATGAAACTCCCTCTTATCCAAACAAAAAATTTCCAAATTATCTTAATGTAGGTATTTTATGTTCATTTAATGGAAATCCTGAAATTTTATTTGGAATAATTAAATCAATAGAAAAAAAAATAGGACGCTTTAAGACCAAAAAAAATGATCCACGTGTATGTGATATAGATATAATTGATTATAACTCAGATATAGTAAAAAAAGCTTCTATTACTTTGCCACATTTGAGATGTCATACGAGGAATTTTGTTTTATATCCAATTAAAGAAATTGATCCTAATTGGATACATCCTGTTTTAAAGCAAAATATAAATTATTTAATTAAAAAACTAGATTTTAAATCAAGGATAGAGATTACAAGATTAGGTAAAAATGTTAATATAAAATTATGATTAATAATAATGAATTAATTGATCAAATTAAAAGTTATAATAAATTTTTAAATATAGAAACTGTAAATAAGGCTTATAATTTTGCTTTAGAAGCTCATCAAAATCAAAAAAGAGAAGAAGGGGTCCCTTACATAATTCATCCAATTGCTGTAGCAAAAATTTTAACTGAATTGAAACTTGATAGCGCAACAATCACAACAGGCTTACTCCATGATACTATCGAAGATACTAAAGTAACTTATGAGAGTGTGAAAAAAGAATTCGGAGAAGAAGTTGCCAATTTGGTAGATGGGGTAACAAAAATCTCTGCTTTGGAAAATAAAGCAGCTAGTGACTCAAAAGCTGAAAATTTTAGAAAATTAATTTTAGCAACATCAAAAGATATACGTGTTCTATTAGTTAAATTAGCAGACAGATTACACAACATGAGAACAATTCAATTTGTAAAAGATAAAGACAAAATTATCAGAAAAGCAAAAGAAACAATGGAAATTTATGCTCCTCTTGCTGACAGAATGGGAATGAATAGAATTAGGGACGAGTTAGAAGATTTATCTTTTTCAGTACTAAACCAACAAGCTAGAGATTTAATTAATGAAAGATTAAATTTTATAAAAAATAATCGTGATGACACATTTAAATCAATTTCAATAGAGTTGATTGATTTATTAAAAAAAAATGGAATTGAGGCGACAATAGCTGGAAGAGAGAAAACACCTTTTTCAATATGGAGAAAAATTCAAAACAAAAAAATTTCGTTAGAACAACTAACAGATATTATAGGTTTTAGAGTCATAGTTAAAAACGTCGAAGAATGTTATAAAACGCTTGGAATTTTTCATAGTAAGTTCTCTACGATACCAGGTAAATTTAAAGACTATATATCGACACCAAAAATTAATAATTACAAATCTATTCACACATCAGTAATAGGACCAAAAAAAAATAGAATTGAAATTCAGATAAGAACTTTTGAAATGCATGAATTTGCTGAAAGAGGTATAGCATCTCATTGGAAATACAAATCCTCAGAAAAATTTTCAGATCTTTCATGGAAAGAATATGATTGGTTAAGAGACCTAGTTGAGATTATTGAAACTGGAAACAGCCCAGAGCACTATTATGAATTAACAAAATTACAAATGTTTCAAGAAAATGTCTTTTGTTTCACCCCTAAAGGATCTGTAATAAAACTTCCTAAATTAGCTACACCAGTGGACTTTGCTTACGCAGTTCATACAAAAATTGGCAATAGTGCAATTGGATCTCTTGTAAATGGCAGAGAAGTTACATTACAAACAATTCTAAAAAACGGAGATATGGTAAATATCCAAACTTCTAAAAATGCATCCCCGTCATTACATTGGTTAAGTTCTGCAAAAACTGGAAAAGCTAGAGCTGCAATTAGAAGATATTGGCAAGATAAATCAACTGAAATAGATAAAAAGAATGAAAAGAACTACTCAAGCACAATTGAGGTAGATCTACCTCATAAACCTGGTGCATTAGGAGACATTTGTTCTTTAATTGGTTTGAACAAAGGGAATATAATAAATGTTGATATTTTAAAGCGAAACAAAGAATACCTTAAATTTTCTTTTGACTTACAAATTAAAGATTTGAAAAATTTTACTAACTTGATAAGTCAAATTAAACAAAATAATTTAAATTTTAAAATAATAAGACATAAAAAAAAGAAAAATGCTTTCATTAGAAGAATCTTTGAAAATTTTAAAAAAGACTAACGCTTTAATCGAAGGACATTTTATACTTTCTTCTGGTTTGCATAGTCCGAAGTATGTTCAGTGTGCACAATTAATGAGCACCCCTAATGAGGCTATTAAAATATGCCAATCACTGGCAGGTAAAATAAAGAGAGAATTTACTGATTTTGACATCATTTTATCTCCTGCAATGGGTGGGATTATCGTAGGATATGAATTAGGTAAATTACTAAACAAAAGAACAATTTTTTCTGAAAGAGTTGATGGTGAGTTTAAATTAAGAAGGGATTTTAAAATTGAAAAAGGTAATAAAGTTTTAATTGTTGAAGATGTTATTACTACAGGAAAATCAAGTTTAGAGTGCTCAAAGTTAGTGAGTTCAAATAATGCTGAAATAATTGGATATGCTTGTATAATTGATAGATCTAATGGACAGTCTAATATAAAGGATAAAATTGTCTCTCAGGTAAAACTAAATATACCCACTTACAAAAAAGAAAATTTACCTAAAGAATTGAAGTCTATAAATCCCATTAAACCTGGAAGCAGAAATCTTTAATGAAAAGAATTAGACTGGGTGTAAATATTGATCATGTGGCAACTGTTAGAAATGCAAGAGGTGAAAATTATCCAAGTCCTTTAAGGGCTGCATTACTAGCTCAAAAAAATGGTGCAGACTCAGTTACAATTCACCTAAGAGAAGATAGAAGACATATTAATGAAAATGATCTAAAAAAAATTAAGAATAAAATCAAAATACCATTAAACTTAGAAATAGCTGCAACAAAGGAAATGTTGAGAATAGCTACTAAAAGTAGACCACCTTTTATTTGTATAGTACCTGAAAAAAGAAAAGAGATTACTACAGAGGGCGGCTTAAATTTAAATCATAATAGACCTTTCTTAAAAAAATTGATCAATAATCTTAAAAAAAGAAAAATTAGAATTAGCTTATTTATTGAACCAAACTTAAAAGATATAAATGAAGCAAAGAATTTAAACGCAGATTGCATAGAAATACATACTGGAAAAATTTGTAATTTAATTAATATGAATAAAAGTTTTACTAATGAATTAAAAAGAATAAAAAAAGCTGTCAAAGAAGGAAATAAATTAGGTTTAGAAGTTCATGCGGGACATGGCCTTACATTTAAATCGGCACAAATACTTAAAAGAATTAAAGGAATAGAAGAATTCAATATTGGTCATTTTTTAATAGGAGAGTCAATTTTTGAAGGTATGAGTTCAGTAATTAAAACTTTTAAAAAAATTCTAAAATCATGAAAATTTTTGGTATAGGAACTGATATTGTAAGTATAGTTAGAATCAAAAAATCAATTAAAAATAAAAGATTTGTAAGCAGAGTTTATAATGCTAAGGAAATTTCTAAATGTAAAAAACTTATCAAGTCTGAGAACTGTTTTGCAAAAAGATTTGCTGCAAAAGAAGCATTTTCGAAAGCTTTAGGCACTGGAGTATCTAATGGCATTAACTTAAATGAAATTATTGTTAAAAACAATATTTCGGGTAAACCTTATTTAAATTTTGAAGGAAATACAAAAAAATTATTAAAAAAAAAATTTAAAAACAAAGAAATCAAAACTTCATTATCTCTTTCAGATGAAAATAAATATGCTGTAGCATTTGTAACTATAAGTTTATGAAAAAAAATAAAATTTTTTTAGTAATTTACGATAATGTAAAAACCTTATTAGGAGCATTATTTATTGCTATTTTAATTAGATCTTTACTGTTTCAGCCATTTTACATACCTTCATCTTCTATGGAGCCAACTTTATTAGTCGGAGACAGAATATTTGTTTCAAAATACACATACGGATATAGCAAACATTCTTTTCCTTTTAGTCCAAATTTTTCAAATAAACGTTTCTTTTCAAAAAAACCTGAAAGAGGTGATTTAGTTGTCTTTAAAACACCAGCTGACAATAGGACTGATTATATAAAAAGATTGATTGGTCTACCAGATGATACGATCCAATTTATAAATGGAGATCTATATATAAACGACCAAAAAACAAAAAGGGAACCAACAAAAATTAATGAAAAGATTAGATGTGGAAGTTTTTTATTAGAAGCTAATATTTTTATTGAGACTTTACCTAATGGTATTACACATTTTGTTTCGTATAAAAAAAGAGGTAGTTTACAAAATACTAAAAAATTTAAAGTACCAAAAGGTCATTTTTTTTTATTAGGTGACAATCGAGACTGTTCTAAAGATAGCAGATATTTAGATAGCGTAGGATATGTTAAAGAATTAAATCTAGTTGGTGAGGCAAAATTAATATTTTTTTCTAATGATACTAATATAAGTAGTTTATTGAAATTTTGGAATTTGGGGGACTCATTTAGATTTAGCAGGCTATTTAATAAGTTAAAATGAAAAATAAAATAAAAGATTTTGAAAAAATAATTAATTATAATTTCAAAAAAACTGAATTGTTACAGCAGGCATTAACACACAAAAGCTTTAATAATATTGATAATAATGAAAAGTTAGAATTTTTAGGTGACAGAGTATTAGGACTAGTTATTTCTCAAACTTTATTAACAAAATACCCGAACGAAAAAGAAGGCATAATAGATAAAAAATATGCCAATTTAGTTAATAAAAAAACATGTAGCCTAATAGCAAAAAAGTTGAATTTAAGTAATTTTATATTTTTAGGCTCATCACATAAAAAATTAGATAGGTCATCAGATAAGATTAGTAGCGATTGTTTAGAAGCTCTTATAGGGGCAATTTACATAGATAATGGATTTAAATTTGCTGAAAAGTTTATTTTGCAGTTCTGGGAAGAGCACATTTTAAATTCAACAATAACACTTATAGATTCTAAGACTAAGCTCCAAGAATATAGCTTAAAAAAATTTAAAGAACTTCCAAAATATATTTTTTCTAAAAAAACAGGGCCACAACATAAACCATTATTTATGACAGAGGTTCAAATTCCTAATTCCAAAAAAATTACAGGTATCGGATCTTCGAAAAAAAATTCCCAGCAAAATGCAGCATCCAAACTTATTAAAATATTAAAGATATGATTTGGGAAGATGAATGTTACTTATTATCTAAAAGAAAATTTAGAGAGAATGCAAATATTATTAATATTTTTACTAAGGAAAAAGGGAAAGTTGATGGTATAGTTTATGGAGGAACCTCCCGAAAAATAAGAAATTATTTACAAATATCAAATAAACTTTTTGTTTCTCATTCTTCTAAAAATGAGAATAAAATTGGATACTTTAAAACTGAATTGATTAAACCCATTTCCCCTTTATATTTTAATGACAAAGAAAGAACTTCCGCGTTAATCTCAATATGCTCTTTATTAAACACTTTATTACCTGAAGCACAACAAAATAAGAAAATTTATAACTCTTTTGAAAAGTTAATTAATTCTATTAATTTAGAAAATTGGTTTTTTATTTATATATTTTTTGAATTAAATTTAATTAAAGATTTAGGTTATGATACCAACTTAGAACAATATTCCACTGATCAAATTAAAAACGATGATATATCAAAAATTAAAATTGATGGTTATATTTACGAGGTTCCAAATTTTTTAATATTCAAAAAAATTCCTGTAGAATTAAATAAAACTTTAATCCGGAAATCGCTTTATTTTACACGTAATGTTTTACAAAATAAATTTTTTATTCCAAACAATCTTTTATTTCCAAAATCCAGAGTTGTTTTAGAGAATTATTTTAACTAATTAAAAATTTTTAGCAATTTCTAATGCAAAATAAGTAACTATAGCTGAAGCGCCAGCTCTTTTAAAACTCATTAAGCTTTCTAGTATTGCTTCTTTGCTTACAAGATTATTTTTAATACCATTTTTTATTAAGCTATATTCTCCAGAAACTTGATAAGCTAGAACAGGGATTTTAAAATTTTCCTTAATTGATTTAATGACATCTAGGTATGGCATACCTGGTTTTACCATTACCATATCAGCACCTTCTTTAATATCTAAAGCAACTTCTCTGTGGGCTTCATTAATATTAGCAAAATCCATTTGATAATTTTTTTTATTACTTTTTAATGTTTTTTTGGAACCAACAGCATCTCTAAAAGGTCCGTAAAAATTTGATGCATACTTAACTGCATATGAAAGAAGTTGAACATCATGATATCTATTTTTATCTAAATGTTTTCTTATTTTACCTATCCTTCCATCCATCATGTCTGATGGAGCAATAACATCACAACCCATTTGAGCTTGCAATAAAGCTTGTTTCATTAAAATGTTAACTGTCTCATCATTTAAAACATAGTTCTTTTTTAAAACTCCATCATGACCATGTGACGTATAAGGATCTAAAGCAACATCACACATCAATCCAATATCATTTTTAAATCTTTTTTTTATAAATCTTATTGCCTTGCACACTAAATTATTTTCATTTAAAGCTTCTTTTCCAAAAGGATCTTTTTTATTACCAGGTGTTGATGGAAACAAAGCGATCATTGGTATTTTATTACTTATGACTGTATTCACAATACCTCCTAATTTATCAATAGAGTACTGATAAACATTAGGCATAGATTTTATTGGTTTTTTTTTGTTTTTACCCTCAATAAGAAACAATGGATATATCAAATCGCTTGAAGAAAGGTTGTTCTCTTGAACTAATTTTCTAGACCAATTAAATTTTCTTAGTCTTCTAAGTCTCAAATTTGGGAATTTTCCAGTAATCATGTAAATAAAATATAATGCGACAAATGTTATATTCAAATATATAGTACAAATCGTTAAATAACAACTTACGTAAATAAATTTATAAATTAAAAATAAAATTTTGAGCTTCTTATTTAAAAAGATTTGTATTGCCTCAGATCATGCAGGTTTTGATCTTAAAGAAAAGATCAAAGATTTTCTTATTGATAAATATGTTTCAATAATCGACCTAGGTCCTTTTGAAGACAAATCGGTTGATTATCCTGATTATGCCAAAAAACTTGCTAATCGAATTAAAGCAAAAAAAAGCGATGTAGGTATACTTGTGTGTGGTTCTGGCACAGGTATGGCTATAAGTGCCAATAAAATCAAAAATATTAGAGCGGCAGTATGCTACAATCAAAAATCGACTAGATTGTCTAGGCAGCACAATAATGCTAATATAATCGCATTGGGTGCCAGATTAACAAAAAAAAACTTGTCGTTAAAATTAGTAGAATTATTTTTAAAAACTAAATTTGAAGGCGGCAGGCACTTAAAAAGAGTAAGAAAGATATAATGTCGGTTATTAAATTAGATAAATATTTAAATAGTTTTTTTAAATTAAAACTACAAGATGCAGATAAAGAGCTTTACAACTCAATTAGAGATGAGTTTACACGGCAGCAAAATCATATTGAACTAATTGCATCAGAAAATATTGTATCAAGAGCTGTACTTGAAGCACAAGGTTCAGTTTTAACAAATAAATATGCAGAAGGTTATCCTTCAAAAAGATATTATGGCGGTTGTGAGCACGTTGATATTTCAGAAAATTTAGCTATTGAACGTGCAAAGAAATTATTTGATTGTAAGTTTGCAAATGTGCAACCACATTCCGGTGCTCAAGCTAATGGTGCAGTTTATTTAGCTTTATTGAAACCAGGAGACACAACATTAGCGATGAGTTTAAATTCTGGTGGACACTTAACTCATGGAGCAAAACCGGCTCAATCTGGCAAGTGGTTTAATGCACTTCATTACGAAGTTGATAAAGAGACAGGTTTAATTGATTATAAAGCTGTAGAAAAACTTGCCGTAGAAAATAAACCAAAACTAATTATTGCAGGAGGTAGTGCTTATTCAAGAATAATTGATTTTAAAAAATTTAGAGAAATTAGTGACAAAGTTGGAGCATATCTTCTAGTTGATATGGCACATTTTTCTGGGTTAGTAGCTGGAGGAGCTTATCCTAATCCTACTAAATATGCTGATGTTGTAACATCAACAACACATAAAGTTTTAAGAGGACCAAGAGGTGGAATTATTTTAACAAATAACGAGGAACTAGCTAAGAAATTTAATAGTGCAATTTTTCCAGGTTTACAAGGTGGACCACTAATGCACGTAATTGCAGCTAAAGCAGTTTGCTTTAAGGAAGCTTTGTCTGAAGATTTTAAAATTTATACTCAGAATGTAATTAATAATGCAAAAGTTTTATCAAAGAGCTTATCTGAAAATGGCTTTAAAATTTTTTCTGGTGGAACAGATACACATTTAATGCTTATTGATTTAAGATCATTCAAAGTTACTGGAAAAGACGCTCAAGCTTCATTAGGAAGAGCAAACATAACATGTAACAAAAATGGAATTCCATTTGATGCAGAGAGCCCATTCATAACTTCTGGAATTAGATTAGGTACACCAGCCTGCACAACAAGAGGTTTCAAAGAAAAAGAATTTAAATTAATTGCAGACCTAATACACAAAGTAATTAAAGGCTTAAGTGAGAACAAATCAGATAATTCGAAAATAGAAAATGAAGTAAAAAAAGAAATTATTGATCTTTGTTCCTCTTTTCCTATATATGGAAATTAGATAAATTTATGCTTTGTCCTTTTTGTAGAGAAAAAGATACGTCAGTTGTAGACTCAAGACCTACAGAAGATGGCACAGCTATAAGAAGAAGAAGACTTTGTGGGTGCGAGAGAAAAGAGAGATTTACGACTTTTGAGAGAGTTCAGTTTCAAGAATTAACAGTTATAAAAGGTAACGGTAAAAGAGAACCATTTGATAGAGATAAAATTTCAAAATCAATTAGAATAGCCACGCGAAAAAGACCTATTGATAGCGAAACAATAGAAAAATTTATTTCTAAAATTGTAAGAAATCTTGAGGGTCTTGGTGAAAGTGAAATTCCGACACCTACCATAGGTAAGTTTATTATGGAAGGTCTTTCTTCATTAGATAAAGTTGCTTATGTTCGTTTTGCTTCTGTATATAAAAATTTTAAAGAAGCAAAAGATTTTGAACAATTTGTAGGCAATTTAAATGAGAAAAAATCATAGTTATTTTTTAAAAAAAGCTTTCAAACTAGCAGAAAAAAATCTAGGTAAAACTGGCACAAACCCTTCTGTAGGTTGTGTTGTTGTTAAAAATAATAGAATTATTTCAAGTGGAGCAACTTCTTATGGAGGTAGACCTCATGCTGAACAAAACGCTTTAAAAAAAAGAATTAATTTTGCAGGAGCTAAATTATATACAACTTTAGAACCTTGCTCTCACTATGGTAAGACGCCCCCATGTACTAGTTTATTAATAAAAAAAAAAATTAGTGAAGTCTTTTTCTCTTTTGAAGATCCTGACAAGAGAACATTTAAAAAAGCAAAAAAAATATTAAAAAAAAGATCTATAACTGTAAAAAAAAAAGTCATAAAAAAATTTAAAAATTTTTATAAAGATTATTTTTTTAATAAGAGAAACGAGATT
>CACMJB010000005.1 GCA_902613915.1 uncultured Pelagibacteraceae bacterium | reverse complement strand
TTCTAAATGAAGCTAAAAAGTTACTACCAAAATCTAATTACGTAGGGTTTTCAATTACTCAAGGAAATGAATATAGAAAAAAAAGTTGGTCTATTTATAAATTTATTTCTTTAGCTAATAAATGTTTAATTAAAAATAAAATACCAGTTTTTTTTGTTGAAAAAAAACAAGAACAAATAATTGAAAAAATTAAAAACCAAGTACCCTCTGCCCTATTTCCAGAAATTAAATCTGAAATATCCTGTCCTGCTTTAGTTACTGCATTAGCTTCAAGATTAGATCAAGCGGTTACAATTGATAATGGTGTAATGCATATGATAGGGCTAGCAGAAATTCCTATGATTGTTTTATTTGGGCCTACTAACTCTCAAAAGTTTGCTCCAAAAAATAATTATGTTAAAATTCTTGATAGTAAGAAAATTTATAATACATCTGATATAAATTCTATAAGTGTAGATGATGTATATGATTTAATCTAAATTTTTAAAATTTGAATTTTTTTTAATTTTACCAGTTGCATTAATTCTTTATTAACATTTTTAAGTTTGGATAAAGAAGTTGATCTTGTTACAACTGCAACTCCAATCTTTCCAAGTCTAAAAAAAGGATAGCTACCAATATCAACAAATTTTTTGTATTTTTTTTGAATTTGTCCCAAATTTTTGGCAATATTACTTTCAACTGTATAAAGGCTGACAGTTTTACTGTGAACTTTTAATCCTTTGATTAAATATCTTTTACAATTTTCAATCATTGAATTTAATATTGATGGAACTCCAGGTAGTGATAAAACATTTTTAGTCATGAAGCCCGGTGCGGCGCTAGAAGGATTATAAATAAGTTTTGCTCCTCTTGGCATTTTAGCCATTTTTTTTCTTCCATCGTTAAATTTTTTTTTACCATAGTATTTTTCTAAAATTCCGTATGCTTCTTGATGAAACTCATATTTTAACCTGAATGCTTTTGAAATTGATTGAGCTGTGATATCATCATGAGTAGGTCCAATTCCACCTGTAGTAAATAGATAATTAAACTTTTTAGATAACAAGCGAACATTTTCAATAATTATTTTTTCTATATCCGGAATTATTCTTACTTCATTTACTGAAATTCCACATTTTGTATTAAGCCAACTTGAAATAAATGCTATATTTCTATCTTGCGTTCTGCCAGAAAGTATCTCATTTCCAATAATTAAAATTGCGGCATTTACTTTTTTTTTCATAAAGATAATAAATATATATGGACTTTGAAAATAAATTAATACCAGGACTATTTATAAAAAGATATAAGCGTTTTTTTGTTGATATAAAAATAAATAGTCAAGTTATCACAGCTCATTGTCCTAATACTGGCTCAATGTATGGTCTCTTAAAAAGGGGCAATAAAGTATGGGTAAGTAAGTCTAATAACCCTAATCGTAAACTTAAATATACATTAGAAATAATTGAAGATCAAAAAGCGAAAGTAGGAGTTAACACTCATTCAACAAATAAAATTGTACATCATGCTCTGAATAATAATCTTATAAAAGAACTTAAAAACTCTTTGGAAATTAAACCAGAAACAAAGTTTGGAAAAAATACTAGATTTGATTTTATGGTTATAAACAAAAATTTTAAAGCTTTTGTCGAAGTTAAAAATGTTACTTTGTCTCGAAGTAAAAAAAAAGCTGAATTTCCAGATGCTGTAACATCTAGGGGATTAAAACATATAAATGAATTAATTAATGCTAGTAAAAATGGATATAAAATTTTTATTCTCTATTTAGTTCAAAGGGAAGATTGTAACTATTTCTCTATTGCTAAAGACATTGATACTGATTATGAAAAAGCTCTAGTAAAAGCTGTTAAAAACAATTTAAATATACTCTGCTATGATTGTAAATTTTCTTCAAAAGGAATAAAACTCAATAAAAAGATTAAGATTAATATTTAATGAGTGTTGATTATAAAGAAGCATTTGAAAAAACAAAAGTAGCTGGTTCTATTGCTGCTGGTGCTTTAGATGAAGTAAATAAAATTATAAAACCTGGTATTTCTACTGAACAAATAGATAAGCTTTGTTATGAATACATAAGTGATCATGGCGCTTACTCTGCGCCTTTATTTTATAGAGGATTTCCAAAATCTTGTTGTACATCAACCAATCATGTTGTTTGTCATGGAATACCCTCTGAAAAAATTTTAAAAAATGGTGATATTGTTAATGTTGATGTTACTGCTTTAAAAAATGGTTGGCACGGAGACACAAGTCGAACTTTCAAAGTTGGAAGTGTTTCTGTTAAAGCTGAGAAACTAATTAAAGCTACTTATGAGTCTATGATGAAAGCTATCGAGATTGTTAAAGATGGCGTACGCCTAGGAGATATAGGATCAACTATACAAACTCATGTAGAAAAAGAAGGATTTTCAGTGGTTCAAGATTTTTGCGGTCATGGAATTGGTGAAACTTTTCATAAAGAACCTAATGTTTTACATTACGGTGAGAAAGGTTCTGGAGAAAAAATTAAAACAGGAATGATTTTCACAATTGAGCCAATGATTAATTATGGAAACTATGAAACAAAAACGTTAAATGATGGGTGGACAGCTGTAACTAAAGATAAATCTTTATCAGCACAATTTGAACATACAATTGGAGTAACAAAAGATGGTTGTGAAATTTTTACTAAATCAGAAAAAACTAATTAAATGATTGAAAGATATTCAAGAAAAGAAATTAAAAGTATTTGGGAAGATTACAATAGATATTCAATTTGGTTAGAAATTGAACTGGCTGCAGCAGAGGCTATGGAAAAATTAAAGATAATTCCAAAAGGTGTTGTTAAAAAAGTTAAATCTAAAGCAAAAATTAATCCAAAAAGAATTTTACAAATAGAAAATAAAGTTAAACACGATATTATTGCATTCTTAACTTCAATTACTGAAAGAGCTGGTAAAGAGGCAAGATATTTACATAAAGGTATGACATCATCTGATGTTTTAGATACTTGTTTTAATCTTCAGCTTAAACAATCAGGAGAAATTTTATTAAAAGATATTAATCAGCTATTACAATCAATTAAAAAACAAGCCTTAAAACATAAATTTACTTTATGCATAGGTAGAAGTCACGGAATCCATGCTGAACCAATAACGTTTGGTTTAAAGATGCTAACTTTTTATCAAGAATTTTTAAGAAATAAAAAACGTTTAGAAAACTCTATAAAAGAAATATCAACTTGTGCTATTTCTGGAGCTGTAGGAACTTTTGCAAACATTGATCCAAGAGTAGAAAGTTATGTTGCTAAAAAATTGAAACTTAATATTGAGCCTATTTCTACTCAGATTATACCTAGAGATAGACATGCACAATTTTTTTCAACCTTAGGAATTATTGCAAGCTCGATTGAAAGATTTGCAGTTGAAATTCGACACTTACAAAGAACAGAAGTTCTAGAAGTTGAGGAGTTTTTTGCCAAAAAACAAAAAGGCTCATCTGCAATGCCTCATAAAAAAAATCCAATATTAAGTGAAAATTTAACAGGTTTAGCAAGATTGATTAGATCAAGTGTTATGCCTGCTCTAGAAAATGTTGCCTTATGGCATGAGCGAGATATTTCTCATTCTGCTGTTGAACGAAATATTGGGCCTGATGCTACAATAGCTTTAGACTTTGCGCTTGACAGATTAAGTACCGTTATTAAAAATTTAAATATTTATCCAAAAAATATGAAACGAAACTTAGATATAACTAATGGAATTTTTTTCTCTCAGAGAGTTCTTCTTGAATTGACTACTGCTGGTTTTACAAGAGAACAGTCTTATAAAATTGTTCAAAAAAATGCTATGCAAGCTTGGAAAGAAAATTCTTCATTTTATGATAAAATTATATCTGATAACCAGATCACCAAAAAAATACCTGTTAATAAGATCAAAAAGTTATTTGATTTTGGTTATCATACAAAAAAAATTAATATAATTTTTAAAAGAAGCCTTAGAAATTAATCTCATGAATAAAGGTAAAAAACTATACGAAGGTAAAGCTAAAATTATCTATGAAACAAAGGATAAAAATTTAGTTATCCAACACTTTAAAGATGACGCTACAGCTTTTAATAATCTAAAGAAAGCAAGTGTTGAAGGTAAAGGTGTTTTAAATAACAGAATTTCTGAATACATACTAACAAATCTTTCTCAATGTGGGATTAAGACTCACTTCATAAAACGACTAAATATGAGAGAGCAGCTCATAAAAAAAGCAGAAATATTTCCAATAGAATTTATTGTGAGAAATATAGCTACTGGTTCACTAACAAAGAGACTTGGAATACCTGAGGGAACAGTTTTAGATAGACCACTTCTAGAGTACTGCTTTAAGAAGGATGATTTAAATGACCCTTTAATTTCAAAAGAACATATTTATTCATTTGAGTGGGCTACTGAAAAAGAGATAAAAATTATTGATCAAACTACTTTAAGAATTAATGATCTTTTGGTTGGTTTGTTTAGAGGTATTGGTATCAAACTTGTAGATTTTAAAATCGAATACGGGAAAGCTTGGAATAAAGAAAAAGAAGAAAAAGAAATAGTTTTAGCAGACGAGATAAGTCCAGACACATGTCGATTATGGGACTCAAAAACTGAAAAAAAATTAGATAAAGACAGATTTAGAAAAGACTTAGGTAATATTATTCAGGGTTATCAAGAAGTGGCGAGAAGATTGGGAATAATGCCCGAAGAAACAAATATCAGTGAAGTAAATTTTGGAAAAACAATTCCGATTAAATTTAAAAAAAAATAAATTGAAATTTTCAGTTACAGTTACTCTTAAGAAAGATGTTTTAGATCCTCAAGGAAAAGTTGTGCAAAATACCCTCGTTAATATGGGAATGAGTAATCTTAAAAATATAAGACAAGGTAAACATTTTGAAATTGAAGTAGATGAAAATGATACAGAAGTTGCTCAAAAAAAAATTGATGAAATGTGTAAAAAACTTTTAGTTAATCTTATAATTGAAGATTACAAAATAAATAAAATTTAATGAAATCATCAGTAATCGTATTTCCTGGTTCTAACTGTGACAGAGATATTGCTGTAGCTTTAGAAAAAATGCAGTTCAAAAATAAAATGGTTTGGCACAAAGATACAAGTTTACCTAAATCTGATTTAATAGTTATTCCCGGTGGTTTTTCTTATGGAGACTACCTTAGATCTGGAGCAATTGCTGGAAAATCTTTAATCATTGACGAGGTAGTTAAGGCGGCAAACTCAGGTTGTTTAATATTAGGTATTTGCAATGGTTTTCAGATTTTGACTGAAACAGGTTTGTTAAAAGGAACATTATTAAGAAATAAAAACCTTAAATTCATAAATAAAGATGTGAACATTAAGGTAATCAATAACAGTACAAAGTTTTCTAATAAGTATAAAAAAGATGAAATCTTAAAAATTAATATTGCACATAATGAAGGAAATTATTTTACAAATTCAAATCATCTAGATGAATTAAAAAAAGAAAATCTAATCGCATTTAAATATTGTGATGAAAAAGGAAATATAAATGAAGAAACAAATCCTAATGGTTCTTTAGAAAATATTGCAGGAATTTATAATCAAAAGAAAAATATTTTAGGAATGATGCCTCATCCTGAAAGAATGGTTGATGAAATCATATCTAATAAAGATGGTATAAATTTATTTTCAAGTTTACTTAATTAAGATGAAGATTACTAATGAAATTGTGGAGAAACATGGCTTAAATTTAGATGAGTTTAACAAAATTAAAAAAATTTTAAAAAGAGAGCCTAATTTATTAGAACTCGGAATTTTTTCAGCAATGTGGAATGAACATTGCTCATATAAATCTTCACGAATACATCTTAAAAAATTACCTACAAAGGGAAAACAAGTTATTCAAGGACCTGGTGAAAATGCAGGTGTTATAGATATCGGTGATGATGACGCGATCGTATTTAAAATAGAAAGTCATAATCATCCATCTTACATTGAACCTTACCAAGGTGCTGCTACAGGTGTCGGTGGTATTTTAAGAGATGTTTTCACTATGGGAGCTAGGCCGATAGCTTTATTAAATTCAATTCATTTTGGTGAGCCCAAACATCCTAAAACAAAGAGCTTATTAAATGGTGTAGTTTCAGGAATTGGCGGGTATGGTAACTGTATTGGAATACCAACTGTAGCAGGGGAAACTAAATTTGATGAAACCTATAATGAAAATATTTTAGTTAATGCGATGGCTGTTGGTCATGCAAAAAAGAATAAAATATTTTATTCCAAAGCTAAAGGTTTAAATAAATCTGTAGTTTATGTAGGGTCAAAAACTGGTCGTGATGGTATTCATGGTGCATCAATGGCTTCAGCAGAATTTGATGAAAATTCTGAAGAAAAAAAACCAACCGTTCAAGTTGGAGATCCATTTACTGAAAAACTTTTAATGGAAGCTTGCCTTGAGTTAATGAAAGATAACTCAATCATATCTATCCAAGATATGGGAGCCGCAGGATTAACTTCTTCAAGTGTAGAGATGGCATCAAAAGGTTCATTGGGTATAGAACTTGATTTAGAAAAAGTTCCTTGCAGAGAAGAAAATATGACACCTTATGAAATGATGCTATCAGAAAGTCAGGAGAGAATGTTAATCATACTTGAAGATGGTAAAGATAAAGCTGCAAAAAAAATATTTGAAAAATGGGATCTAGATTTTGTAATTATTGGAAAAACTACAGATACAAACAATCTCACATTAAAATATAATGATAGTATCCAAGGAGAGATACCTATAGATGCTCTTGCATCAAAAGCTCCAATCTACGATAGAAAATGGATAAGAAAAAAACCTCAAAAAGATAAAGTTAATATCAAAGAATTGAAAAAAATAAAAATTGAAGATGCCTTAATTAAAATACTATCAAACCCTAACCACTCTAATAAGAGTTGGATCACAAACCAGTACGATCAAATGGTAATGTGTGATACTGCTCAAAAATCTGGTTCAGACGCAGCAATAATTAGAATACATAATAAAGACAAAGCTATAGCGGTTTCCGTGGACTCATCAGCAAACTATTGTAAATCATTTCCATTAACTGGAGGTAAACAGATTGTTTGTGAAAATTGGAGAAATTTAATATCAGTAGGGGCAAAACCATTGGCTATAACTAATTGTTTAAACTTCGGAAATCCTGAGAATAAAGAGATTATGGGAGAGTTTGCAGAATGTTTAGAGGGCATTAAAGAAGCTTGTGAATTTTTAGATTATCCAGTGGTTTCGGGGAATGTATCTTTTTACAACGGTACAAATAAAAAAAATATATCCCCTACACCTGTAATTGGTGGTGTTGGCTTAATCAAAAAACTTTCAAAGCCCATTAGTCATAACTTTGAGCATAATAATAGCACTATATTGGTTATAGGAAAAACATTTGGCCATCTAGAACAAAGTGTTCTTTTAAAAGAAATTTACTCTATTAATAAAGGTATGCCTCCAGAAGTTAATTTACGAAATGAAAAAAATAATGGTGAATGTTTGCTTAAATTAATTAATAAAAATTTGATTTTATCTTCTCATGATATTTCAACAGGTGGTTTGATTGTCTCGCTTGCTGAAATGTCAATAGGTTCAAATACTGGTATTAAAATTCATAAACCAAAAGGACTGACTAATTCGATTAATTATTTTTTTGGAGAAGATCAAGCTCGTTATATAATTGAGATAAAAACTGTAGATTTATCTAAAGTTGATAAAATTTTAAAGGATAATAATGTTTTTTACGAAAATATAGGCATGACACAATCCGATTTTTTTGAAATTGAAGATGAATTAAAGATTAATATTAAGGATTTGTATAAAATTAACAATGAATGGTATAATAATTATTAATGCCTTTATCTATTAAAGAAATAAAAAGACTTATAAAAGAAGATTTACCCGATGCTTCAATCGAGATAAAAGATTTAATGGGAGATAACAATCATTATTCTGCAACAATTAAATCATCAAAATTTAATAATTTAAATAAAATTGAACAACACAAACTTGTTTATAAATCTTTAAAAGGTAAAATGGGGAATGAATTGCATGCTTTATCAATAACTACGGAGGGCAAATAATGGAAATAAAAGAAAAAATAAAAAATTTAATTAGCGATAATAAAGTTTGTTTATTTATGAAAGGGACACCTGACGCGCCTCAATGTGGTTTCTCAATGGCAGTATCAAATGTACTTAAACATTTAAATGTAGATTTTAAAGGAATTAATGTTTTAGAAGATGAAAATTTAAGACAAGGAATTAAAGATTTTAGTGATTGGCCTACTATACCTCAGCTTTACGTAAAACAAGAATTTATTGGTGGTTGTGATATAGTTAAAGAAATGTTTGAAAAAGGTGAATTAAAAAAACTTCTTGAAGAAAAAAAAATAATTTAAGATTTTGTAATAAAGCTTATATCAGAGTCGTTTAAATTTCCTTTAAAAGTTTCTATCATTTTAATTGAGCTAATTAATTCTATTTGATCATCATCATTAAATATATTTGAGCTAAAAGTCTTCCTATTATTTAGATTTACAAAAATTTGATCGACTAGTAAGTGATCGATATTTCTATTATATTTATAATAATTTGGATGTTTATAGTCTTCTATAATATACAATCCATTATTTTTTACATATTTAAAAAAAAATTTAAAACTCATTAAAATATCACTTAAGTTGTGCGAACCATCATCTATAATTAAATCAAATTGATTAAAATTTTGTTCTAAAAATATCTTATTCAAAGTTTTTATTACTTTTTTTTGATTATTAATATCTATTCCATAAACATTAATATTTTCTGATTTATATTTAAAATTTGAAATATTTACATCAAAACAATAAACTTTTGAATTAGGAAGATATTTAGTAAATGCAGCTGCAGAAGCTCCTGAGTACGAACCAATTTCTAAAATATTTAGATTTTTATTTTTATACATTTCCAATTTTTTTTCGTAATATATAGAATAACCATGTCCTGGTTGTTGACTAAGTTTAAAAATATTTGCTTTATCGCTGCCATATTCGTGAAAAAGATAGTCTAATGACTCAGATCTAATGTTGTCATTATCTATTGAGGTTTTTTTTTTAAATTTGAAAATTAAATTTCTCTTAAATAGACTAAAAAAATTCAATTATCTTGAATAATATTCAATTACTAAACTTGGCTCCATTATTACTGGGAAAGGAACTTCTGCAAATTTTGGAATTCTTACAAGTTTAGCAGTTTTGTTTTTATCATCTAACTGAATATATTCTGGAACATCTCGTTCTTTGCTTTGAAGTGATCCATCTATTACAGTTAACTTTTTTGATTTTTCTCTAACCTCGATCAAATCAGCGCTGTTAACAACGTAGCTAGCTATATTAACTCTTTTTTTATTAACTTTAATATGACCATGATTAATCATTTGTCTTGCAGCAAAAACAGTTGGAGCAAATTTGGCTCTGTAAATTACTGTATCTAATCTACTCTCCAATAAAGCAATTAAATTTTCCGTGGTATCGCCTCTTTTCGATAAAGCTTTTCTATAAATATTTCTAAATTGTCTCTCGTTTATATTTCCATAATAAGCTTTTAATTTTTGTTTTGCTTGTAATTGAATACCGTAATCAGTTGGTTTACCTTTTTTATTCTGCCCGTGCTGGCCTGGAGGATAAGCCCTAGAATTAAACGGACTTTTTGGTCTTCCCCAAATATTTGCTTTAAGTCTTCTGTCTACTTTATGCTTTGATTTCAGTCTTTTTGTCATATTCAATAAATGAGTGTTTATAAGCTTTAGGGAGTATTTGTCAATTATGGTTTATTCTTATTTTCTACTCAGAGAGCTTATAATACTGGCTAAAATCCTCAATTCTTTATCATTTGGTTGTAATTTATAAATTAAATTATTTATATTTAATAACATTGAATTTTTTTTTTCCCTTGGTTTAAAAAAATCTTTTTTTTCTAAAAGAGAAACTAAATGTCTTACAATATTTGCTATTTTAGCTTTAGAGGAGATTTTTAAATTTAAATTGTTAATTTTTATTTTACTATCATTCATCAATTTAAATATTTCATAGCAAATAACAGTTAATGAATGGGATAAATTTAATGATTTAAATTTTTTTGATGTTGGTATTTGCATTATATAGTTTGAAAATGATAAATCTTGATTTGTTAGGCCTGAAGCTTCTGGACCAAACATAAATCCAATATTTAGATTTTGCCCTCTTTTAATTATGTTTTGAAATTTTTGAAGAGATATGTGTCTCTTATTAATATCTCTTCTTCTAGCACTTAAGGCAATAACTAAATTAAAAGGTTCAATTGCTTTTTCCACATTATCGAAAACTTTTGCTTTGTTAATTATGTCATACGCACCAACAGAAGTTGCCTTAGTTTTATGATTTGGAAAATTAATTTTTGGACTGACAATATGAAGTTTAGAAAATCCAAAGTTCTTCATTGACCGTGCGCATGCACCTATATTTTCACCCAGTTGTGTTTTTACAAGAATAAATCCAAATTTATTTTTCATTCAGATTTGCAGGAGCTTTTTCTTTGTAAAGTTTATAATCTAAACTATCAATTAAAGCTTTAAATGAAGCTTCTATAATATTTGGAGAAACTCCAATAGTAAACCAGCTCTTACCTGTTTTATCAGTGCTTTCAATTAAAACTCTTGTCGTGGCTTCGGTGCCTGTATTTAATATTCTTACTTTATAATCTAACAACTTAAGATCTGAAAAATAATTATAATATTTTTCTACTTTTTTAAAATTTGATCTAATTGCATTGTCTAAAGCGTTGACTGGACCATTTCCTTCACCATTACATTCTATTTTTTTTCCATCTATTAAAAAAACAACGTTTGCTTTTGTAGAAATATTTTTAGATTTTGAAACATTTACATCGTAACTTTCAACTTTTAGATATTCAGGGACTTTGCCAAGTAATCTATTAGCTAATAGTTCAAAAGAAGCGTCTGCTCCATCGTAGGAATAACCACTGAATTCTCTTTCTTTTACTTCATCCAATATTTTTTGAATTTTCTTGTCTTTAGAATCAATTTTAACTCCATAAGCTTCTAGCCTAGATAAGATATTAGAGCGACCAGCTTGATTTGAAACTATAATATTTCTATGGTTGCCTATTAGTTTAGGATTAATATGTTCGTAAGTTTTTGGATCTTTTTTTACAGCAGAAACGTGCAGGCCTCCTTTGTGAGAAAAGGCAGATGCTCCAACATAAGGTAAACTTTTATTTGGTTTTCTATTCAATATTTCGTCTAATAATCTTGAACAATCTGTTAGAGAACTAAGTTTTTCTCTTTTAATATTAAGTTCGAATTTTTCACTGAAAGATTTCTTTAAAGATAATGTTGGTATAATAGACATTAAATTTGCATTCCCACATCTTTCTCCCAGACCATTAATAGTTCCTTGCACCTGTCTAACTCCAGCTTGAATTGCCGTTAAAGAATTAGCTACAGCGTTTTCAGTATCGTTATGAGCGTGGATACCTAAATTTTTTCCAGGTATAACTTTTGTAACTTTAGAAACAATCTCGCCTACCTCATGAGGCAAGGTTCCACCGTTTGTATCACAAAGCACTATCCACCTTGCACCTTGGTCATATGCATTTTTTAAACAATCTAAAGCATAATCAGGATTTTCTTTAAAACCATCAAAAAAATGTTCCGCATCAAATAAAAATTCTTTTTTATTTTTTACTATATGCTTAGCGGTCTCTCTTATATTTTCTAAATTATCCTCATTTTTTATGCCTAAAGCAGTTTTGACATGAAAATCCCAAGCTTTTCCCACAACACAAACAGCTGGGCATGAGGCATTGATCAAAGGTGATAGAGATGGATCATTTTCAGCGCTACGACCTGTTTTTTTTGTCATTCCAAAAGCAGTGAAGATAGATTTATTTAAATTAGGAGGCTTAGAAAAAAATTCTGTATCAACAGGATTAGCTCCTGGCCAACCTCCCTCTACATAATCAAGACCAATTTTAGATAATATTTTTGAAATTCTTTTTTTATCTTCTAAAGAAAAATCAACACCCTCTGTTTGGGCTCCGTCTCTTAAAGTTGTATCAAAAATAAATATTTTTTCTTTGCTCATTTAAATTTCCAAACAGTTTTATCCTTTTGATCTTCAATAACTACATCTTTTTTTAATAATTCATCTCTTATTTGATCTGCTAATTTATAATTACCATTATTTTTAGCATTCAATCTTTCATTAATTTTATTTAGTATGAATTCTTCAGATATTTTTGAATCAGATCTTTTTAATTTATCCCACTCATCTTTGCTTTGATTAAATAATCCAATAAACCTACAAGCACTATTAAATTTTTTTTTACTTTTTTCATCTCCTTTTTTTGCAACATTATAAAGTTCATGAATTTTTGCAATAAATCCCGGTGTATTCAGATCCTCTAGTAAACTTTCAATTACTTCTGTTTCTAATTCTTCATCAGAGTCTTCATAAAGTTGATACCATTTTTCAATTGTAGATTTTTGTTCTAATAAAAGTTTTTCATTCCAATCTAATGGCTGACTATAGTGAGCGCTCATAAGAGCTAACCTAACTACTTGACCAGAATATTTTTTAACAGCGTCTGAAATGGTCACGATATTTCCTAAGGATTTTGACATTTTTTCTTTATTTATTGTAACAAAACCGTTGTGCACCCAATAATTTGAAAATTTTTGAGTTGCGTTATTACAGCATGATTGAGCAATTTCATTTTCATGATGAGGAAAAATTAAATCTAAACCTCCGCCATGAATATCAAAGTTTTTTCCCAAATATTTTTCACTCATTACTGAGCATTCTAAATGCCAGCCAGGCCTACCTCTTCCCCAGGGTGAGTCCCAACCAGGATCTTCATCTGAGGAAGGTTTCCATAAAACAAAATCCATGGGATTTTTTTTTAATTTTGACACTTCAATTCTTGATCCTGCTTTTAGTTCTTCTAAGTTTTTGTTAGATAATTTTCCATATTCTTTAAAACTTGTAACAGCAAAATATACATGCCCTTCTGAAACATAAGCAAATTTCTTACTTATTAATGAAGTTGTCATTTTAATCATTTCTTTAATATGTTCTGTAGCTTTTGGCTCTCTAGATGGTTGTAGACAGTTCAGTGATTTACAATTTTCATGAAAAACTTTAGTAACTTCTTCTGTGATTTTTTGAATTGATTTATTTTTTTTCTTTGATGCTTCGATTATTTTATCATCAACGTCGGTGATATTTCTCACATAATTCACATTTTGAAAAATCTTTTTTAAAACTCTAAACAAGGTATCGAATACGACTAAAGTTCTCGCGTTTCCTACATGTGGGTTATCATAAACAGTTGGGCCACAAGCATACATTGTAATTTCTTTTGAATTGATGGGTGTAAAAAGTTCTTTTTTTTTTGTTAAAGAGTTTGTTAATTTTAAGCTAGTCATTAAATGTACATACCGGTATCGGATTCATCTTGTGTAAATTTTTCTCTCTTATTTCTAAATATTTTTGATAGTTTGGATTGTCTTTATTTTCCATAGCTTTCTCTAAATCTGCGTAACTCATTCCAAGCTGTTCTATGTCGTTTCTTCCATCATCCCATAGACCGTCTGTTGGTTGGGCGTTAATTATTTCTTCGGACACACCGAGATGTCTACCTAACTCCCACACTTGAGATTTATTGCAGTCAGCTATAGGGGAGATATCAACCCCACCATCACCATATTTAGTATAAAAACCAACGCCAAAATCTTCGACTTTGTTACCTGTTCCGACAACAATTCCTTTATTTGCTGCTGCTACTTGGTATAAGGTCGCCATTCTCAACCTTGCTCTTGAGTTTGCATATCCATGCTCATTGTCAAATTTATTTAAAACTTGAGAAAATGAGTTAAAGATTTTATCCATCTCCAACAAATGGTGTTCAACATTTTTATATTTTTGTTTTAACCATTTAGCATGTGTTAAACTTAAATCATGTTGAGATTTAATTTGTTTAATTGGCATTGTTAACACAATTGTTTTTCTACCAGTGTTTGCACATAAAGCACTAACTACAGAAGAGTCTATTCCACCCGATATTCCAACTACTAATGATTCTGGCTTATAAGAAGCATTATTGCAATAGTTGTCTATCCAGTCGGTTATTATTTTTGCTCTTTTTTTTACATCCATAATTAATACCTTACCTTTCTTTTAAGGTTTGGTCTTAATAATTACAATAATTATTAAGACGCAGCTTGAATAATTTTGTTTGATATTTTTGAATTTTTCTTAATTTCTTCAGAAATCAAGAAAGCTAGCTCTAAAGCCTGGTCTGCATTTAATCTTGGGTCGCAATGCGTTCTGTATCTACTAGAGAGATCTTTATCAGATATTTTTTGCGTACCACCCGTACATTCGGTTACATCTTGACCAGTCATTTCAATATGCAATCCACCAGCATAACTTTTTTCTGCTTGACTTACTGCAAAGAAATTTTTTACTTCTTTAAGAACATTTTCAAAAGGTCTTGTTTTAAATCCAGAAGCTGCTTTAATTGTGTTTCCGTGCATAGGATCACAAGACCAAATTACTTTAAGACCTTCTTTTTTGATTGTTTGCATTAATTTTGGTAAATATTTTTGAACATTGTCAGCCCCAAATCTTGAAATTAATGTTAATCTACCAGCTTCATTTTCAGGATTTAGAATATTACATAAATTAATTAGCTCTTCTGGTTTTAATGTCGGGCCACACTTAAGACCTATTGGATTTTTAATACCTCTACAAAATTCAACATGAGCTCCGTCAGGTTGTCTTGTTCTGTCACCTATCCATACAAAATGAGCTGAGGTGTCATGATATTCACCTGTTGTTGAGTCTACACGAGTCATAGACTGCTCAAATGGCAAATGTAAAGCTTCGTGTGAAGTATAAAAGTTTACAGTTCTTAACTTTCTGTTGTTATCTGGATTAATTCCACAAGCTTCCATGAAAGCGAGCGCATCACTTATCTTATCTTCAATCTCTTTATATTTACCTTTAGTTTTATCTTTAATGAATCCCAAATTCCATAAATGCACTTGTCTTAAATCGGCAAAACCTCCTTGAGAAAAAGCTCTTAGTAAGTTTAAAGTAGAAGCAGATTGAGAGTATGCTCTAAATAATCTTTTCGCATCTGGAATTCTAGCCTTCTCAGTAAATTCCATTCCATTAATGTTATCACCAAGATAACTTGGTAATTCTTTTCCATCTTTTTTTTCAGTAGGTGCACTTCTAGGTTTAGAAAATTGTCCAGCTATCCTGCCAACTTTAACAACAGGCATCGAAGCTGATGCTGTTAAAACTAAAGACATTTGTAAAAGAACTTTTAAGGTATCTCTTATATTGTCAGGATGAAATTCAGCAAAACTCTCAGCACAATCTCCACCTTGTAATAAAAACGCTTTACCTTCTGCAACCTCTGCTAAAGATTTTTTTAGAGATCTAGACTCTCCAGCAAAAACTAATGGAGGATATTTTTTAATTTTACCTAAAACTAAATCAAGCTCCTCTTTATCCTTATAAACAGGTAGGTGTTTAGCAGGGTATTTAGTCCAGCTATTTAAATTCCATTTTTTCATATTCAACTTGTAGTATATATAGATTATTAGGACTAACTATTCAATCCTAATAAAAAAATTAACTTAAAAAAGCGGATATTGTATTAAAAATTTTCAATTTTTTTATTTAAGGAGATAAGTTTTAATTCGATTTTTAACCTTGGGTATTTTTTTTTAAATTTTTTCCTTATTTCATCAAATGAGGCTCTATGTATTTTTGTCTCGTTAAATTTATCAAAAATTTTATTTCCATTAACAATTTTAGCAGCACCGCAATCTCGATGATTAATTACAATTAATTTTTTTATATTGTGTAATTTAACTGAAGTTTCAAAATTATCCCAAAAAGTTTTATGCCATTTTTTAAATTTGCTTGTTGTAACACCAATAGCTGAACCAGTAATTGTAAATGAACTGTATTTACCACTTAATTTCTTTTTTTTAAGGTAGTTAAAGACTATCGGCTGAAAGCGTGGATCCATACAAGAGAGAACCATCGCTTGATATTTTTTTTTCATTTTACTCAACTGTAACAGACTTAGCTAAATTACGAGGTTTATCAATGTCACAATTTTTTAATAGAGCTACATGATATGCTAAAAGCTGCAAAGGAATAGTTAACAACAAGGGTGATAATAAACTGTCAACTCTTGGTACTCTTAATTTATATCTAATATTAGTACTTAATAATCTTTTACTATTATCAGTTATAAAAAATATTTTACCTCCTCTTGCTATAACTTCCTGCATATTTGAAAGAGTTTTTTCATAATATTTATCTTTTGGAGCAATCACTATTACTGGCAAACCCTCTTCTATTAGAGCTAAAGGTCCATGTTTCATTTCTCCTGCTGGATAACCTTCAGCATGTAAATAAGAAAGTTCTTTTAATTTTAGGGCACCTTCCAGAGCAACTGGAAAAGAATTCCCTCTTCCAAGAAACATTGATCCCTTGGCATCTAAGAATTCTTTAGCCATTAATTGAATTTCACTTTCAAGCTTTAGTGTATTTTTGATTGATTCAGGAAGTTTTTGTAAGTTTTCTACATTGGTATCGTAAGTTTTTTTTTCAACATCACCTCTCACAATGGAAAGTTTTAATGAGAGAATGTATAAAACTATTAATTGCCCTAAAAAAGCTTTTGTTGAGGCCACTCCAATTTCTGCACCAGCATGAATAGGTAAGACCCAATCAGAATTTCTAGCAATTGTACTTTCAACTACATTGACTATTGAACAAGTTTTAACTTTATTTTTTTTACAAATATCTAAAGCAGCAGCTGTATCAGCAGTTTCACCAGATTGAGAAACAAAAATATATAAATTATTGGAGTTAAATTTTAAATTTCTATATCGAAATTCAGAAGCTATATCTATTTCAACATCAATTGATGATAATTCCTCAAGCCAATATTTAGCAACTAAACATGAATGATATGCAGTACCGCATCCAATTAATATTATCTTATTAATTTTTTTTGGATCTATTGGAAAATTATAAATATTAATATCTTTTTTAAGACTGTCAGTATATTCGCTTATACATTTTTTTATTGTGCTTGATTGTTCAAAAATCTCTTTTGACATAAAGTTTTTATAATCACCTTTTTCAGAAGTATTTTCATCGTCAGATACAGTGTGAACTTTTTTATTTATTTTAGTTTGTTTTGAATCGTAAAAAGTCACATCATCTTTAGTCAGCATACATATCTCTCCATCATCTAAATAGGAGATTTTATTTGTCATAGACTTTAAAGCATAAGAGTCAGAGCCTAAATAATTTTCATCATTTGAATAACCTACTGCTAAAGGGCTACCTCTTCTCGCACCAATAATCATGTCTGAGTGGTTTTTAAATATGATACCAAGAGCGAAGCTTCCCTTTAATTTTTTTAAAGTTTTAAATACTGATTCTAAAGGTTGTGAATTTTCTAAATATTGAGTGATCAATATTGTAATCACCTCTGTATCAGTCTGTGATTTAAATTTAAATCCTTTTTCTTCAAGATCTTTTTTTAATTCATCAGAGTTCTCAATTATTCCATTATGAACAACAGAAACATCTTCAGATGAGTGTGGATGTGCATTAATAATATTAGGAATTCCGTGTGTGGCCCATCTTACATGACCAATTCCAATATTTCCATTTGAGGGATTTTTAAATAATATTTTTTCTAACTCATCTACTCTTCCAGAACATTTTTTTTCATCAATTAAATTATTATCTAGAGTTGCTAATCCAGCAGAGTCATAACCTCTGTACTCTAATTTTTTAAGAGAATTAATTATGTTAATTGAAACAGGTTTATTACTTGCGATTCCAATAATTCCACACATTATTTTTTCTTTCTTTTATAATTTTTGATTTCAACCTGCTGAGCTCTTGTAAGTGCTAGAGATTTTTTCTTTACATTTTTTGTTATTACTGAGCCTGCGCCAACTATGCTTTTTTTATCAATACTAATTGGGGCTATAAGTGATGAATTAGATCCAATGAAAACATTATCAGAGATTTTTGTTTTTGATTTTTTTACACCATCATAATTGCATGTAATTGTTCCAGCACCTATGTTTGAGTTTTTTCCAATTGAAGCATCTCCAATATATGAAAGATGATTTACTTTAGAATTTTGATTTATATTTGATTTTTTAGTTTCAACAAAATTTCCAATTTTGGAATTGCTTTGCAAAATTGTTCCTTCTCTTAATCTTGCATAAGGACCAACTGAAACATTTTTCTCAATTTTTGTTCCCTCAATATGACTAAATGATTTTATATAAGAATTATCTCCTACCTTTACTTTTGGACCAAAAACTACATATGGCTCAACAGTTACATTTTTTCCAAAAAATGTGTCTGGAGACAAAAAAACGGTCTCAGGAGCAATTAAATTAACTCCCTTAGATAAAGCTTTGTTTCTTAAAACTTCCTGTGATAACCGATATGAATTAGCTTTGTCTAATTTTGTATTTCTTTTCATTTAAAAATTCTTTACATTATGAATGTAACTTAAATAAGTCACAAAATATTTCTTTTTAATACTTTTTAAAATGAGTCAAATTTATACAATTTTATTCGATCTTGACGGAACTTTAGTGGATACAGCTCCAGATCTTATACAAGCACATAATTATGTAATGAAAAAATATGGACATAATCAAAAAAAATTATCAGATATTAAAACATTGGCAGGAAGAGGTGCGTGGGTAATGATGCAACGATCTTTTAAGAAAGAAATAAAAGATGAAAATATAAAAAAAAAAATGGTCGATGAATTCATAAAATTTTATGCAGAAAATATTAATAATGAAAGCAAACCAATAAATGGCATATTTGAATTTTTAAATTGGGCAAAATCAAAGAAAATTTCAATGGCGGTCTGTACGAATAAAAGAGAACATTTAGCAGTCGATCTTTTAAAAAAATTAGATATGAGTAAATACTTTGAGTATATTGCTGGTGCTGACACATTCGAATTTAACAAACCTGATCCAAGACATTTAACAAATGTCGTTGAAATAATCGGTGGTGATTTAAAAAAAACTATTATGGTTGGAGACAGCGACGTAGATGCAAATTCTGCTCATAATGCCAAATTACCTTTTGTGTTAGTAAAAGATGGATACACAGAAAAAAATGAAAATGAAATAAAGCATGATGAATTAATTTCTGATTTTATTGGATTTGAAAAAATCATAGAAAAATATTTATGATAACATTTGCTCTTTTTTCTGCACTAACAGCATTTTATTTTACAATGTTTTTTACCCCTGGTCCTAACAATGCAATGCTAACTGCATCAGGAATGAAGTTTGGTTTTATAAGAACTCTTCCTCATTTAATTGGAATCCCTTTGGGTCATATTTTTCAAATTGGTTTAACATGTTTTGGTCTAGCAAATTTATTTTTAATTTATCCTCAAGTTCAGTTTTATATGAAAATATTATGTTTCATCTATTTAGTTTTTTTAGGATGGAAAATGATCGGATCATTTAGCATGGTTCAAAAAGAAACAGGAAGACCATTAAGATTTTACGAGGCTTCTTTATTTCAATTTATTAACCCCAAAGCTTGGTCAATCGCAGTAACAGTTGCTTCAGGTTTTTTTCCTACAGAAGAAAACATTTTTATTGGCGTAGCATTTGTAACAATTACAGCTGCAGTAATATGTTTTCCAACAATAAGTTTATGGGCACTTTTTGGAAGTGGCTTAAGAAAGTTTGTAAATGATGTTAAAATAAAAAAAATTATTGAATATTTATTAGCAGTTTTATTAGTTTTGACTGGATTATTTATACTTTTTAAATAATCTTTGATTTTTACATCTTGCTCTAATATAAATCTCCACGAATGCATTTTACTAAAAAAACAATATCAGAAAAACGTTCAGACCTAGCTAAAAATTTAAAATCAAAAAAATTATTAAGATTTCCTGGAGCATACAATCCTTTATGTGCAAAACTTATTGCTGAAATTGGTTTTGATGGTGTTTATGTTTCTGGTGGGGTTATGTCTAATGATCTTGGTTTACCCGACATTGGATTAACATCCTTAGATCAAGTAAGTTATCGAAGTAGCCAAATAGCTAGAGTTACCGACCTTCCAACAATTGTTGATATCGATACAGGATTTGGAGATTGTAAAAAAACAATTGAAGTGTTTGAAAGTAAAGGCTTAGCTGGTTGTCATTTAGAAGATCAAATTGCTGAAAAAAGATGCGGTCACTTAGATAATAAAGAATTAGTATCAACAGATGAAATGGTCAATAAGATTAAAGAGACAGTGAAAGCTAGAAAAGACGATAATTTTCTAATAATCGCAAGGACTGATGCTAATTCTGTGGAAGGATTAGATAAAACATTAGAGAGAATAAAAGCTTATGAAGAAGCTGGAGCTGATATGATTTTTCCTGAAGCAATGAAAGATGAAAGTGAATTTGAAAAAGTTAGAAAAATAGCAAAAGGATATTTGTTAGCCAACATGACTGAGTTTGGAAAATCAAAATTATTAAATAAAAAACAACTAGAAAATTTGGGTTATAATCTCGTTATCTATCCTGTAAGCACACAACGTCTTGCAATGCAAAATGTAGAAATAGGATTAAAATCAATATTTAAAGACGGTCATCAAAACAATATTATTGACAAAATGCAGACTAGAAAAAGGTTGTATGAGTTAATAGAATATGAGAAATACAATACACCAGATAAAAAAATTACTGATTTTTCTACAGAAGGGCATGAATAATGAGTGAAGAAATTAAAAAAGGTTTACTTGGTATAGTTGTTGATGAAACAACAATTTCCCATGTAGTGCCTGAGTTAAGCGCACTTACTTATAGAGGTTATACTGTTCAAGAACTTTGTGATAAGTGTGACTTTGAAGAAGTAGCCTACTTAGTTCTTCATGGAGAACTACCAAATAAATCACAGCTTAGAAAATTCATTAAAGAGGAAAGAACTAATCGTAAACTTTCTAGTCAAATCTTAAAAGACATCAAGAAGATGCCAAAAAATGCACATCCTATGGATGTGATTAGAACCTGCGTAAGTTTAATGGCACTAGAAGATAAAGATACTAAAGATAACTCTCCAAAAGCAAACATGAGAAAAGCAATGAGAATATTTGCTAAAACACCAACTGCTGTTGCAGCTTATTTTAGAGCTAGAAAAGGAAAAAGTGTAATTTCTCCAAGTAAAAATTTATCTTTCTCAGAAAACTTCTTCAAGATGATGTTTAACAAGGTACCAGATAAAGAAATTGTTAGAGCTTTTGATATTTCTCTAATTCTTTATGCAGAACATAGCTTTAATGTTTCAACTTTCACTGCAAGAACAATAACCAGTAGTCTATCAGATATTCATGGAGCAATTACAGGTGCAATAGCAAGTTTAAAAGGCCCATTACACGGTGGAGCTAATGAAGCTGTAATGCATATGATGAAAGAAATTGGTAAACCTGAAAAAGCT
Organism: uncultured Pelagibacteraceae bacterium; assembly: GCA_902613915.1. Lineage (GTDB taxonomy): Bacteria > Pseudomonadota > Alphaproteobacteria > Pelagibacterales > Pelagibacteraceae > Pelagilacustribacter. The sequence goes on along the minus strand of CACMJB010000005.1, from coordinate 52,445 downwards.
CAAAAGTGGATTGATAATGCACTCGCTAAGAAAAAAGTTGTTATGGGATTTGGTCATAGAGTCTACAGAACTGGAGACTCTCGTGTACCAACAATGAAACATTATTTATTTAAAGTTGCTAAAATGTTAAAAAAAGAAAAATATACAAAAATCTATGACATCTTGGCTAAGACTATGGTCGAAAAGAAAAAAATTCACCCGAATGTGGATTTTCCATGTGGCCCGCTTTATTATATGATGGGAATAGATATTGATTTTTACACTCCAATATTCGTAATGTCTAGAATAACAGGTTGGTCAGCACATATTATGGAACAACACACTTCAAATAAATTAATTAGACCATTATCTAAATACAGAGGTGCAGAAGTTAGAGAAGTGATGCTTTTAAATCAAAGATAAATTGAAAATACTTAATTTTTTCAAAATAATTTTCATAAATATTTTAATTTTATTTACTCTTTTATTTGTTATAGAACTTTTTTTTGGAACTTGGTTCAAAAATAATTTTTCTTACCGTCTATCATCAGAGAGAAATATCTACAGAGTTTATAAATTTAATTTTTCAAATTATAAGGGCGAGTCTCTTTATAAAAGAGACACAAATGCATTTAGATATAATAAAAATCCCATTAATGTAAGTGATGTAGATATAGTTTTTACTGGTGGATCTACGACTAATCAAAAATTTTTAAATTATAAAGATACAATTGTAAATAATTTAGATAATCATTTTGTGAAAAAAAAATTTGTAAATGCTGGTATTGATGGCCTATCAATAAGAGGTCATATAAACTCATTTAATTTTTGGTTTAATAAAATAGATGATCTAAAACCAAAATTTTACATCTTTTATTTAGGAATTAACGACCAAAATCTATTAAAATACAAAAAAAAATCTGTAGATGAGTTTCAAGAGTCTGATTTTAAAGGAAACATAAGAGAGTATATGGAGTCTAATTCTTTTTTATACAAAAGAATTCGTCTATTAAAAGCAAATCTTTACCTAAAATTCAATATTCAAAAAGGAGCTAATATAATCAATAAGGAAAATGTTGTTTACGGAGAAAGAGCTGAAAAAAAATTTATAACTTTTGAAGATTTTAGCTCTAAAAATAAAATTAATAATTTATATTTTAATGAATATTCGTTGTTACTTGATTTGCTTACAGAAAAAGTTGAAGAGCAAAACGCTAAACCAATTTACATAACTCAAATTTCAGGATATGGAATGAACACAGAGTTATTTTCAGCCGCCAATGCAATTATGGATCATTGTCAGAATAGAAATTTAAATTGTATAAACCTCGCAAAAGAAATTAATTTAAATTATGATGATTTTTATGATGAGCTGCATCTTAACCCTAAAGGTTCTTTAAAAGCCTATTCTTTTATTGCCAAAAAATTACAAAAAATAATTAATTGAAATATATAACTTTATATTTTAATTATAAAATTATAAATGACTTTAACAAACTTTTTGCTACTTTTAATACTTTCAATTTTATCTACGTATACTTTCATGACTTGGAAAGGCATTGATAAAGGTCCTAAACTAACAATCATTATTCAATTTATAGGTTGGACATTTTTATTTTTTGTGATTGTTTTTATTCTTAAAATGCTTGGATTAATTAACGAGTTTTAATTATTTTCTGAGTTATTCTATCTAATATTATAGCTAAAATTACTATTCCTGTTCCGCCAATAACAGCTGAACCTACATCTAATCTACCCAACGCAATATAAACAGTTAAACCTAATCCTCCAGCTCCAATTAAAGCTGCGATAACTACCATCGATAAAGCTAACATTAATGTTTGATTAACGCCCGCCATTATAGTTTTAAGAGATAAAGGTATTTCAATTTTTAAAAGTATTAGAAACTTTGTTAATCCTAAACTTGAACCAGCTTCTTTAAAACCTTTGCCGACTTGTCTAATACCTAAATTGGTTAAACGAATTATTGGCGGAAGTGCAAATATAATTGTTGCAACAACACCTGGAGTTAATCCTACTCCAAAGAGCATAACTACGGGTATTAAATAAACAAAACTTGGAATGGTCTGCATAATATCCAACACAGGGCGTAAAATAATTTCAAATGTATTGCTTCTAGAAGCCAGAATTCCTAAAGGAATACCAATGAGCATGCAAAATAAAACCGCGGTAAATATCATTGCTAACGTAGTCATACTTTCAGACCAAAGATCAACTAGATCTATAAATACTAAACTTAGAAAAGAAAAAACTGCAAATTTCAATCCATTTGTTTTAAAAGCAAAGAATACAAATATAAAAAGTATTATTGGAAAAGGAATAAAATTAAAAAGAGAGTCTAAACTATTAAGAACAGTATCAATTGGTGCTGAAATCTTTTTAAAGAGTGGCCTTTGTTCAAATAGCCACTCTTTAATATTTCCCTCTATCCATTCACCAATTGGAATGTATATTTCATAATCGGAAGGGGCTAATTTTAAACTCATTAAAATTAACCTTAATCCTTACTTGATCCAACTATCAAACGTGCTCTGATTAGCTTTTATCCATTCAGCTGCGTGTTTCTTAATAGCTTTTTCGCTTTTCTCACCCTTGTTCATTTTCAAGTTCTGAGCAGCAATATCTCCAAGAGGTATAGAAGCTTTTTTAAGCATCTTTTCTACCTTTGGATTTGCTTTAAGAAAGTCTACATTTGCTGCTGGTCTGATATCATCAGCACCAAAACCTAAATTAACTTTAGATTTCGTAGCATTTGCAATTTTAGTCGGCTTTGTTGCGCTGTAAGGCACTTCAATCCAAACTACATCTTTACCAAGTTTTAAAGCACCAACAGTCCAGTTAGGTGTCCATGTATAAAATAGAATAGATTTTCCATTTTTATATTTTGACACTGCATCTGCCATTGAAGCCGAGTAGTCTGCTTTTACTGGATTAATAAAATCACCTAATCCAAGCTCGTCAAAATGTTTTGAAATAACTTTCTCACATCCCCAACCTGGAGGGCAAGCAACCATGTCTGCTTTACCATCGCCATTAGAGTCGAACTCTTTAGCGTGCTTTTTGATATCCATTACACTCTTGATGCCAAATTTATCTGCAGATTTTTTATCGATTAAGTAACCTTGAGCTCCACCGCCCTTCATTACATAACCAACTGGTTTAACTTTACCTTTTGACTCAGAGATATAACCATCATGTGTTCCAAACCAGCCATTAACCCAAAGATCAATGTCGCCTGCGGCTGCAGCTACATAAAACACTTGTGGTTTCATTACTGTAGGGCCAGAAACTTTGTACCCCATCTTTTCTAAAGCTTGTTTGTAGATCTCAGCCTGGAAATAGCCTGTATCCCAATCAGCTTTACCCATTTTAATCTCATTAGCAGATACAACACTACTAATAGATATTGCCGTTATTATAGATACTAAATATTTTAAATATTTCATATGTCCTCCTAATTCCCTCACTTTTAAGTAACATGTATAGGTCGATAATGTAACCGTAGTTCAACTAAAAAGTGAATTATGGAAGATATGCTTATGATTTCTTGAGATTAGCTTATTTTGTTTTTATTTGCACTTTTTACACAAACCAAAAAATTCTAAATTAAATCTTTTATACTTAGTTCCTTTTTTATCACTAAAACTTGTTAAATATTTTGTAAGTTTAGCATCATTTATTTCGTCAACCATTTCACAACTTTCACAAATTGAAAAAGCTGTAGCTTTTGAAATTTCACAACCTGAATTTCTACATGCAACAAAAGCATTTTTACTTTCAATTTTATGAATTTTTCCTGTCTCAACTAATTTATCTAATGCTCGATAAACTTGTGGCGGAGCTTTAATTCCTTTCTTTTGTACATTAAAAAGTATTGTATATGCTTTTAAAGGTTCTGAAGATTTATTAATTAAATCAAAAATAATTTGTTGATTTTTTGAAAGATTATTTTCTTTATACATTTTTTTATATTACTTATTTATCGTTAATTTTTCAATTTAATCGATTGTTTAATATTTAATAATGAAAGTATGAATAAAAATAAGGAAGCCGCTATAATTGATGGACCTGAGGATGTATTAAATTCTAATGAAGTAAACAAACCTAAAAGTACTGATAACAAACCGCCAAGTATTGAATAAATAACCATGCTCTGCGGACTTGAAGAAATATTTCTAGCCATTGCAGCTGGTATAATTAACATTCCTGTAATTAATAATAATCCAACCATTTTGATCGAAATTGCAATAATCCCAGCCATTAATACTGTGAAAATAGCTTTAGCTTTATCAGGATTTAAGCCTTCGGCTTCTGCTAATTCATAATTAACTGTTGATGCAAATAAAGGTTTCCAAATTAATTTAAGTACTAAAAGAATTAACGGACCTCCTATCCATATAATTAATAAATCATCAACTGTAACAGCTAGTATATCTCCAAATAATAATCCCATTATATCAAACCTTATGAATGTTAAAAAACCAATAACAACTAGTCCTACTGCTAAAGATGAGTGAGCTAAAAGTCCTAATAAAGCATCTCCTGGTAGATTAGTTCTTTTTTGAAGCTGAATTAAAATTAATGCAATTAAAGATGAAATTATAAATACTGAAAAAGCAATGTTAAATTCTAAAGTATAAGCTAAGGTAACTCCAAGTAAAGCTGAATGTGCAAGAGTGTCACCAAAATATGATAATCTTCTCCATATAACAAAACACCCAAGAGGTCCTGTTACAATTGCAATGCCAAGTCCAGCTATTAAGGCTCTTATAAAAAAATCATCTAACATTTAATTTTTTTTTATTTCTCCATCACTTGTATGTATATGATCATGTCTATGTTCATACCTTGATAATATTTGAGAAGCTTGTTCACCAAACAAAGCTTTGTATTCATTATTTTTTGCAACATCCATTGGAGATCCTGAGCAGCACACGTGGCCATTTAAGCAAACAACATGGTCTGTAGCGCTCATTACTGTATGTAAGTCATGAGAAATTAATAAAATTCCACAATTCAATTCATCAGTAATTTTCTTTATGAGTTTGTATAAAGCAATTTCACCAGTAAAATCTACTCCTTGTACTGGTTCATCAAGCACCAATAGTTCTGGTTTTTTTGAAATTGCTCTTGCGATCAATACTCTTTGAAATTCACCGCCTGATAAATCACCTAAATTTTTATTTTTAAGTTGTATAACGCCAGTTAATGATAAAGCTTCATTAAGATCTTCATCTTTAAGATTTTCAGTCAATACCATGAAATCCTTAACTCTAAGTGGCAATGTCCAATCGATTGAAATTTTTTGAGGAACATAACCAACTTTATTTGTGTATTTTTCAACCTCTCCATCAATTTTTTTATAAATTCCTAATGCAATTTTCGCAGTTGTACTTTTTCCAGAACCATTTGGTCCAATAAGAGTAACTATTTTTCCTTTTTCAATTTGTAGTGACACTCCTTTGACTAGCCATTTGTCCTTTATACGGAAACCGGCTTGATTTAATTTTATTAAAATATTTTGATTAGAGATCATTTATTTCCTTGACTTATAAATGTTATATTATTACATATATGTTATATTATAACAGTTCTTAAAAATACTATTATTATGAAAAACATTAAAAAATATTCGTTTATATTATCAATATTATCTATATTTTCTATTATTTCTCCAGCAAATGCTGATATTAAAGTAGTAGCTTCAATTAAACCTATTCATTCATTAGCAAGTTATTTGATGGATGGAGTGGGTAAACCAGACTTGATAGTAGATGGGTATGCATCCCCACATGGATTTGCAATGAAGCCCTCGCATGCAAAAATGTTACAAAATGCTGACCTAATATTTTGGGTTGGTGAAGATTTAGAAAATTTTTTAGAAAAACCTTTAAAATCAATAGCAAAAAAAGCTGAAAAAATAGAATTAATGGAGACTAAGGGTCTAAGAAAATTAAAATTTAGAGAAAGAAACATATTTGAAGAACATGGTCATATAGAAGATAAACATGACGATCATAAGCACGATGAACATAAAGAACATGGTCATAAAGAAGATAAACATGACGATCATAAGCACGATGAACATAAAGAACATGGTCATAAAGAAGATAAACATGACGATCATAAGCACGATGAACATAAAGAACATGGTCATAAAGAAGATAAACATGACGATCATAAGCACGATGAACATAAAGAACATGGTCATATAGAAGATAAACATGACGATCATAAGCACGATGAACATAAAGAACATGGTCATAAAGAAGATAAACATGACGATCATAAGCACGATGAACATAAAGAACATGGTCATAAAGAAGATAAACATGAAGATCATCACGGGCATGCTCACGGCGAGCACGATCCGCATATTTGGCTTGATCCAAAAAACGCAAAAGTAATCCTAAGTGAAATGGCAGAGCATTTAATTGAAAAAGATCCAAACAATGCATCTGTTTATAAAGCTAATTTAAAAAAGGCTCATAATGCTTTAGACAATCTTACAAAAAAAGTTAAATCTGAATTAAAAGGGAATTTTAAATCTATTGTCTTCCATGATGCCTACCAGTATTTTGAAAAAAGATTTGATGTAAATGTTTTAGGAGCATTTACAGTTAATACAGATGTATTACCTGGTGCAGAACAATTAGCTGAAATCAGAGAAATAATTGAGCATGAAAAAGTTACTTGCGTATTTTCAGAACCTCAATTTAATCCAGATATTATTAAAGCAGTTGCAAAAGATACAAATATTAAGACTGGAGTCATAGATCCATTAGGAGCAACGCTTAATCCAGGAAAAGATTTATACTTTGACTTAATAAGAAATATGTATGCTTCTTTTAAAAGTTGTTAATTAAGCAAAAACCTCGCCCCAACTACCTTTTGTAGAAGCTTTAGAATATTCAGTTGCTCTACCTTCAAAGAAGTTCATGTGCTCAACTCCATTTAACATTGTATCTAGCCAAGTTAATGGATTTTTCTTAACATCATAAATTGGATTCAGGCCTAACTGCTCAAGTCTTCTGTTTCCAATAAATCTAATGTACTGCTTAACTTCTTCAGCAGTTAAACCATTTAATGGACCCATTTGAAAAGCTAAATCAATGAAAGCATCTTCATGGTGCACAATAGTTTTACATGCATCATAAATTTCATTTTTTAATTTATCATTCCAGATTTGCGGCTCTTCTTTAATAAAATCTTTAAACAATCTGATCATAGAATTGCAATGAAGAGTTTCATCTCTAACTGACCAAGTTACGATCTGACCCATTCCTTTCATCTTATTAAATCTTGGGAAGTTTAAAAGAATTGCAAAACTTGCAAATAACTGAAGTCCTTCTGTAAAAGCAGAGAACACCGCCATTGTCATTGCAATATTATGTTTTGATTTAACATCAAAACCTTGCATATAATCATACTTGTCTTTCATTTCTTTATACTTCATGAAAGCAGAATATTCTGTTTCTGGCATTCCAATTGTATCTAACAAATGAGAGTAAGCAGCAATATGAACTGTTTCCATTGCAGCAAACGCCGTCATCATCATTAATACCTCTGTTGGCTTAAATACTGTTGTGTAATGTCTTAAATAACAGTTGTTAACCTCAACATCAGCTTGAGTAAAAAATCTAAAGATGTGAGTTAATAAATTCTTTTCTTCAACAGTAAGATTTTTTTGCCAATCTCTTACATCATCTCCTAGTGGTACTTCTTCTGGTAACCAGTGAATTCTTTGTTGAGTTAACCAAGCGTCATAACACCATGGATACCTAAATGGCTTATAAACTGGGTTTTCTACTAATAGTCCCATTTTGCTAGGTTGAATTATTCCTGGCTTAATTTTTTCTGCTACTGACATGATAAACACTCCTCATAGTTATTTGATTCATTATTTGATTGTTGTCCGCTTGAATAAACATTTTTAGTTACATCAGTCTGTGATGCGTTGTTTACGTTCTCGGCTCTTTGGATTGATTTAGATCTGCAGTAATAAAGGCTTTTTAATCCTTTTTTCCAAGCTTGGAAATGAAGATTATGTAAATCCTTTTTATGTATATCTGCAGGTATAAATATATTTACTGATTGAGCTTGTGAAATATGCGGAGTTCTATCTGCTCCTAATTCCACTACCCATCTTTGATCTATTTCAAATGCTGTTTTAAAAGTATCTTTTTCTTCAGCAGTTAAAAAATCTAAGTGTGACACTGAACCTTGGTTGGTTGTAATGCTAGACCAAACTTCATCGGTATCTTTTCCGTGTTTTTGAAGAAGTTTTTTAAGATATTTATTTCTAACATTAAATGATCCAGATAAAGTTTTGTGTGTGTAACTATTTGCAGCAATAGGTTCAATTCCTGGAGAAGATCCTCCGCAAATTATTGAAATCGATGCGGTAGGTGCAATTGCTGTTTTGTTAGAAAATCTCTCTTTAATTCCGTATTCAGCAGCATCAGGACAAGCTCCTCTTTCTTCTGCTAACGTTACTGAAGCAACATCTACTTTTTCTTGAATATTTTTAAATATTTTTTTATTCCAAACTTTGCTCATCACTGAACCGAAAGGAATATTTTTTTGTTGGAAATAAGAATGTAATCCCATTACTCCAAGTCCAACACTTCTTTCTCTCATTGCAGAATATTTTGCATGAGCAAATTCATCTGGTGCCCTATTAATGAAATCAGTCATAACATTATCTAAGAATCTCATTACATCTTCTACGAATTGAGGATCTTCACTCCATTGATCGTATGTGTCTAAATTTAAAGATGATAAACAGCAAACAGCAGTTCTTTGGTTTCCTTCGTTATCTTGTCCTGTAGGTAATGTGATTTCACTACATAAGTTAGAAGTTTTGACTTTTAGTCCAGCAAGCTTGTGATGTTGAGGTATTTGTCTGTTAACTGTATCAATAAAAACAATATAAGGTTCACCAGTTTCAATTCTAGCAGTTAATAATCTGATCCATAAATTTCTTGCAGGAATAGTTGATTGAACTGTGCCATCGTACGGACTTCTTAATGCCCACTGATCTCCAGTTTCTACTGCTCTCATAAACTCATCAGTAACCAATACACCATGATGTAAATTAAGAGATCTTCTATTAACGTCACCACCTGTAGGTCTTCTCATTTCAATAAACTCTTCAATTTCAGGATGGTCAATTTGTAAATAACAAGCTGCAGAACCTCTTCTTAAAGAACCTTGGCTGATAGCCAAAGTTAAAGAGTCCATAACTTTGATAAAAGGAATTATTCCGGATGTTTTTCCAACTTTGCCAATTTTCTCACCGATTGATCTAAGGTTGCCCCAATAACTTCCGATACCACCGCCTCTTGCAGCAAGCCAAACATTTTCTTCCCAAAGACTTGTGATACCCTCTAGGCTATCGTTTGCTTCATTTAAAAAACAAGAAATCGGCAAACCTCTTTCAGTTCCTCCATTAGATAAAACTGGAGTTGCAGGCATGAACCATAAATTGCTTATGTAGTTATAAATTCTTTGTGCGTGTAAATTGTCATCTGCGTATGTACTTGCCACTCTTGCAAATAAATCTTGAAAACTCTCGTTCTGACCTAAGTATCGATCAGTTAATGTTGCTTTGCCAAAATCAGTTAAATTTGCATCTCTAGATCTGTCAATCTTTATCGTAATGCCTTTATCATTTTGAAATAGCTCTGTTTCACCTGATAAAGAGAATAAGTCTGGTTTTTTAGGACCATTGTTTTTTAGTTCGTTTTGGTGCTTCTGGCTTATACTGCCGACAGCTTTCTCTATTGCCAATGATACGTTTTTATTCATATTTTACCTATTTTAGCTTAGTTTATTAACAAAACAACTACATGTTGTGTTGTGTTTACATTAATATACCATATAACAGCGAAATCAATAGAACATTATAAGAACATTTAATTAATTTTGCAAGTGGAAAGTTTTGTTAATAAACATTTAATAACAAAAGCCTTAATTCTTTAGTATTTAAAGTTATGAAAATTAATCAGAATGGTTTTAGAGAGTATGACGCAAGATGGATATTTGAAAAAGAAATAGATTTAGAGGGAATCACTGATTTAGGAAAAGGTTTAGGCACTCAAATTATAAACCATACAAAAAAAACAAATCCCAGAGTAATAGTGGGTCAGGATTACAGATCTTATAGTGAAAAGATAAAAAAAGCACTAGCTCAAGGTTTAATCTTAACCGGGTGTAATGTTGAAGATGTAGGTCTTGCTTTGTCTCCTATGGTTTATTTTGCTCAATTTAGTTTAAATTCTGATGCAATAGCAATGATAACTGCTAGTCATAATGAAAATGGGTGGACTGGTGTAAAAATGGGCATTAAAAAAGGCTTAACTCACGCTCCTGAGGAGATGTCAGAATTAAAAGAGATTACATTAAACAAAAAATTTATTACAGGTAAAGGAATTCTTAAAAATATAGATAACTTTAAAAAGATATACATTAAAGATTTAATCAGTAAAAATAAAGTTTATAAAAAAATTAAGGCAGTTGTTGCTTGTGGAAATGGAACAGCTGGAGTTTTCGCTCCTGAAATATTGAGAGGCATTGGTTGTGAAGTTATAGAGTTAGATTGCGAACTTGATTGGTCTTTTCCTAAATACAATCCAAATCCAGAAGATTTGAAAATGCTTCACGAGATAGCTAAAGCTGTAAAGGATAATAATGCTGATATTGGTTTTGGTTTTGATGGTGATGGAGATAGATGTGGTGTGATTGATGAGGAAGGAAATGAAATTTTTTCTGATAAAATAGGATTACTAATTGCTAGAAACTTGGCAACCAAATATAAAAATTCTAAATTTGTTGTAGATGTTAAATCTACTGGTCTTTATCTAAATGATCAAATTCTTAAAGATAACCAATGTCAAACTATTTATTGGAAAACAGGTCATTCTCATATCAAAAGAAAAGTTAATATTGAAAAAGCATTAGCAGGGTTTGAAAAAAGTGGACATTTCTTTTTCAATAAACCTTTGGGATATGGATATGATGATGGAATCAATTCTGCTATACAAGTTTGTCATTTGTTAAATGATCGAAAAAAAAAAATGAGTGAACTGATAAATGAATTACCTATCACTTTTCAAACTCCAACTATGGCACCATATTGCAAAGACGAAGAGAAATATAAAGTTGTTGATTTAATAATAAAAGAAATTGAAAAAATAAAAAAAGAAAATATCAAAATAGATAATCAAAAAATAACAGAAATCTTAAAGGTTAATGGCATAAGATTTTCTTTAGAAGATGGTTCTTGGGGTTTAGTCAGAGCTTCATCAAATAAACCTTCTCTAGTTGTTGTTACAGAGAGTCCGCACTCAAATAATCGAAAAAAAAAATTATTTGAGTTCATTGATAATTTATTGCAAAAAACAGGAAAAGTTGGAGATTATGATCAAAAAATTTAAAATTTATGAATAAACCTAAATATGAAATATCTGAAGTAAATTCAAACTCTGAATGGGATTTATTTTTAGAAAAAACTGAAAATCAAAATATTTATTCCTCTAGTGAGTTTTTAAAAAACAACACAAAACCTCTGAAAAAATTTTTTATTAAAAAGAAAGATGAAATTTTTGCCTCTTTTCATTTATTTGTCGACGATAAAGTAATCATTCTTGGAGATAAAATTTACACTCCATTAAATTTTAAATATTTTACAAAACAGAATCCATCTAGTGTTAAATACAAAAAATTTGAAATAATAGATGAGTATGCAAAATTCATTAAAGATAATTTTCATAGTGGAGATATTTGTTTGGATCATAGTACCAATGATTTAAGGCCGTTTAACTGGATAAATTTTGATGAAAAGAAGAAAATATTTTTTATCAAAGAAGTAAGATATACAACAATAATTGAATTGAAAAATAACGACATTTTAAGTTCATATGATGAAATTGTAAATTGTAAATCATATAAAAATTTTTCTAGAAGTCTTAAACAGCAAATAAGCAAGACTCTTGATTTCAAATTTGATTTTAAAGAAAATTATGATGATGTTTTTTTTCAAAATACTTTAGAAAAAACATTTAAAACTCAAGATAAAACAGTCGATGTAGATATTAATTTATTAAAGAAAGTTTATAATGATTTGTATAAAAATAAAAAACTATTCATGTTTATCAATTATGATAACAACAAAAAGCTATCATATTGCATATTTGGTGTTATAGGAAAAAATGCATTATATTTGAATGGTGGAAGAGTAAATAATAGCAATGATGATACATCCTTGTCGCATAATTTAATTATGAGTTTATCTGCATTAAAAAAAAAAGGAGTCGAAACTGTTGATTTAGAAGGAATTAACAGTCCAAAAAGGGGATTTTGGAAATTAGGATTTGGGGGCAAAATAAAACCTTATTATCATCTAAGTTTTAAATCTTAAAATATTCGTACAAAAATCTAGTTCCAATTACGATTAAGAACAAACCAAAATATTTTGTCATTTTTTTTTTATTAATTTGATGGCTAGCTTTTGCTCCTAATCTAGCCATAAAAGCTGTTATTGGAAAAAATATAAGAAAAGCTGGAATGTTTAAAAAACCAATGCTTAAAGGTAGTTGAGCATTAAGATAAGATCCTGATATTAAAAATCCTACAGCCCCAAATGATGCAATAATAAAGCCTATAGCAGCTGCACTTCCTATTGCTTTATTTATTGGATAACCAAAAAACTTTAATATTGGAACATTCATTACTGCTCCACCTATACCCATTGGTGCAGATATAAAACCGCTAACTAAACCAGATATAATTCTGGCTGGTAAACTCATTTTTACATCTAAATTTTTTTCCTTCTCTTTAAGAAAAAGCAAATAGAAAGCTAATATATATACAACAATTGTAAAAAATAAAATTAGAGGTTTTGTTTTTAATCCTGCTGCTAAAATTGTTCCTAAAACAACTCCAGTTGCTACAAATATTCCGTAGCCTTTAACAATACTAAAATCTACTGCTTTATGCTGGTGATGTGTCATTACAGATACAATAGAAGTTGGAATTATAATTCCAAATGAAGTTCCTACTGCTAAATGCATTAAATAATTTGGATCTATACCAGAAGTGCTAAAAATATAAAATAAAATTGGAACAGTAATTAAGCCACCTCCAATACCAAATAACCCTGCAGCAAAACCAGCTGGTATAGCTGTGGCAACCATTATGAAAGTTAAATAAAGAATATCTGAGTTTGAAAGAAAATCCAAAATTATCTTTCTAATGAAACAGGATTTGTCTTTTTAACCTGATCCATTATATGATTAACTTTTTGCAAGTCTGCATCTCTGATGCACATGTTTTTAGAAAGATATTGTTTCCAAGTTTTAGAACCATTTTGTCCGTGGAATAATCCAACTGTATGTCTCATTATGTGGTTAAGTTGAGTGCCTTTAGAAGTTTCTTCTTGTATGTATGGAATTAACTTTTCCATTACTTCACTTCTTGTTGGAACATTACCATTATTAAAAATATCTCTTTCTATATCGGCTAAAAAGTATGGAGAATGATAAATTGCTCTTCCAATCATGACGCCATCAACTTTAAGCAAATGATTTTTAATATCCTCAGTACTTTTAATACCGCCATTAATTATAATTTCATCATTTTTGAAGTGATCTTTTAATTTATAAACAAATTCATATTTCAAAGGGGGTATATTTAAATTTTCTTTTGGACTTAATTTTTTAAGTAAAGCTTTCCTTGCATGAATTATAAATTTTTGTGAACCTGCGTCTTTTATTGTTTGAATAAAAGATTTTAAAAACTCAAAGTTTTCTACTTCATTGTAACCAATTCTTGTTTTAATTGTTATTGGAAGCTTTGTTGATTTAGACATAGCCTCTATACATTTTGCAACTAAATCTGGTTCTTGCATTAAACAAGCACCAAATTTATTTTTTTGTACTTTTTTACTTGGACAACCTAAATTTAAGTTAATTTCTTTATATCCATAGTCTTCTGAAATTTTACATGCCTCTGCTAGTTCTTGTGGGTTAGAGCCGCCTATTTGTAAAGTTACTGGATTAGAAATTCTTTTGAATGATAGTAATTTGTCTCTATCGCCTCTAATAATAGCGTTAGCGACAATCATTTCTGAGTAAAGATGAATATTCTTACTTATAAGACTTAAAAAATATATTTCATGTTTATCAGTGCAATCCATCATTGGTGCAACTGAAACAGTTTTTTTCATGATTTACTCTGGTTTGTTTTCTTCGGCTGAAACTTCTTCACTTAATTCAAGTGGAGCTTCTTCTGTATCTAGATTTTCTTCTTTGATTTCAGGCTGTTCTGCTTTTAGCTCCGAAAGTGCCTCATCCGCTAAACTTGGTTTTTTAATTTCCGGAATTCTTCTGGTTCTTTTTGAAGGGAGAATTGCAATACCGCTTTTTGAAACTTGACCTTTGTAAAGATTTTCAAAATCATCGTTTGTCTCTTCCTCTGTCTCTTCTTGTTCCTCTAATTCGTCCGGCTCTTTTCTTAATCTTTTAATAGCGCTAGCTTCAATATCTTTAACATCAATTTTTCCATCACCGATTTCTCTTAATGAAATAATTGTTCTTTTGTCATTGTCCTCTTCAACTAGCATTGGAGATCCAGCATTCAGCTGAACTGTTCTCTCTTTTGCTAATAAGACTAAATCGTATTGATTATCAACTTTTTCTAAGCAGTCTTCTACTGTAATTCGAGCCATGTTGAATGCTATTTAGTCAATAAAACTCTATAAATCAAGCTAATTTTAAAGCCTGACTGGCTCTACTTTTTTTCTAATAAGCACTAATAGAAATAACGATAAAAGAATATAAATAGCAGCGGTGAGAGATATATTCTCAATTGTAAAACCATTATCTATCAGTAACCCAAAAACTGCTGTTCCAAATGCTGTAGAAAAAACCATAAAAGCTGTTGTTAAAGCTTTTATGCTCCCGATGAATTTCACGCCGTAAATTTCAGCCCAAGTTGAAGAACCTAAAATATTAGCTAAACCATTTGATACACCAATTAATCCTAAAAAAATGTAAGCGAAAATTTCATGGTTAAAATGAAACAATGTAAACATTGCTAATAAAAGCGGGATATTCATAAACAAGATTAATTTTCTACCTGTAAATTTATCTACTAAAAAACCTGAGATAAAAAGAGTTACAATTGATGTTATGGAGTAAACCATGAAAGCTTTTGGTATAGTATAAGTTGCCCACATTTTAGAGTCCGATATAAAAGATTGATAAACAAAAACCCCTGTAGCTATCCATGGCATAGCTAACATATTTAATGAAACAATATAAAACCTATAATCTTTGATAACATCTCTTCTTCTCCAGCTTTTAATTTCAATTTTTTTATAATCGTTATTATTACTTTCTTCTCTAGTGTCTAGTTGAATAGATTTGATAGTATTTAAAATTACTATAGGCAAAAATATTATAACTAATATTGCTATACCTTGCCAAACTGATCTCCACGAATAAATAACTAAAAGGTATGTTACCAATACTGGTAGAATAAATTCTGCTGTAGATAAGCCAAACCAAGCAGTGCTTAATGCTTTTCCACGAGTTCTTTCAAAAAATCTTGAAATTGTAGTTGTCGATGTGTGGCTCATCAAACCTTGGCCTGAAAATCTCATTAAGAAAATTCCTAAAGCTAAAAAGTAAATACTATTAATAAACGAAAAAAATAATG
This sequence comes from uncultured Pelagibacteraceae bacterium, assembly GCA_902613915.1. GTDB lineage: Bacteria > Pseudomonadota > Alphaproteobacteria > Pelagibacterales > Pelagibacteraceae > Pelagilacustribacter. The sequence goes on along the minus strand of CACMJB010000005.1, from coordinate 36,725 downwards.
CTGATAAAAATAATAAGATAATTACAAATAAAGAGTAATTTAAAATTCTATAATCATCGATTTTTTTTCCAACCCAAATTAAAAGTAAGCTGGAGCAAATAGTTGCTGTTGCATATATATTTCCAAATTGACCGTGGGAGATACCTAGATCATTTCTAATTGGTGCATTAAATAAACCTAAGAAAAAACTCTGTCCAAAACTAGAAAAAAAAGTAAATACGAATCCAAATAAAATTACTTTAAAACTTAAATTTTTTTTCATTTATGATTTGATATTAAGAATTAAAAAAGAATAATTTAGTAACCTTTAGACTCTTCTTTTTTCTGCTTACCTTTAATTTTTTCAATAGCAACCTTTGCGCCACCACTCATAAATCTTTGATCAGATCCTACTGTTACTAGATTAAAACCTTTTGAAATCATTTTTTGTGCATATTCTGCAGTTCCATTATGAATTCCTGCGAGTAAATTTCTTTTATTAGCGGCTTCAAGGATTCTTAGAATTTCTTTATAGGCAATAGTGTTTTCTGGTCTATCAAACCCCGGTTCTTCTCCAACAGCCAAGCTTAAGTCAGCAGGACCAATATAAATTCCATCTAAATTTGGTGTATCTAAAATTTCATCAAGTTTTTCTAAAGCTTCTTTTGTTTCTATCATTGCAAGCTTTAAAATCTCATTGTCAGCATGTTTTGCATAATCAGATCCTCCATATAATAACCCTCTGATAGGTCCAAAACTTCTGTAACCTTTTGACGGGTATAAACAAGCTTGGACAAAATTTTCAGCTTCTTTTCTATTGCTTACCATTGGACAAATTACTCCGTAACAACCTGCATCTAAAATTTTCATTATTTGACCAGGTTCATTCCAGTTTACCCTAGCTAGTGGTGTAACATCAGTGGTAGATAATGCTTGGAGCATACCTATTGCATTTGGATAGTCGACAACACCGTGTTGCATATCAATAGTACAAGAATCCCAGCCTTGATGCGCCATTACTTCTGCTGAAAACGCGCTTGGAATTTGAAGCCAGCCATTAATAATTGGCTCACCATTTTTAAACATTTGTTTAAGTTTATTTTTCCTCATAAATTATTGTGATATAAATTTACTAATTATTGTAAACTATACTAAAATTCAACAAATTAATAATTAAGGAGAAAATTATGTCTAAAGTTTCATTTATTGGTCTAGGTGTCATGGGTTATCCAATGGCAGGATATATATCAAAAGCTGGTCATGATGTGACTGTTTATAACCGTACCAAAGCCAAAGCAGAAAAATGGATTAAGGAATATAAAGGGAAAGCTGCTGATACACCCATGGATGCTGCGAAAGATTGTGATTTTATTTTTACATGTGTTGGTAATGACAATGATTTAAGAGAAGTTACTTTAGGAGATAAAGGTTTATTTAAAACTGCAAAAAAAGGTTCGATCTATGTTGATAACACAACTGCATCTGCAAATATCGCAAGAAAACTTTATAAAGAAGCTAAAGCAAAAGGATTTGATTTCTTAGATGCTCCTATATCAGGAGGACAAGCTGGTGCTGAAGGTGGAATTTTAACAGTTATGGTTGGTGGTGATGAAGCTCCATATAAAAAAGCAGAACCCGTAATTGATTGCTATAGTAAAAAAATAAAATTACTTGGACCTTCTGGCAGCGGTCAATTAACTAAAATGGTTAATCAAATTTGTATTGCAGGATTGGTTCAGGGATTATCAGAAGCAATTAATTTTGGAATGAATGCTGGATTAAATATGCATGATGTTATTGAAGTAATTTCAAAGGGTGCTGCTCAGTCATGGCAAATGGAAAATAGACACAAAACAATGATCGAAGACAAGTTTGATTACGGTTTTGCAGTTGATTGGATGAGAAAAGATCTAAAAATTGCAATGGATGAAGCAAAGAAAAATAATTCTCCTCTACCGATCACAAAGATAATTGATGAATATTATGGTGAAGTTCAGAAGATGGGTGGACAAAGATGGGATACTTCTAGCTTGATCAAAAGATTTAGAAAATAAATCGTGTCGCAAGAAACTGTAAGTTACTACGAAGATTTTTCAGAAATAGAAAAAAAAATTTGGTCTCTTCTAACAGATGCAGTCAAGAATAGATCTTCAGAATTTAGAACTCCAGTTTTTATTTGTGGTAACGATAAAGATTTAGATGGTAGAGTTGTAGTATTAAGAAAAGCTGATCAGCAAAATAATTTCATTCAATACCACAGCGATATCAGGTCATCTAAAATAGAGAAGATCAAAAAAAATCCTAATTGCTCAATTTTATTTTACGGTAAAGAAGAAAAAATACAGCTTCGAATAAAAGCTGAATGTACCGTTAATCATAACAATGAAATCACGAAAGAGTCTTGGGAAAAAACAGGTCATATTAGTAGAAAATGTTATCTGGTCACTAATGGACCGGGAACCGAGTCAGATAAACCAACATCAGGCTTAGATAATAAGTTTGATAATTTTGATTTTACTAAAGAAGAAAGTGAAGATGGTTATAAAAATTTTTGTGTGATCAGATGTAATATTAAGAGTATTGAGTGGCTTTATCTAGCTGCTAAAGGTCATAGAAGAGCTTTGTTTGATTTAAAAAACAACAAAAAGAATTGGTTGGTGCCCTAAATGAAAGATAAATTTAAAATTGGAATTGATTACGGCGGTACTAAAATCGAAGCCATATTAATGAATGATAAAGGTGATGAAATTAAAAGAGAAAGATCAGAGTATGATAGAAATTATGAGTCTGGAATTTCAACAGTTAAAAAATTTGTAGAAGTTTTTAAAAAAGAATCTAGCAAAGAAGCTACAGTTGGTATTGCAATACCAGGTTATTCTTCAAAAGAAACAGGGCTAGTTCATAATGCTAATTCAATTTGGCTGAATAATAAACACTTTAAAAAAGATTTAGAAAAAAATCTTAATTGTGAGATTAAAATAATGAATGACGCCAACTGTTTTACTCTTTCAGAGGCTATTGATGGAGCGGGTAAAGATTTTAAAAGTGTATTTGGTATAATAATTGGAACAGGATTTGGAAGCGGATTATCTTATAAAAAAGAAATTATTGAGGGCGCAAATCAAGTAGCCGGTGATTGGGGGCACCAACCCTTACCCTACCCAACTCAGGAAGAAATAAACTCTAAAATAAAATGTACTTTGCCAACTTGTGGTCGACCTTTATGTGCTGAACAATTTATATCTGGCGCAGGGTTTGCAAAGAATTTCAATCTTAAACACAATACTAATTTCAAAGCTCCTGAAATTGTTGCTTTAGATAAAAAAGGAGATCCAAAAGCTAATAAAGAATTTGAACTTTATGAAGATAGATTTGCAAGATTAATAGCTGTGATGATTGGAATTTTTGATCCTGAGGCAATTATTTTAGGTGGAGGAATGTCTAATACAGAAAGATTATATAAAAACTTACCTAATATAATTCCTAAATATACTTTTACAGATAAAGTAAGAACAAAAATTCTAAAGAATAAACATGGTGACTCGAGCGGTGTTCGTGGTGCTGCTTGGTTGTGGGATTAAAATTTACTGGGTGTATCCTTTTAAAGATTTAGCATCTTTTTTATCTACAATAATAGACTTAAGATCAGCCCAAAATTGTTTAGCACCATACTCTTCATAACCTTGTAAGGTTCCTTTATCTATGCAATTTTTTCCAAACCACTTTTTCTGATCTTGATTATACCCTTGTTTCTCTCCATCCCATTCTTTGGTTCCATCTCTTTTTTTAATAGTTTGATGAAGATTAGATTTATAATTTAATGAACATGTTGGAAGTGCATGCATACTTTCAACATCATATTTCGAAGGTGGATACATTCTGCTTTCAAAGTGATGACCGCCTGAGTACGTTAAAAGATGTAAGTTAGGATTATTAGACGAGTCTTTAAGATTTTTACATACCCATGGAGGAGTAGATTCATCCTGTTGACCATTAATTGCATACATTTGAATTTTGTCACTATATTTTACCTCAGACATATCAGGACATGCTGCATTGATCATGAATCCTTTTGTAATCAAATTCAAAGAAGGATAATTATTTCTTAAATCCTGCCAACCTGCTTTAAAAATGGCTAATGAGCCAGTTGAAGAACCAATTAGAATTACTTCTTTAGATTTACCAAATTGTTTAGTAACTTCATCTATCGTTGCTAAAGCGTCATACAAAATCATTGAACTTGTGTATGAACCTGTAAATTTTTTTTGATACCTAGGTTCAGCACCATAAACTATTGCAGTTGCGTAGCCATGTTTGCTTACTTGTTTTTCGTAATAAAGCTCGTCATCCATATTTGGGGTACTTGATGGAACAACAATTATTAATCCGTTAGTTATGGACTCTAGGTTTCTTAGTTCCACTCTTACCTTTTGATTCTTGCCATCGTTATTTAATAAAGCAATATCGTCATTAGTATTTTTTGAATTTATAGTTATTTCAGTTACTTTCCTATCGTCTTTTGAAACTACTTTTTTTGGAACATCTCCAATTCTTTTAAAATTAATAACGCAAGGAACATAGTCGCTATCTCCTTTATATTTTCTTTTCATTTTTAAATTTCCGTATTTTTTGTCTCCATAGTATTGTGATTTACCACCTACTTTTCTTTTAAATTGATAAACAGAATATTTTTTTTCATCATTATTTAAGTTTCCTGTAATGACGCTTTTATTGCCTCGTCTTTCACCCTTAATATAAATTTTACCTTTTTCATCTACTTTTGATTTTTTTTCATCAATAGTCCATCTACCAGCTCCCCCTCTATCGTTTGTCACCATTCCATCTCGAATAATAAATTGGCTTCCATCATAAGCATTACTATTTTTTGATCCTCTGCAGAAATCAGAAAATGTATAAGCACCGTCGTATTTAGAAGAAGGCTTACCTACTGCTAATGCAGTGCTTGTAAATAAAATTAGAATTAAGAGACTATTTTTTATATTTTTTAAAATTTTCAACATAGTCCCTAGCATTCTCTTTGATGTGTTCTATTTCTTCATCGGTTACTTGTCTTACAACTTTACCAGGGCTACCAAGAACTAAAGATCTTTCAGGTATAACTTTGTTTTCTGTAACCAAAGCATTAGCACCAATTATACAATTTTTTCCAATTTTTGTTTTATTTAATATAGTTGAACCAATTCCAATTAAACAATCGTCAGCAATTTCACATCCATGAAGCATAACCATGTGCCCTATTGTTACGCCTTTACCAACTATTGTTGGGCAGCCTGGATCAGTATGAATTACGCTTCCATCTTGAACATTAGAATTTTCCCCAATTATAATTGGTTCAAGATCACCTCTAAGGGTTGTGTTAAACCAAACGTTTGAATTTTTTTTAAGCTCTACCCTACCAATAATTACAGCATTGGATGCAACCCAACTACCTGGATCTATTTTTGGTGTGTGTCCTTCAAAATCGTAAATCATAATATTGCTGTAATGTATTATTAATTAAATTATAATACATTATGGCTCTAACTAAAACCCCAGTTTGTGATTTTGGAAAAAAAGCTGAAGATTTCAAACTTAAATCAATCAATAATAAATTAATTTCTTTAAATGATATCAAAGGAGATAAAGCTACTTTGATCATGTTTATTTGTAATCACTGTCCCTATGTTAAAGCAATAATTAAAGATTTAGCAAAAGATTGTAATGATTTGAAAAAAGATGGAATTAACTCTGTAGCTATTATGTCGAATGATACAAAAAATTATCCAGAAGACTCGTTTGATAATATGATTAAATTTGCAGAGATAAATAATTTTGGTGAAATAAATTATTTATTTGATGAAACTCAAGAGATCGCAAAGAAATATGGCGCTGTTTGTACTCCTGATTTTTTTGGTTACAACAAAGATCTTGAACTTCAATACAGAGGCAGATTTAGAGAATTAAAAGATTTGAAACCAATTAATAATGGAGAAAGTGATTTAAAAGCAGCAATGACAATGGTTGCTAAGACTAATAAAGGTCCTGCTCAACAAATTCCGAGTATGGGCTGCAACATAAAGTGGTTTAATTAATGTTTTTGGTTGCTGCAAGAAACTTTCCTCCTGAAATTGGTGGAATGCAAAACTTAATGGAAGGACTTTCTAATGCTTTATTAAATCATGGACCAGTTAAAGTATTTGCAGAAAATTTTGATAATGATGAAGCATATGATCAAAATTCAAAGTTAGAAATTGAGAGAATTTCTGGATTTAAATTATTTAGAAAATATAGAAAAGCAAATCGTATCAAAGAGTTTATGGAGACCAATGAAATTAGAGCAGCTTTTTTCGATCATTGGAAAAGTATTGAAAATATTGAAACTAGTGTTTTAAAAAAGACTAGATCGTTTTGTTTAATTCACTCAAAAGAAATTAATCACCCGGTAGGTTCTTCTTTAAACAAAAGAGTTTTAAAATCATTGGGTAAAGCAAATCATATAATTGCTAATTCAAGATTTACAAAGGAACTAGCTTTAAAGCTTGGAGCAAAAGATGTGACCGTAATTAATCCTGGATGCAACTATCCAATTCCAGTGAATGATCAGGCAAAAGAATACGCAAAAAATATTTATGGTGAAGCGTCTCCAAAGTTAATTACTATTTCGAGATTAGACGGAAGAAAAAGTCATCACAATGTTTTGATGACGGTTAAAAATCTTCTGCCAAAATATCCAAGTTTAAAATATGTTTCTATAGGAGATGGTGATGAGGGAAACAATCTTTTAAAACTGAGAAAAACACTTGGATTAGAAAAGAATGTTGAATTTATATTTAAATCTACAGAACAAGAAAAAGTAGCATTATTAGAACAGTCAGACATATTTGTTATGCCTTCAGTGGTATATAAAAAATCAGTCGAAGGTTTTGGCATAACTTATATTGAGGCAGCTTCTTACGGTAAACCGTCTATTGGAGGAATTTATGGTGGTGAAGGAGATGCTATAAAAAGTGGTCAGACAGGTTTCTTATGTAATGGAAATGACCTTAATGCAATTTACGATACTCTATTAAAAATTTTAAAAAATGATCATTACTTAAAATTAGGTGCCAATGCTTTAGAGTTTTCAAAAGAATTTAGTTGGGAGAAAATAATTAAAAAATATATTAATTTAATTTAGATCTTATTTTGCTAACAACTGTTTCAACCTTTAAATCTTTTAAATCTTTTACTGAAATAGCTTTAAAATTAAAGTTTTCAATGCTGACCTTTTTTGCAGAAGTGTGGCTACCAAATAGAACTAATCCTTTTTTATCTAAATGTGATGCAATATGAGCCGGACCTGTGTCATTTGCGATAATAAATTTTGCACCATGTATCAATGATACCAAAGTTTTAATGTTTACAGGTTGATTATTTTCTAAAATAACTTTAGCATTTAGTTGATTAGCTTCTTCAACTTCATTCGGTCCTGGCGCAAGCAGAATTGAATATTTATTTTTAAACTCTTGTTTTAATCTTTGAGTTAGTTCTTGATAATAAGGCCATTTTTTTTTAATAAGTTTAGGTGAGCAAAAAGGAAATAGGAGAATATATTCTCTATTTGTATAATATTTAACTAAGTGTGAAGCATTTTCAGTTGCCCAACTCAGATCAATATTTTTTGTAAAATCAGTTTCAACACCACTTTTTTTGAGTTGAATTTCCATTCGGTCTAGAACAGGATATTTATCAAAATCACTTTTTTTCTGACCTGGTTCTAAAGTTGTTTCAGTGGACGACCAATCAGCATTTTTAATTATAAATCTTTTATAAAATTTTGTCCGTTTGGAATTTTGAAGATCAAAAACTTTGCTAAAGTCATATTTTGCTAAGGACTTCTTTAAATTATTTAAATAAAATAAATTCCATCTAGGTAGTCTTTTATCAATTATTACACCATCTAAATAAGGACATTCTGACATAAAGATTGCATACGGTTGAGTGGTAAGTAAAAAAACTTTTCTATTAGGATAAAATTTCTTAATATCTTTTATTGCTCCATTAGCTTGTACTAAATCTCCTAAAGACCCGAGTTTGATTATTAATATGTTTGACATTATTTATTCTGAGTATAGTTAAAGAATGATATAACTAAATATATTTATGAGCAACAAATTAGATAGAATATTGGCAGAAATTTCAGCTGGCGAATTATTTGATAAGATTACAATATTAGAGATTAAAAAAGAAAAAATATCAAACAAAGAAAAATTAGTTGATGTTGAAAAAGAACTTAATTCATTAAATGATACAGTAGGAAAATTTATTCCTGATCAAAACAATATTTCAAAACACATCGATGATTTAAAAGAGATAAATCTTAAATTGTGGGATATTGAAGATAGCAAAAGAGCTGCTGAAAAAGAGAAAAAATTTGATGATAAATTTATAGAACTTGCTAGAAATGTTTATAAGCTAAACGATGAAAGAGCTAAAATTAAATTAGCTATAAATACAGCTCTTGGATCTAATATCAAAGAAGTAAAATCTTACGAATAATTATTCTGACTTAAGGCTAGGAATAATAGCTCTCAGTTTAGTTGGTAATTTTTCATCAATAGTAACAGTTATCACTCCTTCAGATTTTTTTAATTCTTTTAATATCTTTCCATCGGGGGAAATAACCATTGAGTGTCCAAAAGTTTTTCTTCCATTGTAATGAGTTCCGCCTTGTGCTGGAGCAAAAATGTAACAAAAATTTTCAATTGCTCTAGCTTTCAATAGAGAATGCCAATGACGTTTACCTGTGGTTTCAGTAAATGCCGAGGGTATAGAAATAAATAAAGAGCCAGCTTTCGACAGTTTTCTAAACAAATTAGGAAATCTTAAATCATAACAAATTGATAAACCTAGTTTACCCCAAGGAAGATTAAAAGATTTAATCTTTTTTCCTGCTATAAAAGTTTTTGACTCAAAGTATTTTTCTTTTTTGTTTAAAACAACATCGTACATATGAATTTTATCGTAGTAAGTTCGTACCTTTCCTGTTTTGTCAATTAAAACAGATCTATTAACTAATTTATTTTTTGAAATTTTAATGATTAGAGAGCCAATTAAAATCCACTTTTTATATTTTTTTGCCAGCAGTTTTATTCCATTTAAATATTCATCTTTATTCATTGGGTTACATATCTTCAAAAGTTTTTTTTTATCGAGAGAAAAAAGAGATGAAACTTCTGGTGTTAATATAAAATCAGTTTTTTGTTTTACAGCTTTAAGAACTAATTTTTCAGTTTTTTTTAAATTTTGATGAATATTATTGTTGGATCTTAATTGAATACAAGAAACTCGAAACATTACTTCATTATAGATGAAGCAAAGTTCCAGTTACAGTCAAAACTTGGGATGTAAGCACCTGATAATTTAACGTTTCCGAAACTTTTAGACAAAACTTTACACCAATTGTCTACTTGTTTTGGTTTTTTGTCATTACTTCCAACTTGAGCAGTAATTACCCCTCCTTTTTTAAGAATTCTTTTTAAACCTTTCATGTTTTTTCTTGCAAGATCAATACAATATTGATCATCATTTAAATCAACAAAAATTTTATCGTATTTAGAATCCTCTATTTCCTTTATGCTTTTAAAAGCATCTCCCCAAAAAGTTTTTATTTTGTTACTTTTTTTTACTTTAGAACAAACTTTTGGTAGATGACGGTAACAAGCGTCAACTATTTCAGGATCAAGTTCAAACCAATCAATATAATTAGAATTATTTTCTAAGCAAGCTCTAGCAACTCCTCCGTCACCTCCTCCAATAATGGCAACATTATTATTTTTCTTACTTAGATCAAAACTAGATTTAAAAAAGTTTGAACTATAAATTTTTTCATCTTTTTCTGCTACTTGAATTTCATGATCAATAAATAAAGCATTACCAAATTCTTCTAGATCCATAACTTCAACAAACTGGCCAACTTTAGAAGTAAATTTTTCTAAAACATCTTTAACAACATAAAACTTCTTTTGACCTGGAGTGCTGTATATATCATCATAAAGTCCGATGCTGCTTCTATCAAATGCATTTGTTACTACTCTTTTATGTTTAATTTCATTTCGAAGAATTTTTAAAGCGACTTTAGGATTTACCTTTCCGCAGGTAAAAAAATCAAAACTAATAACGCCTCTTTCAGGAAAAGTATGAAAGCTAAAATGACTTTCTGATAGTAAGGCAACTAGTGTAAATCCTTGGGGCTCAAACTTATGTGATGCAACATTTAATATCTCAACTTTTGCTGCTTTTGCTATTTTGTAAATTACTTTTTCGTAAAATTCAGGCGTGTAATCTTTTTTTACACCAAGAAAATCAATGGTAATGTGCTCACCAACTTTGATCATTAAAAACTATCCCCTCTTATAATTTTTAAATTTATCTAAAACTATTTTCATTTCTTTTTTTGAAAGTATTTTAGGTATTCCAATTCTTAGGGCATTTATATATTGATGGCAAATATTTTCGATCTCTTGAGCAAGCTCAAAAGTTTTTTCTAAATTATCTCCAAACGCAACTTGTCCGTGATTTGCAATTAGACATGCAGTTCTATTTTTAAGCGCTTTGATAATATTTCTAGATAGATTTTTAGTTCCAAAAGTTGCGTATTTACTGCACTTAATATCCTCGCCACCTGCTACTGCAACCATATAGTGAAAAGCTGGAATACTTTTTTGATGAGTTGATACAGCTGTGGCGCAAGTTGAGTGAGCATGAACTATTGCTTTAGCCTCTTTTTTATTCACATAAATATCTTGATGAAATCTCCATTCTGATGAAGGTTTACCCTTTTTTTTATCGTAAATACCTTTAAGAGAAACAAAAACAATATCCTTAGGTTTTAATGAACCATATTTTCTTCCAGATGGTGTGATGAAAAATCCATCAACCCCCCTCTCCTTCGCTCTAACTGATATATTTCCCGATCTTAAAGCTGACAAATTAGTAATATTAAGTTTTTTAGAATATTTTATTACTTCTGATTTTAATTTGCTCACTTGAATAAACCTTTCAAACCTTTTTCTGATGCTTCACAAATTCCTTTTTCAGTAATTAAACCTGTTACATATTTAGCAGGTGTAACATCAAACGCTAAGTTCATTGATTTACTTTTCTTTGGGTATATTCTTACTTTTGTAACTTTATTGTTTTTATCAATGCCCTCTACATAAGATAATTCTTCTGAATTTCTTTCTTCAATTGGAATTTTTTTATGATCTTTAATATTCCAATCAATTGTTGAACTTGGAAGAGCCACATAAAATGGAACATTATTGTCCTTTGCTGCTAATGCTTTTAAATAAGTTCCAATTTTATTACAAACATCACCATTAGATAATGTTCTATCAGTTCCAACAATGCACATATCGACTTGACCTCTTTGCATTAATATACCACCAGCATTATCAGTGATTACAGTATTTGGAACTCCCTCTTCATTTAACTCATAAGAGGTTAAGTTTGCACCTTGATTTCTTGGCCTTGTTTCATCGACCCAAACATGAACTTTAATTCCTTTTTGATGAGCATGATAAATTGGCGATGTTGCTGTTCCCCAATCTATAGTTGCCAACCATCCAGCGTTACAGTGAGTTAAAATATTAACTGTATCTTTTTTTTTAGCAAAAATTTCTTGAATAATTTTTAAACCATTAAGCCCTATATTTTTACAAAAACTAACATCCTCTTCAACAATAGCTTTTGCTTCTTTAAGAGCTATACTAAGAATATCATTATTATTTACACCAGATAATTTTTTCATCATTCTATCAACTGCCCATTTGAGATTAATTGCCGTTGGTCTAGATGCTATTAAGTCTTCACTAGACTTTTTTAAAAAGGATAAATCATTTTTTTCAATGATCGATAAAACTAAACCATATGCTGCGGTAGCTCCTATTAAAGGAGCACCTCTAACTTCCATAGTTTTAATTGCATTTATCGCGTCCATTACAGTTTTTAAATTTTTAATTATAAATTTATGAGGTAATTTTGTTTGATCAATTATTTTTACTATACTATCTTCAAACCAAATAGTTCGGTAAGCTTTGTTTTCTATTCTCATCACTTCTTATTAAGAGCTCTTCCCGCAATATTACTTAGTTTTTTAATTGTTTTTTTTGTTCTTAATTTAGGATCTGTGATTATCGCTACATCTAAACAATTATTAGCAGGGTCATTATCTACTGAAAAATCTTTAAAAGTTTTAATTACTTCTTTAATCATATTTTGCGCATTTGAAGCATTATTCATTAATGTTTGAATAACCATGCTTACGTCAACTTCATCATGATCTGGGTGCCAGCAATCATAATCTGTAACCATTGCAACTGTGCAGTATCTTATTTCTGCTTCTCTAGCTAATTTAGCTTCTGGCATATTAGTCATCCCTATAACATCAGCTCCCCAAGTTCTATAAAGATTGGACTCAGCTAAAGTTGAAAATTGTGGTCCTTCCATTACAACATAAGTTCCATCTTTTTGATTTTTGATATTTAATTTTTTTAATGCAGCTTCACAACAATCAGCTAAACCAGGGCTTGTAGGTTTAGCCATTGAAACATGTGCAACAATTTCCTCATCAAAAAATGTTTTTGTTCTTGAAAAAGTTCTATCTATAAATTGATCAACTATTACAAATTTTCCTGGCTCTAAATCCTCTTTTAGTGACCCGACTGCTGAAACAGAAATTATATCTGTTACTCCCAATTGTTTCATTGCATCTATATTAGCTCTAAAATTAATGTTTGTTGGGTTGATCTTGTGTCCTCTTGAGTGCCTAGGTATAAAACAAATTTCTTCCTTACCTAGTTTGGCAATTAAAATTTCATCAGAGGGTTTTCCCCACGGAGTATCTATTTTCTTCCATTTAGTTTTTTCAAAACCTTCCATTTTGTAAAGACCACTACCACCAATTATCCCGAGCTTTCTAACTTTCATTATTTAATTATTAATGCTTTTTTGTTAGAACATGAAGTAAATAATGGACTTAAAAAAACATATTCGCTCAATTCCTGACTATCCAAAAAAAGGAATTTTATTTCGTGATATTACTACTCTTATTAAAGATGCTAAAGCTTTTAAATACACCAATGATAAAATTATTGAATTAGCAAAAAATGTTGATTTTGATAAAGTTGCTGCAATAGAGTCTAGAGGATTTGTTTTTGCCTCTACAGTCTCCTATCAACTAGAAAAACCTTTTATTCTTTTGAGAAAAAAAAATAAATTACCAGCAGAAGTTCATTCTGTTGATTTCGAATTGGAATATGGCACTGCAACAATTGAAGTGCATAAAGACTCGATAGATAAAGGAGAGAAAATATTAATTATTGACGATCTTATAGCTACTGGAGGTACAGCCGAAGCTGCTGCAAAAATAGTTGAAATTTCAGGAGGTAAAGTTGCAGGTTTTATATTTGTTATTAATTTATTTGATCTTCCTGGAAATGATTTGCTTAAGAAAAAAGGATATAAAACGGAAAGTTTAATAGAATTTCCCGGGCACTAATCAATTATTTCTAATGAATTCTTTTATATAATCTTTTAAATTGATTTTTCCAAAGTGCTTATACATTTTATTAGATAAATTTTTGTTTATAATAGCTGAAGCATATCTCTCACCCGGCCTCTTTGGTAAAAACTTTATTTTTGAATTAAACATTTTTGCTACTTCCAAAACTGTATAGGATTTTTTATTAGCTATACTATAATGCCTGCAGAGATTTTTTTTCCAAGCGATATAACAGACTTTGACTGTATCGTCTATATGCGTGAATCTTCTTGTTTGCGTACCAGGTTTTACAACAGGTAACGGTTTACCTCTTTTGTAATGGTCTTCAAATATTCCAATGACAGTAGACATTTGACCTTTACATATTTGATTGGGCCCATAAACATTATAAAAATAAATTACTTCATATTTGAATTTAAACCATTTTTTTAAATTTTCTAACAATTCTAAATTTTTTGATTTTGTAAATGCGTAAGGAGAAAGGTTTTTGTCATCTCCCTTATTTCCCAGAGATGCTGAGGTAGCAGAATAAATAAGTTTAACATTATATTTCAAACAAAAATTGAAAACCGCATTAGATCCAACTGAGTTAGAATCAATACATTCATCTGTTTTAAGAAAACTTTGATATATTCTTGCAAATTCACCAAAGTGAAAAATTGTATTTATTTCAGATGGTTTTTTAATTAATTTTTCAATATTAGAAGTTTTACCTTTTATATAATTAACTCTTTTATGTTTAATATGATTTTTTTTTGTGCCTGAGGAGTAATTATCTATACTGATTATTTTATATTTTTTTTTTTTTAATAAAAAATTTATTAAATTCGTCCCTACAAATCCTGCTCCTCCAGTGACAATGATTGTGTTTTTTGCCATAATTTTATTTATAACTTTACTTAATTTTTTTTCAATCAAATGTTGGTCTATACCAAGATGGCTTATTCAGCATCGAGTTGAAAAATCCAGCAGCTCTATTTTTATATTTTTTATATTCAAGCTTTTTACCAATAAAATAAAAAAACAAACATTTTAAACAGGATTTGAGAAAGGACGGAAGTCCTGAAATAAAAGCAAAAATAAAACCGTAGTGTTTTTTTCTAAAATAAAATTTTGACCAATTCCAATGCCAATTTCTCGATGACTCTAATTCATTAATGTACTTTTGATTTACTGCTTGATATCCCAAATGTGTAATAACGGATTTTTTATAAACCAATATTTTTTCACCCTTTTTTTTTAACCTTAAACACAAGTCATCGTTTTCCAAATACATAAAAAATTTTTCATCAAAAAAACTTTCAAATTTTGATTTATCAAATATCATCGCGTAACCGTCAACCCTATCTACCTCAATTAAATTAATATTATTTGTTTCAAGTTGTTTTGAAAAAATTTTATAATTTGGAAAGTTATTATCATCACAAATTGGACTTAATATTGCAAAATCAAGATTACTTGAAATTTTAAATATTGTATCTAAGGTATCTTTTCTAAGCACAGTGTCTGGATTAAGAATCATTACATAGTTAGTTTTTGATTTACCAATTCCAATATTATTAGCCTTTCCCATTCCTAAATTCTCGTTGGTGAGATGAGTTTCAATATTTTTATATTTTTTCTCTAATTCATTAGTGAAATTCTGATTTGCAGAGTTTTCAATAATTATTTTTTTTATATCAGATGGTATTGATTGGAGGCATTGATGTATTACTTCCTCACTTTTTAAAGTAACTATAACAATCGTTAAATTTTCTTTTGTAATTTTTATCAAAAAAATGCCTTAATTTCTTAGAAAGTATACTTAATTCCATAAATAATATAAAAAAGTTAAAATGAAAAGATTTATTGTTACTGGTGGTTATGGCTTTATAGGAAGTAATTTAATAAAATTATTGATAAAAAGAGGATTTAAGGTTTTAAATATTGATAATTTATCTTATGCAGCGCAAAAATATAATTTAAGAAATTTAAAAAGTAAAAATTATTCATTTGTCAAAGCTGATATAAATGAAAAAAAGAAAATATTGAAAATTTTATTGAAATTTAAACCAGATGGAATATTTAACCTGGCGGCAGATACTCATGTGGATAGATCAATAGATAGCTCATATAATTTTATTAAAAATAACGTTCTTGGTGTTTACAATCTCTTAGAAGCAATTAAAAAATATAAAAAAAAAATAAAACTGATACATGTTTCTACAGATGAAGTTTATGGAGACATACCAATTGGTAAAAGATCTGATGAAAATTATCCCTACATACCTAGTTCCCCATACTCTGCAACAAAAGCCTCTTCCGATCATCTGGTATATTCTTATGTAAGAACTCATAAGATTAATGCTGTAATTTCGAATTGTTCAAATAATTACGGACCTAGACAATTTCCAGAAAAATTAATTCCAAAAATGATTTATAATATTTTAAACAATAAACCTTTGCCTATTTATGCCAATGGCAGAAATTCGAGGGAATGGATCTTTGTAGATGATCACTGTGAAGGACTATTAAAATTATTTTATAAAGGTAAATCTGGAGAAAAATATAATATAGGTTCAGGCTTTAATTGTAATAATATTTACATTGTAAAAAAAATTTTAAATAATTTTGAAAAAAGAAAATTTAAAGTTGGAAGAAATGTTAGAATAAAATTTGTAAAAGATAGACCAGGACATGATTTTAGGTATGCTTTAAACAGTAATAAAATTAAAAGAAAACTTAAATGGAAAATTAAAACTAAATTTGACGATGGTATATCTAAGACAGTTGAATGGTATTTAAAAAACTCAGAATTTTTTTCTAATATTTCAAAAAAATTATTTGTAAAAAGATTGGGTTCAAAATGATAAAAAAAGGAATAATATTAGCAGGAGGCCATGGGACAAGGATGAGCCCTTTAACAAAAGCTGTTAACAAACAGTTGTTACCAATTTATGATAAACCGTTAATCTATTACCCTCTATCAGTTTTAATGTTAGCAGGGATTAAAAACGTTCTTATCATTGTAAATAAAGGACAATTAAATCAATTTAATAAAATACTTGGAAACGGTCAAAGGTTTGGAATAAAAATTACTTATCTTGAGCAGAATTATCCAAGAGGCTTGCCAGATGCATTTATTTTGGGTGAACAATTTATAAAAAAAGAGAATGTAGCTTTAATTTTAGGAGATAATTTCTTTTACGGGCAAAGCTTAACAAATAAGTTAAAAAAATGTATTAAACTAAAATCTGGTTGTACAATTTTTTTACATCCGGTAAAAAAACCTGAGCTTTATGGTGTAGCAACAATTGGAAAAAAAAATAAAGTTAATTCTATAATTGAAAAACCAAAAAATCCAAAATCAAATTTAGCAATAACAGGTCTTTATTTTTTTGATAATAAAGTAATTGAATTCGCTAAATCGCTTAAACCTTCTAATAGGAAGGAATTAGAAATTGTTGAAATATTGAATAAATACAATAAAAAAAACAAATTAAATGCTGAGCTTCTTGGAAGAGGTGGTGCATGGCTTGATACTGGCTCTATTGATGACTTCTATAATACTTCTTCATTTGTTTCATCATTAGAAAATAGACAAGGATTAAAAATTGCTTGTCTGGAAGAAATTGCTTTAAATTATAAATGGATCAATAAAAAAAATGTTAAAGATGCAATAAACTTTTATGGAAATTGCATTTATTCAAATTATCTTAGAGATTTAATTTAAAAAAATGATAAATAAAATTCTTGTGACAGGTGGCAGCGGAAGGTTTGCAAAAGAACTAAAAAAAATTAGATCAAAATATAAATTTATTTATAAAAATAAAAAAGAATTAAATATCCTATCAGTAAAATCAATTGAAAATAATTTAAACAAATATAAACCAGACTGTCTTTTGCATTTGGCTGCATTATCTAGACCTATGTCATTACATGATAAAAATATTGCTAAAAGCATTGATGTAAATATTATCGGAACTGCAAATTTAGTAAAAATTTGCTCAAAAAAAAATATTAAAATTATTTTTTTCTCAACAAGCTATGTATATCCTGGAAAAAAAGGAGGGTATAAGGAAACTGATCCGATCTTACCTTGGAATAACTATGGGTGGTCAAAACTAGGTGCCGAGGCTTCAGTAAAGATGTATAAGAATTCTTTAATTATAAGAGCTTGTATGACTGAAAAGCCATTTATTCACAAATTTGCTTTTGATAATGTAAAATCAAACTTTATTTTTCATGATGAATTCGCGAAGATTTTTGTAAATCTTATAAATAAAAAAGGTATAATCAACGTTGGTGGTAAAAGTCAATCAATTTACAATTTTGTAAAACAAAATAATAAAGAAGTTAAAGGAATTAAATCTAAAGGACAACTTCCTTTAAAAATGAATATGAATTTAGATAAATTAAAAAAAATAATTCCAGTATGAAAATTTTTAAAACAAAAATAAAAGATTTATTAATTATAAAACAAAAAAATAATGTCGATAAAAGGGGTAGTTTAAGAGAAACTTATAATAAAAAAATCTTAGGCCATAATAAATTTATTTTTGAATATTGCACTAGTTCCAAATCTAATGCGCTTAGGGGGTTTCATTTTCAATATAAGTTTCAACAAGCAAAATATGTAAATGTGTTAAAAGGTAAAATTTTAGATTGTGTAATTGACTTAAGAAAAAATTCTAAAACGTTTGGAAAAACTTTTAAGATTATTTTATCTGAAAAAAATTGTCTTAGCCTTTATATTCCTGAGGGATTTGGTCATGCCTATTATAGTTACGATAAATTAAACATAGTCTACTATAAACTAAGTAATTACTATAAACCTGAATACGAAAGTGGAATAAATGTTTTAGATAGAAAACTAAAAATAAAATGGCCAAATAGAAAAAAAATACTTTCAAAAAAAGATAAAGATCTGCCAAGTTTTGATAATTTTTGTAATACTTATGGTTACTTATAAAGTGAGAGATCTTTATGAATAATCGGGAATTCTATTACAGAACAATTTTTATTAAACCAATAAGATAAAAATCTTTCTGCTAGAAAACCAAATATTCTTTTTTTTCCAAATCCCTCAAGCTCATCAAATTTAAATAATTTTTCACAGCTAAAAAGCCACGGAAATACAACCTCATAATAACTTTTTAAAAATTTTTTTTTACATATAAACATATTATGTGGATTAAAGTGAGAATGATTATTTACATATTCTCTAAAGCTCTCTTTTTCCTTTATATCAAGTAAATCAATTGCAGAATCTAAGTTTCCTTTACCGTGAAAAATATCAAAATGAAATTTTATAGATCTTTTGTTTTTAAAAAACAATTTTTGGGGATTTAACAAAAAATGAATTAAATGATGTTTGACAATCTTAGATAATTTGTAATTTTCCAGAGAATATTTTTTACCTAAAATACAATCATATTTTTCGATATTGCTATCAACTTTCGTTATCACATTCTCTTTGAGTTTTGTAAAGGGTGGAATGCTTTCATCAAACAAATCTTTTTTAACAAAAAATTTTCTGTACTGACAGAAACCTACCCATTCATGATCAATTTTATCTAAATAGTTTTTCCATAACCAATAATGAAAAGTATATTCACCATAAAAAGGATTTTTATTTGAGATATTTGTACCTGACTTATCTGTAAAAAAATTTTTTGAAAATTTTTTATCTCCAAGACCTACCGGAATATAAGATAGATCTTTAATAAATTTTTCATTTTCTGGTTTGAGTGTTATACAAAAAATAGCTATTGACATATATTTTATATAAAAGTTTTTATTTTGGTCCTGCTTAAATGGTAGCGAGGGGCGGATTCGAACCGCCGACCCCAGGCTTATGAGTCCTGTGCTCTAACCAACTGAGCTACCTCGCCAAAATATAATTATATTTAGTCAAGATTTTAATACCTGACAAGATAATAAATCAATTTACATTTAAAATCTATGTATCGTAGGAAACTGGTAGTAGGTACATGGAATTTTTGCTGTATTTAAAATGCTATTAAGACTGTTAGATAAATGTATTTTTCCTAATCTTGCATATGATAAGAGTGATCGGTTATTAAATCTAGAAAACCAAAATGACGTAAAACGTTCAGCTATAAAGGCAGGCAACCTCTTATTGTAACCAATACATAAATTTTTTTTATTACAATATTCATAACATTTTTCTAACCATGGAAAAATTATATTACAATAATCTACAAAAAAAACTTTCTTCGTAATAAACATGTTATGTGGAAAAATTTCTTTTTTTTTTAAATGTTCTAAAAATTCTTTAGATAATTCTTTTGGTAAAAATTCTAAACTTTTCTCTAATGCATCACACTTATGAACCTCTTCAAAATCTTTTAATAAATTTTTATTTTCAAATGTTATGGGCTGTACTTGAATTACGTCTGATTGAGATAACAGTTTATTATCTTTTTTTAAAAGATTATTAAATAATGTATCAGAGGTAAATTTTTTTTTTTTGGTTTGAAATTGATTTAACCATAAAACTCTATTATGACAATTTCCTATCAAATCATCATCTCTCATACGACTCAATTCATTTTTCCAAATCCAGTAAAAACCAGAAAATTCAGCATAATATTCATTAAGGTTAGAAATATTTATTCCAGACTTTTCGTTAAGCCAATTGCTAGGATATTTTCCATCACCTAATCCTAAAGGTATAATAAATTTTGGCAATTTATCCATAATTTTATAATACTTTATGGTTGTACAATAAATTCTCATTTTTTTTTGAATAATAGGTTTAGTGAAAATACATTTTTTCTTTTTTTTTTTAACCCAGAATATTTAAATTCATTAATTGATTTAAATATTAATTTAAATTTTTCTAATATATTTTTTTCTAAAAAATTGAACGTATGTACAACCTGAGTTAGTTTTTTTTCATTTTTTTGGGTTTCAAAAAAACTTTTTTTATCTAAAGTGATTGGAGTATGCGTAATAAGTATAAATTTTGCTTTATTTAAAATTTTTTTATCTAAAGTAAAAAGATTTTTTATATATTGAAGAACTGATCCAAAATAAATTAAGTCAATTTTAATCTTACTTGCTTCGCTAATTTTTGTAATAGTAAAAATATTTAATTTTTTTTTTAATTGATCGTTTTTTTTTGAAAAAGGATTGTAAATGTAAAATTTGATATTTTTGGTAGAGATTTTATTGGTTAAATTTACATGTGACATTAAGTTACCACCATAATCTAAAATATTAATTTTTCTTTTTTTTCCTTTGGAAATCAATATTGATAAAGCGTAAATATCTCTTATATTTTTGTAAACTCCCGGCTCAAGAAAGTTAACTTTATGTTTTAGATTGTATTTATTGATTTTAATTGCCTCTTTATTTCTTTTTAGGTTATAATGTTCCCATTTAAATTCAGACATAAATAAATATATAAGAATTATTTTACATGTTCAAAGATTTTCCATTAATAAGAGATACTAAAAAATCCATAACACAATTTTATCCCCACATTCCAAGGAATTACATGTCCGCTTTGAGAAGAGTTTTTTCAACTAGATGGGTCGGGCAAGGTCCTCTAGTTGACAAACTTGAATTAATATTCTCAAAAAAATTCGCAGACAACCAACCATCTGTAGCAGTTGGCTCTGGTACCGATGCATTACACTTGGCTTATATATTGGCTGATATACAAAAAGGAGATGAAGTGATTTGCCCAATCTTTACTTGTACTGCTACTAATATTCCACTTTTATACATTGGAGCTAAAATAAAATTTGCTGATGTTGATCCTAAAACACTTAATATTGACATTAATAGTATTAAAAAACTTGTTACAAGAAAAACTAAAGCAATTGTATTTGTAAATTATGGTGGATTACCATGTGAACTTGATGAGTTAAAAGAAATAGCAAAAAAAAATAAAATATTATTAATTCAAGATGCAGCTCAAAGCCTAGGAGCTTTATATAAAAAAAAACCAATAGCTAGATTTGCAGATTTTACTATTTTTAGCTTTCAAGCAATAAAACAAATTACCTCTGGTGATGGAGGCATGTTGACTTTTAAAAATAAAAAAATTTTAAAAAAAGCCAGAAGAATTAGATGGTTTGGAATAGATAGACTTGCAAAGCAGGGAGGTACTTGGGAAAATGATATTAAAGAGATAGGTTACAAATATCAAATGACAGATATTGGCGCATCACTCCTATTAGAGTCTATAAAAGAGTTTAAAAATATTTGGTCTAAAAGAAGAAAAATATTTAATACATACAACTTTTTTTTAAAAGATAATAAGAAAATTCATATTGTTGATCACTCAAAAGAAGTGTCTCATTCAAATTGGCTTTACACGATAATTTTAAAAAAAAAGGACTTCCTTCAAAAAAAATTAAGAAATCATTTTATAGAAAGCAACCAAGTTCATTTTAGAAATGATAGATATTCAATATTTAAAAAATTTGTAAAAAATAAAAAATTCCCTAACATGGATAAAGTTGAAAATAATTATCTTGTTTTGCCAATTCATACTAAAATGAAAATAAGTGATGCAAAGAAAATTGCAAAATTGATTAATTTTTATATTAAATAGTAAGTATTATTCCAAAAACTGTTACAGCTGATACTGCCGCAACACCAAGAGCTAGATTTCTTTTTTTCTCAATTTTTTTTTCCTCGTTCATTCTCGATAATAAATCAGTAACTTTCACTCTATTGCTAGAAAAATTAGATTCTTGCTTATTTACGTCGAAGTTATATTGAGTGCTCATAATGATTATTAAATCACAATGATTTAAAATTGAAATGTTTATGAGGGGCAAAATGGGTTTAAAAAAACTAACTCGACCCAAAATGAGTAAAATATGACTCTTGTTTATAATAGTTCTAAAGCAGGAGTATATTTTAATTTAAAAGCATCGGATACTCCCTTATGGGTAATTTTTCCCCTGTAAACGTTTAATCCAGCTAGATAATTTTTATTTTCTCTTAAAGTTTTTTTATAGCCTTGATCTGCTAATTTTAATAATAAAGGCAGAGTTGCTTTGTTAAGTGCCATTGTAGATGTTCTTGGAACGCCCCCTGGCATATTTGCCACACAATAATGAACAACTTCGTCAACCATATACGTTGGGTTCGCATGTGTAGTAGGTTTACTTGTTTCCACGCATCCGCCTTGATCAATTGCAACATCCACAATAACTGAGCCTCTTTTCATAGACTTAATCATTTCTTTTGTTACAAGCTTAGGTGCCTCCGCGCCTGGGATTAAAACTCCACCTACTAATAAATCGCATTCAGAAATTAATTTTTTCAAATCCGTTTTGCTACTCTCTGTAGGGATAATTTTGTCACCGAATTGTTTGTGTAACTCTTCTAATCTTTTTTTTGATTTATCAACTACGTAAACTTTTCCTCTCATTCCTGTAGCTATAATTGCAGCATTTTCTCCAACTACTCCACCTCCGAGAATTACAACATTTGCTGAGTCTACGCCTGGAGCTCCACCAATAAGTAAACCTCTGCCCTTTTGATTTTTCTCCAGACAATGAGCTCCAGCTTGAATGGACATTCTGCCAGCGACAGCACTCATAGGAGCAAGTAACGGTAAGCGTCCATTATCATCGGTTACTGTTTCGTAAGCTATACAGATTGATTTTGAATTCATTAAGCCTAAGGTTAATTCTTTTGCAGCAGCTAAATGTAAGTAGGTATAGATTATTTGTCCTTCTCTTATCATTTTAACTTCATTTAATTGAGGTTCTTTAACTTTAACAATTAATTCAGCAGTTTTAAAAATTTCTTCAGGAGAATTTATTATTTTTGCTCCAGCTTTAAGATAATCCTCGTTGGTAAATCCTGCCTCTAAACCTCCATTGTTCTCAACTAACACTTCGTGGTTTCTATCAATTAAAACTTTTACACTTTCTGGTGTTAATCCGATCCTATGCTCTTGAAGCTTTATCTCTTTTGGAACTCCAACGATCATTTATGACTTTGAGTAATTAGTAATACCTGTTCTTAATTTTTCTATGATTTCATCGATATGTTTTTTTCTCACATATAAATTGAGGGGCTATAATTAATGAGTCTCCAGTATTTTTGAAATTAACACCAGCATCGTAGCAATGTTTAAAAGTTTGAAAGCCAGACTTTCCAGGTTTGTCTTTCATTCTCATTTCAATTCCACCCATCATTCCATAACCTCTAATACTAACAATTTCTTTAAGGTCTTTTAAAGAATGTAATCCGTCTTGAAAATAAGGCGACATCTCTTTTGCTCTATTAAAAATGTCCTCTTTATCAAAAATATCTTGAACTGCTAAACCCGCTGCAACAGCTGCTGGAATTCCAGAATAAGTATATCCATGAAATAATTCCGGCGTACCTTCTGGATTTTTAGATGAGTCTAAGACAGCATCATACATTTCTTCTTTTACAGCAACTACACCCATCGGAATTACACCATTTGTAGTAGCTTTTGCCATCGTAATCATATCAGGAGTAACACCAAACTCTTGTGATGCAAACGCAGAACCGGTTCTGCCCCAACCAGTTATAACTTCATCAAAAATTAAAAGAATGCCGTGCTTATCGCAAATTTCTCTTATTCTTTTTAAGTAACCTTTTGGAGGCACTAGTGTGCCAGTTGATCCCGCAATCGGTTCAATTATACAAGCAGCAATATTTTCTCCACCAAAGTTCATTGCTATTCGCTCTAAATCTTCAGCCATTTCTACTCCTGTGTCCGGTTGACCTTTTACAAATTTATGATCTTGTAAATGAGTATGTCTCATATGTTGAACTCCAGGCATTAAAACGCTAGCGAAAGTTTTCACATTATTAATCATTCCTCCGACGGTAGTCGCTCCAATATTCATACCGTGGTAACCCCTTTCACGACCAACAAATCTAAATCTTTTTGAGTCACCTTTTGCTCTATGATATGCAATAGCAATTTTAATTGCTGTCTCCACTGCAGTAGATCCACAAATTGTATAAAATATTCTATTAATTCCTTCAGGAGTTTTCTTTGCAATTCTTGTTGCGAGTTCAAACGATCCTCCATAACCTTGATTGAATGGTTGACAATAATCTAATTTTTCTAGTTGTCTTGAAACAGCTTCGGTAATTTCTTTTCTTCCATGACCAAGCGGATTGCAAAATAATCCGGAACTTGCATCTATCATTTTTTTACCTTGATGATTAGTTAAATAAACTCCTTTTGCGTCAGTAATTAATCTTGGATTTTTTTTGAAAGTTTTATTATCCGTGAACGGCATCCAATGCTCGTTTAGGGAATTTGGTATGTTTGTTCTATTTGATGAACTCATATTTTAATTTGTAGACTATTGTTGTAGTTTGACAAGAAATATAACATACAATCTTTGGTTGTAAAATCAATATGGCCAAACATGACCAATCTTCTGTTTACTTCTTATTAAATTTAATCTTAAATCTTATTATTAAACAAACCATATGGGAGAACTATGAAAAAAATAATAAGCACAGTTCTTGGGATTTTATTTGCGTTTACTCTAACTGCTACAGTAGCTAACTCAGCTGCAAAAGAAGTGAGAGTTGCGTACTTTTTTGGAATGGCCGTCTCCAAATCTTGAGGACATGAATAAAAAAGCATACTCAAAAGCTCTTGGTGTACCGGTTAAGTGGACTAATTTCACAAACGGTGTAGCAATGACTGATGCTATGTTAGCAGGAGATATCGATATCTCTTACTCACAAGGTTTAATGCCTTACATTAATGCTGTTAAGGCGAAAGCACCTATCAGTTTAGTTGACGTTGCAATGGAATACGGGATGGGAGGAACAACATGTGTTACTTCTAATAAGTCTGGTATTACTAAAGCTAATGCTTCTGAACTTGAAGGCAAAAAGGTTGCAGTTCCTTTAGGAACTATGGCTGAATACGTTTTCACTGAAAGTATGAAAATAGTTGGTGCTGACAGAAAAAAAATGGAAATTATTGCAATGGACCCTGAAGAAGGTGCTGCTGCATTAGTTAGTGGCGATGTTGTAATGGCATGTTTATTTGGAGGTAACTCTATTAAATCTGCTACATCTGTTGGAAAAAGACTTCTTACAGTTGATGAAGCTCGTGCTGGAGGTATCATGGGAATAGATATCGTTTCTGTAACAAATAAATTTATGAAAGAAAATCCTGGTATGTTGAAATCTTTCGTAGAATTAACTCATGAAGCTAATGAGAGATACAGAAAAGGTGGAAGTGATATGAAAGCTATGTCTAAAGAGTCAGAAATGAAAGTTGCTGACATGAAAGACACTTTAAGTGGCTTCAAATTCTTAACGCCAAAAGAAACAAAAAAATCTATGAAGAGTGGAAACCTTGCTAAATTTTTAAAAGGTTTTGACACTCCAAGAGGTACAGTAACTACTAAGTTTTTACCGTAGTTCTTGAAAGCAAAATTATAGGCACCAATCAATATTATTGGTGCCTATTTTTTTATCAAAATATCTAATATAGTTCTTTTATGAGCAATCTGATTTCTCAAAATTTAAACATGATATTTAAAACTCCTAAGGGAGAAACTGTTCATGCTCTAAAAGATTTAAATTTTACAATTAAAAAAGGAGAGTTGCTTACTGTGCTTGGGCCTTCGGGCTGCGGAAAAACAACTTTATTAAATATTACAGCAGGATTTATTAGACCAACTTCAGGAAAAAATAACTCTCAATAATAAAGAAATTAACGGACCAGGTGTTGATAGAGGAATGGTTTTTCAGCAAGGCGCTTTGTTTGAATGGTTGACTGTTGCTGAGAATGTAAATTTTGGTTTGAGAATGAAAGAAGAAGATGCTGCTCAAACTCAAAAGAAAGTTGATGAATGGTTAGATATAGTTGGACTAAAAGGTTTTGGTAATACTCCTACCTATCAGTTATCAGGGGGAATGCAGCAAAGAGTAGCTCTAGCGAGATGTTTAATTAATGATCCAGAGTTAATATTGATGGATGAACCTTTAGGTGCTTTAGATGCTTTAACAAGAGAAAAAATGCAATCTTTGGTTCTTAAAATTTGGAAAGAAACTGGAAAGACAATTATTCTTATAACTCACTCTGTTGAAGAAGCTCTTTTACTTGGAGAAAAAGTTTATGTTATGGCACCAAGACCAGGAAGAATACACAAAGAATATAAGTTACCTTTCGCATCAATGGGTCTTAAAGAAGACTTGAGAGATATTAAAAATAATAAAGAGTTCGTATCTAAAAGGGAAGAAATTCTTTCAATGATATGGAACATGGAAGAAGAAATAATGGGAAAAGAAGTTTAAATGATCACAGGTTTTTTAACATTTTTATTTTTCTTCGCAATTATAGGGTGCGTTTTATATGGAAGAAAATTAATTAGAACTGAAAAAGTCGATGCAGTTTTTGGAAATCCTGAGAGAGCACAAGGAGGTATTCATTGGGTGATTGTTGGAAGTAGTTTTCTTTTATTAGTTTGGCTTTATTATTCATGGGATATAGCTAAGTCTTTTTTCCCAAAATCAGCTAATGAACTTTGCCAAGTTGGAAAAGTAAACGAGTCTCTTCTCTCACTTAAATATCTATTTCCAATAGATGAACGTCAACTTAAGAGTACATCGGTAATAGAAACTGAGTCAGAAAATTTAAACAAAATCACTATTGAAATAAAAAAATCAAGGATCAAAAATCAAGATAAAAGTAATTTACTAAACTTTGTCTCTCAAACAAAGAATACAATTCCATTGCTAACAAGTGAACAGCTTTTAAATAATGAGACTAGAGAGCAAATTAAATTAATAAATGAAAAAATTATAAATTTAACTGAGAATTTTAAAAGAAGTGATTATCCCAATGAGAGTGCTGAACAAGAATTAGAGAGAATTGAAGCTGCTAAGAAAGAAGGTTCTTGGAAAGCATCAAGTACCTCAATTGAAAATACAATCGAAATTCCCTTTATTCCAAAAACAAAGCGAGGTTTAAAATTCCAAGCAGCAGCTGCAGAATTAAATTTAATAAGTGATGAATTCTTTGAACTTAAAAATCATAATGAGCAATATACTTCCGCCTTAGAAAAACTAAAAAAAGAAATAAAAGATTATAGAGATAGTTTAAGCGCTTCTGAGGAAATTTCTTCTTCATTAGCAAAAGATATCCTTAAGATTGCTCGTAGAATAGAATACGCAAGTATATTTCCACCTAATACTCTAAATGACATGCAGGCATCAATAATCAATTTTGATAACGTGCAAAAAAAAGAACAAGGCAGCCTTAGATGGGTAGATTTTCTTTTGTTTCCATCAGGTACGATTATTTCAAGTGGCCCAAGTTGTTCTGAGCAAGGCTCAGGTAGATGGCTTCCAAAACCATCAGATACGCTTAATAAATTTACATTAATGTTAAACCCAAATGTCGGTTACAAACAAATTCCATTGATTTGGTATGAGATGATGGATGTAAGTAAGATCATTGGTTTTTTAATACCTGATTGGTTTGCAGATATTTTACCTGGAGAATACCCAGTTCATAATGAACAAGGTGAAGTTAAGCCAAATTTCAAAAGTAAAGTATTAAGTTTTGTCACTGGAGACTTTAACTTATTAAAAATTCCTATTCCTACTGGTCACATATGGGACTCATTTTTAAGAGTGTTCCTTGGTTTAGTTGCAGGAATTATAGTTGGAGTTCCATTAGGATTATTTATGGGATTAAACAGATTTGCTAAAGGATTTTTTGATCCTTTAATTGAACTATATAGACCTGTTCCGCCATTAGCTTGGGCGCCATTAGTGATTTCAGTACTTGGAATAGACAATCTTGGAAAAGTATTTTTATTATTTATGGTGTCATTATCAATTATGATAATTTCAGCACGAGCCGGTGCATCAGGAACTCAATTATCAAAAATACATGCAGCGCATTCTCTTGGAGCATCCAAATGGCAAATATTAAGACACGTTATTTTTCCTAATTCCTTGCCAGAAATATTAACGGGAATAAGAGTTGCAACAGGAATGTGTTGGGGAACATTAGTTGCGGCAGAATTTTTAGCAGGAACTACAGGTGTTGGTTTTGTAGAAAATGTCGCGAAAAAATATTTCCAGTATGAAGTAATATGGATCACTATATTTATAATGGGAATGTTGGGATTGATTTTTGATATCACAATTAGAAAGATAATCGACAAAACGATACCTTGGCGAGGAAAAGGTTAATACATTTTATAATTTATGATTGGAATACTTGGTGGCATGGGCACACAAGCAGGGTTAGATTTTTGCTCTAAACTTGCAAAATTAAATAGAGGAAAAGCAGATCAAAAATATCCTTTATTTGTTTTATACAATAAATCGAATATTCCAGATCGAAAACAAAATCTAAAAAAATATAATAAAGTTTTAAAAAGTCTTATAGATGGATGTAAGTTTTTACAGAAAAGCAAATGTAAGTTTATATCAATTCCATGTAATACCGCACACTTTTGGTACAAAGACCTTAGAAAGAAAATAAAAATACCAATTTTAAATATGCCAGAAATTGTATATTCGAACGCAAAAAATAATTTACAAAGAAATTCTAAAATTGGTTTGTTGGCAACTGAAGCAACAATAAAAACTGGTGTATATAGTCATTACTTTAACAGAAAATTTTTATTAGTTTCGCCAAGCACAACATTACAAAAAAGAAGCGTTAATAAATCTATAAAACTTGTTAAAATGGGTAAAACCAAGGAAGCTGAGAGGGCTATAAAGCCTGCGGTAAATTATCTGATTAAAAAGAAATGTAAAAAAATCATTTTGGGCTGTACAGAGTTGCCAATTGCAATTTTTGCATATAAGTCTTTTAAGAAAGCTAAGCTTTCAAAAATATTTATGGATCCAAATCTAATTTTAGCTGAAGCTTCAATGAAAAAATATAAATGAAAAAAATAATTTTAATAATTTTAGCTATAATTCCTATCTCTTTAAATGCGAATGAAAATGCTAAAGAACAAAAAGTCGCAAAGTATGTTATGGAAAATATTCAAAAAGATTACGCTAATTGTTATAGTTTCTATAAAGTTGCCGCCCAAAGTTTTAAAGATGCAGGAAAAGACAAAAGTATTATCGACAGCTTAGAAAATAGTGCAGATGTTTCTTTAAAATATAATTATGATCTTGGGGAAATAA
The DNA here is from genome assembly GCA_902613915.1 of uncultured Pelagibacteraceae bacterium. Taxonomy (GTDB): domain Bacteria; phylum Pseudomonadota; class Alphaproteobacteria; order Pelagibacterales; family Pelagibacteraceae; genus Pelagilacustribacter. The sequence continues at coordinate 7,057 of CACMJB010000005.1, read as the reverse complement.
TGGGATTAAATCCAGAGGTAATGTCTCAAATGACAAAAGATAAAGTTAATAAATTTGTAGAATTAGCTAAAAAAGATTTTTCCTCTCTTGCCAAAGAGTATGGCATGATGTGTAAAAGTTTAATTGAGAACCCAGAGCAGAGAACAAATTTTTGGGAAGCTAAAGGAAATAAAAAATTTAAGTGAAAAAAAGTCTTTTAAAATCAAAACTTAAACAAATATTTTTAAAACATAAACTCTCAAAAAATCACGCTGAAATTTGTTCTAACTATTTAGTTAAAGCAGAAATATTAGATGCAAAAGGTCATGGTTTGGCTAGACTAAAGATGTATTGCGATAGAATTAAAGCAAAAGTAATTAATCCAAAACCAAAAATTAAAATAAAAAAGATAAGTTCTTCTGCTTCATACATAGATGCTGACAATAGTATTGGTTTCGTTAGTGCTGACATAGGTATAAAACAAGCAATTAAAAATGCTAAAAAAACTGGAATAGGTTTAGTTGCTATAAAAAAAAGTGGACACTATGGACTTTCAAGTTTTTATGCTGAACAAGCAGTCAATAATAAATTAATGGTTTTTTGTTTCACTAACGCACCTGCTGCCTTAGCGCCTCATGGAGCAAAAAAATCTCTCTTTGGTACTAACCCTATTTGCTTTGGGGTTCCAACAGGAGGAGTTCCTTTTGTATTTGATGCCTCAACATCAATGATTAACAGGGGTGCTATAAGAAGAGCAGATAAGTTAGGTTTAAAAATTCCTTATGGTGTTGCACTCAATAAACAAGGAAGGATAACTACAAATGCCAAAGAAGCTCTTAGAGGAACTCAATTACCTATCGCAGGTTTTAAAGGTTCTGGTTTAGCTTGGATGGTAGATATTCTAAGTGGCGTTTTTACTGGCAGTAGCCATGGAGGAAAAACAAAGGATCCTTTTGATGATTTTTCTGGGCCTCAGAATATGGGTCATTTATTTATTACTATTAATCCAAAAATTTTTATTGGAAGTAAGTTTATCAAAGAAATAAAGAAAAACATAAAGTTAGTCAAAAAACTTCCAAAAGCAAAAGGATTTTCAAATATTTTGTATCCTGGTGAGAGAAGAAATAAAACGTATAAAAAAAATTTAAATAAAGATATATCTATTCCTGCTAAAATTTCAAAAGAAATGGATGAATTAAATGCTTAGTAAAAAAGAAATTATTTGCCCCGAAAATTTGCTTAAAATAGCTAAAACAAAAGGGCCTGCAAAAGCAGTAATAGTCAATGCGGTAAAGCCTGTTTCAATAGAGTCTGCAAAACAAGCTGTAGATGCAAATTTAATCATACCAGTTTTTATTGGAGACAAATCAATTATCGAAAAAAATGCTAAGCAATTAAACTGGGATATTTCTAAGTACGAAATAATTAATGAACCAGATGAAAACAGTACTGCTCCGATCGCTGCAAAACTTGCAAGTGAAGGTAAGGTAAAAATAATTGTAAAAGGACATATTCACACCGATGTACTTATGAAAGCAGTGTTGAAAAGAGATTTAAATTTAATTGGGAAGAAAAGACTAAGTCATATTTGGCATATGACTTTAGAGAAAAATGATAAACCATTTATCATCACTGATGGAGCATTAAACGTGTTACCAAAATTAGAAACAAAAATGCATATATTAAAAAATGCAATAGATTTTACGAATAGAATAGGAATTGAAAAACCTAAAGTTTCAATATTATCAGCAACTGAGGAAGTTTTAGATAGTGTACCGAGTTCAATAGAGGCAAGTGAACTTACCAAAAGAGCAAAAGAAGAAGGTTTGAACGCAGAAGTATTTGGACCAATGGCATTCGATAATTCAGTTTCTGAAAAAGCAGCTCAAATTAAAGGAATTAAAAACGCGGTAGCTGGTAAAACTGATATTCTATTAGTTCCAAACGTAGAAACTGGGAATGCTTTGGTAAAAATGATGATTTTTTTTATGGGAGCCTGTGCAGCTGGTGTGGTAGTTGGTGGAAAAGTTCCTGTTGTAATAACAAGTAGAGCTGATGATACTCAAGCAAGACTTGCTTCTATGGCTGCTGCTGTTGTTGCGCTTTAATGAAAAGACTTTTATCGATTTTAAGCATACTTTTATTGAATACAAGTTACTCACTTGTGTTAGCTCATCACGCTAATGAAAAATACTGTTTTGATTGTATGCACAAATATAAAATAGGTAATAAGAAAAATGACACCTACAATTTTGAGATTAATTTACAAAATAATGATTTATCTAAAAAAGTAGATGAACAACTTAAAGATAAAAAAACAGGCCTAGTAAGTTATATCTTATTTGAAAATAATAAAATTTTAATTGATCAAAATAGAAAAAGTAAATACAGAGGAGGTTACTATCCTTCACATTCTGTAGGGAAAAGTTTAGTTAGCCTTGTTATTGGTTATGCTGTTTGTGATGGTTATATTAATTCAGTTTTTGATAATATAGATTACCCAACTGTTGCCAATACTTTATATAAAGATCAAAAATTATTAAACTTACTAAACATGCAAGCAGGTGATGAACCCATTGTTGGTCAAAGATTTTACAGAAAAGACAACAGAATTAACGGTAAAGGAACTAATGTTAATTCAACACCTATTAAATATGTATTGAAAAGATATTTTGAAGGTAAAACTGGATATGGACCTGGCAATCATTACAATTACAGTGCCATGACTACTAATGTAATAATGAACTATGTTATTTATAAAACTGATGATGATTGGGAAAAATTACTGCATAAAATATTTGTTGGGGACGCAAAGGTAGAAAAAAGTGTTTATTTTGGAAAGTCTTTGGAAAAACACAAATTTAGTAACAGAAAAAAAGGAGAATACGGTAGATATTCTTTTTATGCGCAAAGATATGACTATTTAAGAATAGCTAAACTAATAATGGATCATTGGAAGAATGATACTTGTGTTGGAAAATACTTAAAAACAATCTATGAGAATAGAATCGATAAAAAAAAAGATGAATATAGTAAGTTTATCGGTAATCATGCTGCAACACAAAGTTATGGAGGTCAGTTTCACTTTGATCCTATTGGGATTGAAGAAAGACCAATATTAATGATGGATGGTTTTGCTGGTCAACAAGTAGTAATTGATTTTAATAAGAGCAAAATTATTACTGTCCATTCCACTGATGCTCACTATGATTGGTATAGTCTTGTTTATTTACAATTAGAACCAGACCTATTTTATAAACCTGTTAAAAATAACTAAATGAAAAAACTTATAAACTGGGATAATAAAACCTGGTTATCATCTAAATCGTATATCTCTCAATTTAATAAATTTCTTAAAACAAAAATTAATTTTAATAAAAATTCAAAAATATTAGATATTGGATGTGGAAGAGCAAAAAATTATTTCTGCCCTTCAAAAGAAATACAAATTTAAAAATAAACCTACAGGAATAGATATTATTGCAAATAAGGATGTTAAAAAGAATATCGTATTTAAGAAAATTGAGGCTTTAAAATATCTAAAGAAACAAAAAAAATATGATCTTATCTTAATCAAACAAACTATTCATTTTTTTACAAAAACAAATTTAAACCACCTTCTTAACCTTTCTAAAAAAAGATTAAATCCCAAAGGCAAAATATTAATTTTTTCGCTTAAAACAAAAAATAATAAAATACCTTGTTTTAAAAAAATGAGAAAAAATTTAGAAAAAAGTTTAAAAAGAGATGAAGTTTTATTTAAGATAATTAAAAAAAACTTAAAAAAATAAGCTACTCGAACTTTAACTTTAAAGTAATTATCTCTAAACAAAAATACGTAAGAATGATTAGAGAGAGATACATTTCATGCTTATTAAATATGAGCAATAAAGATATTAAACTTGGTATCAGTGAAATTAAATCAAAGTATAAAAATCAAATAAAATTCACTGATACCTTAAAATGCATTAGCTATAGAAAATAATTATTTTCCTGGCTCTTTGTATGATGAAGCCATTTTCTGAGCAGTCTTCGCTATCTCATTTAGATCTACATCTTCTAAAATTGTAAAATCTGAGACAGCACCACTAGAAACGGCAACCATAGCAGCTGCAGCAGCTTGATCAAAAGTTCCTTCAATCACTGCCATAAAATCATATTTTCCTCTTAGGCCAGAGTATTGAGTTACTTTCGCTCCTACAGAAGCAGCTAAAGCTGATGTTGCAGCTTTTCTGTCTGTTGATGGGTTGCTTACAAACCCTGCAAGACCTTTAGCTGTATAACATCCAAGTGTATAGAATTTAGCCATGTTACTCCTTTCTTATTTCTCGATTACAACTGTACCGGAGTGAGGGTCAGTAACGCCTAACTCGGATGACAGTTCTTCTAAAGTGTGCCGAAGTGAGTCCAAAAATTCAATCATCTTTGGTCTTGCTTTAGCAATGTCATCTTCAGAATTCCATTCACCAATCATAAAAAATTCGTTGGGTTTAGTTTCAACATACTTTGCTGAAATCTGCCCATCGAACTTTGGCCGCTCATCAATTTTTTTTAAATATTCTTCTCTGCTAGATGATTTTACTTTACATCTAACAATATTCATAAATTTTGCCATATATATCCTTAAACGTAAATTTTATCAGCTAAACCGTAACAAAGAATAGCACTGATAATAACAAGAACTAGTGGAGCGTAAATTCCATCATTTCTAGTTTTTTTTGTTAAACCTGTTTTATCAATTTTTAATGTGTAAAAATTTACAACTAATATCGAAACATTCATTATAAAAACTAGGTTAAAGAAGGCCCAAGTAGCTTCTACACCACCTGATCTAATAAAAGCGATATATATTGCCATTAGAACAGTAGCAATCATGAATGAGCCTGCAAATCTTGTAATTAAAGTTGCAGTTTTATCTACTCCTCTACCCTTAAGAAATTTTTTAGTATCAAAGACTAATTGGTAAGCGTAGCTACCAACTATGATAAAATGTGCTAAGTAAATTATTAAATAAAATGCGTTTCCAAATTTGTCTATCATAAATATCCTATGCGTTATAGTCCATGACTTGATCTGTGCACTCAACAAACTTATGAGGAGTAAAAAAATCATTCATTTGACCTAGTTGATTAATAATTGCTTGTTCATCTTTTCCTTTCCACCAACAATACATTTCCATTGTATCTCCTGGCGTGTTCCAAGTCATTTGACAAGCTGCATTGTCACTTTTCATGCTCTTAACAATGTCCTCCATCTTCATAGAAGCCACTGTATCAGTAAATTTTTTTTTCATTTCGGCAGACTTAAAAGTATGCGTTACCATATAGTTTTTCATTTATACTCCTTTAATTATTATTCCATTAGCTACTGAGTTTGCTAATCGAATTGGTTTTACTGGTTTATATTCTTCAGAATCGTACCACTCTAAAGCTTTTTCATAAGTTGGAAATTTAATTACTACTGTTCTAGGATATTTCCACTCACCATCTATGACTTTGTACTCCCCAGCACGTACAAGGTATTCTCCTCCGAATTTTTGAACTGTCGGAACCACCTTGCCAACATATTCTTTATAAGCTTCAGGATTTTTTACATCTATATTAGCTATAACGTATCCACTCATGTTTAGCCTGCGTAAATCGTTCTGGATAATTTTTCGATTTTTTGTTCCGAACCTTTAATTTGCTTATAAATAAATTTATTACACTCACCATTTTTAGCTTTATCAAAAGGCTTTCCATAAACTTTGTCCACATAAACATTCATGCCTTTGTTCATCTCATCATCCTTAACACCTTCAGATGTGAGGTATTCTCTAATTACCTTTACTGAAGCCAAAGCTAATTCCATGTTTTTAACTTGAATAGTATCAGCTGGTAAAACAGCAGTCGCACTGTAGTGACCTAAACACTCTATTGTTTTTTCTTTTTGAGCTTTAGTAATGTGCCCTGCAGCAAAGGCTGAGCCTAAGTATAAGAAAGCTATCAAAATTGATAATTTTATTTTCATAATAAATCTTATTTAAAATTCTTTAAGAATAACTATGTTAAAATTTTATTTCAGGTATGCAATTTGTCTACAACCAGAGGAAGAACTAAGGGATAAGAATGATTTTAGGAGCAAAACAAGTGCCATTATGGATTTCTTTAAATGCATCTGAACCTTTTTTAAGATCTCGGTATTCTATCCATCCTAAATCACCTAATTTTTTGTCTTTTAAAATTACTAAACTATTTTTAAAGTCATCATTTGTGTAACAATAAGTTCCAACTAATGTTACTTCTTGGATTGTAAGTTTTTTAAAATTAAAAGTTCCAGAGGGTTGAGTTAAACCTATATGAACAATAGTGCCTCCAGGTGCTATTGAATTAATCGCTTGATGTCTAGTAATATCTAATCCTACAGACTCTAATATTAAGTCAAAATGATTTTCTTTTATAGATTTATCATCTGGTGCAACAAAACTTGCTTTAAGATATTTTTCACATTCGTCTAATCTTTTCTTATTTGGATCAGACATAATTATATTACTAGAATTTTTTTCTTTATTTAATACCAGACCACAAAGTAGACCTATAGCACCTGCGCCTTGAATTAAAATTTTACACTCCGATAAAGGTTTTTTTAAATTTATTTCAGCCAATAAAATAGCATGTAAAGCAACAGCGGTGGGTTCAGCTAAAGCAGCCTCTTTCATATTTAATCCCTTAGGTACTTCAAAAATATTTTGTTCAGGAACTGAGACTAATTCTGCTAAACCACCATGTCTTTGTATAGGAGTGCTCATTCCAATCATTGTTCTATTTGGACAAAGATGCTCTCTTTTATTTTTACAGTAATCACATTTCTCACAACAAATAAGTGGATTTATTACGACTTCTTTATTTTTAAATTTTCCGTCTAAACTTGTTCCGCTGAACTCATGACCTAATATAAGTGGAGGTATTCTTCTTTCGTCTTTACCATGGTAGGCATGCATATCAGATCCACATATTCCAGATGCATGAACTTTCACTAAAGAATCTCCTGGTTTTTTAATTGGATCTTTTTCTTCTCTGTAAACTATTTTTTCTGTTCC